>CAMTWE010000074.1:0-4678 GCA_947085395.1 uncultured Bacteroidota bacterium | reverse complement strand
TCAGGGTTCAGAAGTGAGATGTAAAAAAAAGAAAAATGAAAAATGAAAAATTTAAACCTACTGCTAAAAGCCAACAGCCAACAGCCAGCTACTACTTACTACTTATAAAATTGAGAATTTTATCTTTATTTTCTAAAAATTGCGCATTGTGTTCATCCATTTCTATGGCATTTTCTACTACCAACAAGGCCTCTTGAAATTGATTTTTTTTAATCAATAATTTGATTAATGCCAGCCAACTTTTTTCGAATTGTGGGTCTTCGTGAACTGCTTTTTTGTAATAATTTATAGCATTTTCAACCAATTGAATACGCTCGTAACATTTCCCAATTTTAAAGTACAGATAAGCCGATGGATCTTCTAAATCATGCGCAGCAGTATAATTTTCAATTGCTTCTTTATATTTTTTTAGTTTTTCCAGCGTTTTACCTTTTTCAATATAAGCAGCCACAAAATCATCATCAATTACCAATGCATAATCAAAAGCGGCAATTGCATCTTTGTATTTTTTTTGTGCGTAATATTGTTTTCCCAAAAGCAACCACGCCAATTCACTATAAGGAATATTCTCAATATAATCTAATAAAAACTGAACGGCTTCGGCATATTTTTCTTGAATTTCAAAACAAAAAATCAAATTATTTAAAACCTGATCATCTTCTAAATCAATCACCAAAACAGCTTTAAAATATTTTTCTGCCTCATCATATTCTTCCTGATACATAAATTCCATACCAATTAAATACAAAACTTCTTCAACATCATCGGTAACTTTTAATGCCTTTGTAAGCATTTGAATGGCTTTCTTAAACTGTAAATCTTTAGAAAACATGCTTGCTTTTAACAAAAATAATTGCTCGTTATTAGCATCTATTTGAGTCAATTCATCTAACAAAAGATAAGCTTCCTCCTTTTTATCTTCATGAATAAGTTGCTCTGCCTTCAATAATTTTATGTCATAAGAACTTGGATGTTGTGTTAAACCCAATTTGATGGCCTGATTGGCAAGATTGTCTTTTCCTTCTTCAAAATAGTGATTAATAATTTTTATAAAATCATCAGAATCAAAGAAATAAACCTGATTTGTTTTTAACATCAATTCAAATTTTTCTATGGTAAAAAAGTGTTCGTCTGGCGCGTTTTCTGTCATTTTATACGGATACTAATTTGAAATAAAATTACAACAACATTTAAAATAGAGCGATAAAAGCAAAAAATCTTTTTAACAAATTAATTAACAGAAAAATGTTACATTTGTACAACCAACTATTTGAAAACAATTATGGGTCATAAAATACTTATCAACTCATCAGAAATTCAAATAATTTTACATCGATTAGCGTGTCAACTAATTGAAAATCACCCAAATTTAGAAAATACTGTTTTAATTGGTTTGCAACCAAGGGGTGTTTTTTTTGCAGAAAGATTGATTTCTATTTTAAAATCTGACTATCAATTAAAGGATATTTTATACGGTCAGTTAGATATCACTTTTTATAGAGATGATTTTAGACGAAGTGATAAACCTTTGGAAGCCAATCAAACAAGCATCAATTTTGTGGTTGAAAATAAAAATGTTGTTTTTATTGATGATGTTTTATTTTCTGGCAGAAGTATTAGAGCTGCATTAACAGCCATCCAATCTTTTGGACGACCCAAAAGTATTGAATTGATGGTTTTAATTGACCGGCGATTTAGCAGAGAACTTCCTATACAACCAGATTATAGTGGCAGACAAGTGGATGTTATTAACCAAGAAAAAGTAAAAATATTTTGGACAGAAAAAGACCAACAAGACGCAGTTTACATCATTAATATTACCTAAAATGAACTCATTAAGTGTATCTCATTTACTAGGCATCAAAGACCTCAATAAAAATGATATCGAACTCATTTTTAAAACGGCGACTCATTTTAAGGAAATTATTAACCGACCTATCAAAAAAGTTCCTTCTTTACGCGATATTACCATTGCCAATTTATTTTTTGAAAATAGTACGCGCACCAAACTATCTTTTGAATTGGCAGAAAAAAGACTCTCTGCCGATGTTATCAACTTTTCATCCAGTCAGTCATCGGTTTCTAAAGGTGAAACTTTAATTGATACGGCTAACAATATCCTTTCTATGAAAGTTGATATGATAGTAATGCGACATCCGCATGTTGGCGCGAGCGTTTTTTTATCAAAAAATGTAAAAGCAACGATAATTAATGCAGGCGATGGAACACATGAACATCCCACACAAGCTTTGCTAGATTCTTATACAATTAAAGAAAATCTAGGCGAAGTTGGCGGTAAAAAAGTAGTAATTGTAGGCGATATTTTACATTCTAGAGTGGCTTTATCCAATATTTTTGCACTAAAATTACAAGGAGCTCAAGTAAAAGTTTGCGGTCCGTTATCCTTAATTCCGAAACACATTACAAGTTTAGGAGTAGAAGTTGAGACCGATATTAGAAAAGCACTTTTATGGTGCGATGTTGCCAATGTTTTACGAGTGCAACATGAGCGGATGGATCTCAATTATTTTCCATCGGTTAGAGAATATACCCAACTTTATGGCATTAATAAAAAAATGTTAGATTCTTTGGATAAAAAAATTGTGATTATGCATCCGGGACCAATCAATCGTGGAGTAGAAATTACCAGTGATGTTGCAGATTCTGAGCATTCTGTAATCTTAAATCAAGTAGAAAATGGGGTGGCAGTAAGAATGGCTGTCATTTATTTATTAGCAGAAAAAATTAAACGTAATTAATGAAAATAACACGGAAAAAATTATACACTTTAATTCAGCCAGAAGAAAAAACAGTTGATTTATTTTTTAAACAATTCCAAGAGAAATATGAGGAAATTAAAAAAGAACACCTTATTATTGATTTTTCTAAGAATTTTAACATAGATTTAAAAGATTTATTTGTACTTTTGAAAGTCACAGAAAAACATCGAGAAAAAAAATTATCTTTTATATTGATTGTAAACGGTATAGATTTTGATGAATTACCTGATGAATTGATTGTTGCTCCTACCCTAACAGAAGCAAAAGATATTTTAGAAATGGAAGCTATTGAACGTGATTTAGGATTTTAAAATAATTGCTTATTGATGAAAAAACTACTCTTAATATTTGCTTTTTTTATAAACGTTTTAGTTTATGGAATCTCAACTAACATCCCAGTTAAGTTTGAGAAAGCTCCTATTAATAACGATCAACAAGATCCTACTATTTCAGAAATAATGGCATCTCCCAATCCGTTTAGCGTAAAAACAACCATATTTTTTATATCAAATAAAGAGCAAGAAGTTACTTTTACCGTTAAAAATTTATTGGGAAAAACTGTTTTTACCAGCAAATTAGAAGTTCAAAAAGGCGAAAATCAATTTGACTTTTACAAAAATGATTTAAATCCGGGAATGTATTTATATTCTTTACAAACTACCAAAGAAATAATCTCCAAAAGATTGGTTATTAAATGAGCTTAAAACTCACTATTTTAGGATGTCATTCTGCAACACCTCGTACTTTTGCCAATCCAACAGCTCAGTTTTTAGAAATTAAAAATCATGCTTTTTTAATTGATTGTGGCGAAGGAACTCAGGTGCAATTAAGAAACTTTAAAATTAAATTTTCTAAGATAAATCACATTTTTATATCGCATTTACATGGCGATCATTTCTTCGGCTTGGTGGGTTTAATATCAACTTTTAACCTTTATAACCGAGAACCCGCTCTTCATATTTATGGTCCAAAAGGGATTAAAGAAATTGTGACTTTGCAATTTAAATTATCCAATTCATGGACTAAATTTCCGCTTCTTTTTCACGAATTAGAAAGCAAGAATAGTGAACTTATTTTTGAAGATGACAAAGTAACCGTTGAAACAATTCCTTTAAAACACAGGATTTACACTAACGGTTTTCTATTTAAAGAAAAAGCACCCCAAGAATTGCACCTCAATATGGCAGTAATTTCAAAATATCCAGCAATTGAAATTTGTCATTATCACCACCTTAAAAAAGGGAAAGATTTTATCTCTAAAAATGGTGAAATTATTAAAAATGAATTGCTTACCATCAAACCAAAAAAGCAATTGAGTTACGCATATTGCAGTGATACTGTTTATGACCCAACAATAGTTACCATCATTAAAAATGTTGATTTATTGTACCACGAAAGCACTTTTTTAATCGATAAAAAAGATACTGCTAAAACTACCATGCATTCAACAGCTGCAGAAGCGGGCATGATTGCACAACAAGCAACTGTTAAAATGCTTGTTTTGGGGCATTATTCTAGTAGATATGCAGATTTAACAAAATTTCAAGAAGAAGCTTCTAAATATTTTGAAAACACTCATTTATCCCTAGAAGGAAAAATATTTGAAATTTCCCCAACTGATTAGCTATTTTTTAAAATTTTCTGTGATAAAAAAACTTAAGAATCAGTTATTATTTATCAAATTGATTGGTTCTTAAAAGCACCAAAGTACAAGCTTCTTCGAATTGAATTTCTTGTTTAGTTAACAATTCTTGAAATTCATTATTTTCAGTTCCAGGATTAAAAATGACTCTTCTCGGTTTTAAATTGATGATATAATTGTAAAACTCTTTTTGTCTTTCTGGGTTCAAATACATTGTAACGGTATCAATATCTTCATAATTTTTCAATTCTGTATC
>CAMTWE010000073.1:0-2975 GCA_947085395.1 uncultured Bacteroidota bacterium | reverse complement strand
GTTACATTTAAAACCAGGGCTGCAATTCCTGCTTGCTGAAAATAGCCAATAAAACTATCTTTTTCTTTCACTACAATTCCGACAATTACCAACACCATTACAATTCCAGAAGCTTTTCGCACAGGATTGGTCATTTTTATAGCAAAATCTTCTTTATATTTTCTAATTAACATTCCAATACTAACCGGAATAATGGTAATTACCATAATCTGAATAATTGTTTCAAACACATTTAAAGTAATTAACTGCCCTTCATCTAAAAAGTAAATTAGCGAAAAGTTGATGATAAAAGGGATGCTTAAAATGGTGATAAAGCTACTCAATGCTGTTAAACTAACAGAAAGTGCGATATCTCCTTTAGCTAAATGTGTAATTAAATTGGAAGTTGGACCACCCGGACAAGCGGCTAAAATCATCAATCCGATAGCAATTTCTGGTTGTAAAGGAATGATTGAAACAACGCCAAATCCGATTAATGGTAAAATAATTATTTGATTGATTAAACCTAAAATGATGGCTTTTGGAGAAATAAAAATACGTTTAAAATCATCTAAAACAAGCGAAAGTCCCATGCCAAGCATGATAATAAAAAGCGCAAACGCCAAAATAATTGCAGAAATACTATCCATTTTTATAGGTTTAATTCATGAGCCAATATAGAAATTTTATTTTAATCAAATTGAATTTCATCATTTTTGACCAAAACACGCAATGAATACTTATAAAAATTCATCAAAAAAAAAGGATAAAATAATTTTCAAATTAAGCTAACACACATTTTAAGTATCACAACAATAATTAAGATACCTTTGCAAGATGAACAATCACAACAAAAATCAAGAGGCAATTCTTCAAAAATTAGGAATAGAACACCTTAATCAAATGCAAGAAGATGCTTACAAAGCCATTTTATCAAAATCAGAAATAGTACTCCTATCCCCTACTGGCACTGGAAAAACACTGGCTTTTTTATTGCCAATTTTAACGGAGTTGGATGCAACATCAGACCAAATTCAAGTACTTATTGTAGTGCCATCAAGAGAATTAGCGCTTCAAATTGAACAAGTTATAAGAGATATGGGAAGCGGATTTAAAACAAATGCTGTTTACGGCGGAAGAGCTGGTGCTAAAGATAAGATTGAATTAAAACATCCACCTGCAATTCTAATTGGTACTCCGGGCAGAATTGCAGATCATATGAGAAGAGGCATTATTCAAGTTGATGGTATCAAAACATTGGTGTTAGATGAGTTTGATAAATCATTAGAAATTGGTTTTGAAAATGAAATGAGAGAAATTATGGAAATTTTACCATCCGTAAAAAAGAAAATTTTAACTTCTGCTACGCAAAAAGTAGCCATTCCGGGTTTTATAGGCATTAAAAATCCGCTTAAATTAAATTACCTAAGCGAAGGAGTCAATCTATTAACACTTAAAACTGTAATTTCTCCATCAAAAGATAAATTAGAAACGCTAGAAAAATTATTAGGACAAATTGGAAAAGGCAATGGCATTATTTTTTGTAATTTAAAAGATACCATTGAAGAAGTGAGCAATTTTCTGCTTCATAAAAATATTGGTCATGGCTGTTTTTATGGCGGATTGGAGCAAATGGACAGAGAACGTGCCTTGATAAAATTTAGAAACGGAACCCATAAACTTTTAATTGCTACCGATTTAGCTGCAAGAGGAATTGATGTGCCTGAAATGGATTTTATTATTCATTATGAACTTTCTGTTAAAAAAGATGAATTTATCCACAGAAATGGCAGAACAGCTCGTATGAATAGCGACGGAACTGCTTATATTTTGAAATATAAAAATGAAACTTTGCCAGATTTTATTGAAGGATCTGTAATTGAAGAATTGAAAACTGTTCAAAATATTGCCAATAGTAAATGGGAAACGCTGTATATTTCTGGCGGTAGAAAAGATAAAATTTCTAAAGGTGATATTGCCGGTTTATTTTTCAAACAAGGCGAACTTCAAAAAGACGAATTAGGAACAATTGAATTGAAACATGATTGTGCTTTTGTGGCGGTTCCTAAATCAAAATCAAATAAATTAATTGCACTTTTAAATAACAGCATGCTAAAGAAGAAAAAAGTGAGAATTAGTATTTTGATGTAGACAAAAGATTTTAAACCAAAGATTAAGGGCTAATAAAAATCTGTGATTTATTTTTAATTACAGATTAAACAAAATAAAATATCGGCTTACAAAAATATTTAAAAATGGAAAAAAATATAGCTACTAAAATAACTGATTTTTCAGGAAAAGAAATTGAAATCTACCGTCCAGATGCAATTGTTGAGGAGATTGATGTGGTAATTTATAAACGCACTATGGATCCAAGAATGGCTGTAAATGCAATTATGAATGGTAAATTTGTGTTGATAATTGATTTTTATAGTAGCGGACTCATCATCTTAAACGAACTTAAAATACAGCTTACTAAAAAATATGACAATCAATCGTTTCAAGGTCAGCGAGATTTTCGTTCTGTATTTAGAGATTCCTCAAACCGATTGCTGTTGTTGGTTAAAAATCACAAATTATCTGTAAAAAAAGCACCAGAAATTGGCTGGTTTAAAATATTATATCCAGAATTATCGGAGTTTTTATTGCCTTTTCCTCAAGTTCAAGGATTAAACAGTGCATGGCAATGGTATGAAAAAGGAATTGCAATTCCGGTTTTAAAACAAAAAATACATCCTTTTTTCGGAACCTATTTCCCTACCCGATTCGAGCATTTGAAACTTTTTGATAATTGGTTAAAACAGTATAAAGGCACTAAAAAAACAGCCATTGATATTGGTGTTGGCTGTGGTGTACTTTCCTACCAACTATTAAATCATGGATTTGAAAAAGTTTATGGAACAGATTCCAATCCGAATGCTATAATCGGATTAAATGCAGCTTTAATTGAAAATGATTTGAATTCAAAAATAGCACTTTTCCACGGCGATTTATTT
>CAMTWE010000072.1:0-3092 GCA_947085395.1 uncultured Bacteroidota bacterium | reverse complement strand
TATTCAAAAGAAGATTTAATAGAGTGGGAAAAGCGAAATATAAAATTGTTAGGAACTGATAAAATTAATTATACCTGCGAGTTAAAATTTGATGGAGCATCTATTAATCTAACCTATGAAAATGGAAAATTAGCAAAAGCAATTACCCGTGGTGATGGTTTTAAGGGTGATAATGTAACCGCCAATATTAGAACTATTAAATCAATTCCACTAAAAATAGAAGATATTAAAATGAATTCTTTTGAGATTCGCGGTGAAATTATTTTACCAATAGACGGATTTATTAAAATGAATGAAGATCGCATACAGGAAGGCGAAGATCCTTATATGAATCCACGAAATACTGCTAGCGGAAGTTTAAAATTGCAAGATAGTGCCGAAGTGGCTAAACGACCTTTGGATTGTTTATTATATCAAATTATTGGCGATCATTTACCTTATAAAACCCATTTTGATAATTTGCAGTTCGCTAAAAAAATGGGTTTTAAAATTCCTGACTCTATAAAAGTTGCCAATAATTTGGAAGAAGTTTTTCAATTTATAGACAATTGGGAACAAAAACGATTAGAATTGCCTTATGAAACAGACGGAATTGTAATTAAAATAAATGATTTACATCTACAGGAGGAATTAGGTTATACCGCTAAATCGCCTCGTTGGGCAATTGCTTATAAATATAAAACAGCACAAGTTGCATCAAAATTAATAAGTGTAGATTATCAGGTTGGAAGAACGGGCGCCATAACTCCAGTCGCTAATTTGGAGCCCGTTGAGTTAGGCGGCACCATTGTAAAAAGGGCTTCACTGCACAATGCTGATCAAATTGAAAAATTGGGATTGCATTTAAATGATGAGGTTTACGTTGAAAAAGGTGGGGAAATTATTCCCAAAATTGTGGGCGTAAATGAATTAAGCAGAAATAAGGAAGCCGAAATTGTAAAATACATTACCCATTGTCCTGAATGTCATACCGCTTTGGTGAGAATAGATGGAGATGCCAAACATTTTTGTCCTAATGAATATGGTTGTCCGCCACAAATTACTGGCAGGATAATTCATTTTATCAGTCGTAAGGCGATGAATATTGACGGACTAGGAGCAGAGACGGTAGAATTGCTGTTTAAAAATAAATTGATTTATGATTTTGCCGATTTATATGACTTAAAATTGATGCAATTGATTCCGTTAGAAAGAATGGCAGAAAAATCTGCTCAGAATATTCTTGATGGTTTAATTCAATCCAAAGAAATTCCTTTTGAAAAAGTTTTATTTGCTATCGGAATTAGATTTGTAGGTGAAACGGTCGCAAAAAAACTAGCGAAGCATTTTAAATCAATCGATAATTTAATGAATGCTACTTACGAAGAATTAATTACTGTTGATGAAATTGGAGATAGAATTGCACAAAGTATCGTTGAATTTTCAAATAATATGGCAAATCAACAAATAATCAGTCGTTTAAAATCTTATGGATTACAGTTTCAAATTGTTGAAGATGCCTCAAAACAAACATCAGAAAAATTAAAAAATTCAACTTTTGTTATATCAGGTGTTTTCGAAAATATCAGCAGAGAATCCTTAAAAATGATGATTGAACAAAATGGGGGCAAAGTAGGAAGTTCTATTTCCACTAAAACAAATTATGTGGTTGCAGGAGAAAATATGGGTCCGAGTAAACGCACAAAAGCGGAAGAACTTAAGATTCCTATCATTTCAGAAGATGATTTTTTGAAGCTGATTGAATAATATTAATTGATATGTGGGCGTTTTTTAATCATGCCGCCCATTATATCTTTTACACTGCTCATTACAATAAATGCATCGGAGTCTATTTTAGAGATTTCAGATTTTAACCGCGCAATCTCTAACCTGGAAATAACGGTATAAACAATATCAACAGCATTTAGTTGATTACCATTTTTACCATAGCCTCTTTTTCCTGCATAAAGTGTAACGCCTCTACCTAAATTGTCTATAATCATTAACCTAATTTCTTCGCTATAATTAGAAATAATGGTAATTCCGATATACTCTTCAACGCCTTCTATTACAAAATCGACTGTTTTAGAAGCAGATAAATAGGTTAATACAGCGTACAGCGCAATTTCAATAGATAAAACATAAGCGCCAAATAAGAAAATAATCACATTGAAAAGAAAGATGATATCTCCAATAGTTAAGCCGGTTTTTTTACTTATAAAAATGGCTAAAACTTCGGTTCCGTCAAGAACTGCGCCGCCTCTAATGGCAAGTCCGATTCCCATTCCTAAGAAAAATCCACCAAAAACAGCAATGAGTAATTTATCTGTGGTAATAATTGGGAAAACAAGGAACTGTAGCGCCAAAGCTAAACCTAAAATTGCGATGATACTTTTGATGGCAAATTGTTTGCCTATTTGTGAGAATGCTAAAATGATAAATGGTAAATTAATAGCTACAATTAGAATTGAAAGTGAAATTCCGGTGAGTTCTCTGGTAATAAGTGATATACCTGTTACGCCACCATCAATAAATGAGTTGGGTAATAAAAAGCTTTTTAAACCGAATGATGCGGCTAAAATTCCAAGAATGATATAAAAATAATTAGCCAAAAAAACTTTAGTATTGATTCGGAATAATTTAATTTCTTTATTTTCAGATAAATCTTTAACAGATGGAAATAGAAATGCAATTAATTTTAAAAATAATTTTTTTAATTGACCGGTCATTTTTATTTTTTGTATTTCATCAAAAATAATGAATTAATATGGATTAAAAATAGGGGTACTTAAAATTAATTTTAATGTTTTAGTTTATTTTAAAACTGAAGTTAAGTTTTTTATTAATAATAGGATTGTTCCTATTTTTCTTTCTCAAAGCTATAATTTTATTGGATATAAAGTTAACTCAGATTAATTGAATTGTTTTTTTTGATTGATTTAGGAGATATTTTTAAAATGATTTTAAAAAAAAATTGCCCAACTTTTAAAGTTGGGCAATTCAATAGCTAGAACTATTGCAACTAATTAAATTTTCTTTTTCAAAAAAGTTTAAAAAGTTTATTGTTAGAATTTAACTTGTAATTGAACTAATAAAGCATCATTGTCAATTTC
>CAMTWE010000071.1:0-15897 GCA_947085395.1 uncultured Bacteroidota bacterium | reverse complement strand
TTTCAATCTTCAATCCTGAACTTGTCGAAGGGTTAATCTTTCATTTTTTCATTTTTTCATTTTTTCAATCATTCAATCATTCAATCATTCAATCATTTAATATCGATAATCTCGTTGAGTTTGGTGGTGTATCTCGGACTTAATTTTTCCTGATTCATTTTCCAAGTTCTTCCTAAATCTTGCGAGGCAAATTTTACTTTGTTTTGACCAATTTCTTTGTTTAAATAATCAATTGTTTTCATAATGGCCAAATGTTTGTGATTTTCATCACTAAATAAAGTAAATTGTTTGGCGTTTTCGGGCGTTAAATCCATTACAATTATTCCTGCTTTTTTGTATTGATAGCCATTTTTATAAATTTTTGTCAATCCGGCAGTAGCCAATTTTATTAAATCGATACTAGAATTGGTTGGATAAGGGGTTTTAAGGATAATATTTTTACTGTATTGCGGTAAATCTTTTCGGTGTCCGTTGGTGTGTAGAAATACCATCATGGCATTACAGCAACTTTTTTGCTTGCGCAATTTTTCGGCACAACTCACCGAAAAAGTACTTATCCGTTCTTTAATTGGTTCAAAATCTGAATACATTTTATCGAATGAACGCGTGGTGGCAATTGATTTTTTCGGACTGATGGTTTCTAAACCCAAGGCAGGTTTTCCTTCCAATTCATATTTTAAACGCAATCCAACCACACTCATTTGTTTTTTTACCCACTCATCGGGTAGGTTTACAAAATCGTAGCCGGTATTGATATTTTGTAGTTTTAAACGTTTGCTGTGTTTTTTGCCGATACCCCAAACATCTTCAACCGCTAACCATTTCAATGCTTTAATTCTTTTTTCTTCGGTGTCGATGATGTAAACTCCTCCTGTTTTCTCTGGGAATTTTTTAGCAATTCTATTCGCTACTTTTGACAGTGCTTTGGTAGGTGCAATTCCGATACTGATAGGAATTCCGGTTCCTTTATCTACTTGTTTTTTGATGCTTTCTCCATAGGTTTGTAAATTGATGAAATCAAATCCTTTAAATTGTAAAAAGGCCTCATCAATACTATAAATTTCTATATCTGGTGAAAAAGTTGCGAGTAAGTTCATCACTCTATGACTCATATCGCCATACAAGGCATAATTGGATGAAAAAACCTGAATTTTATGTTCCTCAAAAAGCGCTTTAAATTGAAATGCCGGAGCGCCCATTGGTACGCCCAGAGCTTTTGCCTCATTACTGCGCGCAATAACACAACCATCATTGTTAGATAAAACAACAATGGGCTGATGCCTTAAATTAGGTCTGAAAACCCTTTCGCAAGAGGCATAAAAATTATTGCAATCTATTAAAGCGTACATTTTTAAAGTGATTTAATAACGGTTGTTACGATTCCCCAAATTAAAAAATCGTTTTCTTTGGTTACCAAAATGGGTTTGTACTTATCATTTTCTGCCACTAACCAAACCGTATCTTTTTCAATTTTTATTCTTTTTACGGTAAATTCACCATCAATAAAACAAACCGCAATTTTATTGTTGATGGGTTCTAAACTTTTATCAATTACCAATAAATCGCCCTCATTTAAGCCCGCATTTATCATGCTATCACCTTTTACACGACCAAAAAAGGTGGTACTCGGATTTTTAATTAGTTCTTTATTTAAATCGATAGAAACATCTAAAAAATCATCTGCAGGACTTGGAAATCCGGCACTTATGCCATTTTCTACCATCGGTAAACTAATTACAGTTGTAGTATCTGAAGTATATATTTCTAGGGTAGCGGTTTTATGTAATTTTAAAAGTTTCATAGGTGATGCTTTTTACAAAATTAACGGTTAAAAATGGGAAATTGAAAATTAAAAGTTAAAAATGAAAAATGAAAAATGAAAAGTTAAAGATGAAAAATTAAAATGGAATAGCGAAAAGCGAAGATGGAAAAATTCAAAATTCAAAATTTTTCTAATTAGTGTTCTCAGCATCTTTGTCAAAGGTCAAAACTTTGACAAAGTTTGTTGTGTTAAAAATTAACCTTTTCGATAAATTCAGGGCAAGAAATTAAAAGTTAAAAATGAAAAATGAAAAATTCCCATAATTAGTGCGCTGAGCACCTTTGTCAAAGGTCAAAACTTTGACAAAGGTTTTCTCTTTTCCCTATTTTTCTTCCCTTTTTGCGCTTCGCTAATTTGCTATTTCCTAATCTCTAATTTGCTTTTCCATGCCTTATAAGCATAAAAAAAACTCCTAATTTTTTAGGAGTTTTGAGTAGCGAGATCGAGATTTGAACTCGAGACCTTCGGGTTATGAATCCGATGCTCTAACCAACTGAGCTACCTCGCCGCGTTTGAGTTTGCAAATATAAAATAAAATTAGCTTGTTGCAAGAAATCATTTTAAAAAAAAATAGATTAAAAAGATTGTTGGTAGCAACAAATTTTTACATATATTGTGCATCGAATTAAAAAGAAAAAATGGCTAAAAAACAAAAATATCAATTAGAATTCTCAATTAATGCTTCTCCCCACTTTATATATCAATTTTTTGTAACGCCTTCTGGCTTGTCAGAATGGTTTGCAGACAATGTAAATTCTAGAGGTGAGATGTTTACGTTTTTTTGGGATGGCGTTGATGAAGAGGTGGCTAAATTATTAGCCAAACGCCAGGATGAACGCGTTCGGTTTAAATGGGTAGAAGATACAGAAGATGAATATTTCTTTGAATTTAAAATTCAGGTAGATGAAATTACCAAAGATGTATCGGTAATTATTACCGATTTTGCTGAGCCCGATGAAATTGACAGCGCTAAAATGCTTTGGGAAAATCAGTTTGATGAATTAAAACACATTATAGGAGCATAACCAAAAAGCCACGCATTGCGTGGTTTTTTAATACATATTATGGAAAATTTTAATGGCAACATAAGTAAAAATATTTCAGATTTATCGGCTAACAGGGCTTTTAAATATGGCGATGCTTTGTTTGATACTTTAAAATATACCAACAATGAACTCCAATTTTTAGAAGATCATTATTTTCGGCTCATGGCTTCTATGCGTTTATTGCGCATGGAAATTCCGATGGATTTTACCTTAGAATTTTATGAACAAGCCATTTTAAATGCCATTGATTTTTCTTTAAATGCCGATCAATACAGAATAAGAGTGTCTGTTTTTAGAGCAAATGGCGGTTTTTATCTTCCTATTTCTAATAAAATTAACTATTTAATAGAAACATCTCCTTTAAATACCAATCAACCTACAAAATACGAAGTTGATATTTATAAAGATTTTTATTTGTCGTCTTCTTTTTTATCAACTATTAAAACTTCTAACAGAATTTTAAACGTATTGGCCAGTATTTTTGTTGATGAAAATCTGCTGCAAAATTGTTTATTGTTGAATGATAAAAAACAAATTGTAGAGTTTATAAACGGAAATATTTTTATAATCAATAACCATCAAATTATTACACCACCTTTATCAGAAGGATGTATCAACGGTATTTACAGAAAAAAATTGATGGCAGTTGTTCAAAATGAACCTGCTTTTGAATTGATAGAAAAACCACTTATTTATACTGATTTGTTAAATGCTACTGAAGTTTTTTTAACCAATTCAATTGTTGGAATTCAGCCGATTACCCATTTTAAAAAGAAAGTTTATGATACTAAAATGGCATTGAATCTTCAAAAATTAATGAACGATACTTTAATTTAAACTCGGATTTAAAGGTGCATTTGCCCAAATAAGATAATCGCCTCCCAATTGTATCATATGGTTTTTCCACAGTGTAGTATCATCTGCATCTAAAATATTTGGAAAATCATTTTCAACCACTACCCAAGAATCAATGGCAAGTTCTTCATTAAGTTGGTCAATTTCCCATCCAGAATATCCTAGAAAAAATCTAATTTCATTGGGTTTTATTGCCGTTTTATTAACTAATTCTGTAATTATTTGGATGTTTCCACCCCAATAAAATCCTTTACCAATTGCTATACTTCCTGGTATTGAAGTTGGTTTTTTATGGATAAAATATAAATTTTCTGTTTCTACCGGTCCGCCCAAATAAACTGGAAAATCAATTAAAATTTCTGGCACCAATTCATTTAGTTTAAAATGAGAAAGTTTATTCAATATAAATCCGACAGAACCTTCTTCATTGTGTTCTGTTAAAAGCACCACCGACCGGTTAAATGAAGGATCATTTAAAATTGAGGGTTCGGCTATCAGTAATTTTCCTTTAGTTGGTTTTAGCATTTTTTTATTTTTTAAAATTATTCAGGCCTTCTGTAAAGTGTCCATTTAAATCCGGTTGTATCATCTTCTTTGGTCACAATTATATAATCGGATGTTCTAAAATAATCAACAAAATAACGATCGTTTTTACCATCTTTAACAACATAGGTAAAACCGCCTTTATCGGTATCTTCGTAATCATAAAAATCTTCAATTTCAAATTTTACCCATTTGGTTTTTTCTTTATCTGTAAAAGAGATTTCTAATACCCGAGTATTTTCTGTATTGGATTTTATCATTACATTAAAATCGGGGCTGTCATACACATAATATTTTTGTGCCTGAACATTAACTGTTATTAAAAACACAGTTATTACAAAAAGGAGGGAGCATTTTTTCATAATTTGATGGTTTAAAATGTTAATTATGATATAAATGTAAAAAAAAATTCCCTAAAAGGGAATTTTTAATTACAATATTGTTCTTTGGTTAGTTAACGTCTTCGCTAAATCCAGCTCCCGCTTTGAATTTTACTACGTTTTTAGCTTCAATTTTAATTGCTTTTCCAGTTTGTGGATTTCTACCACTTCTAGCAGCTCTTTTTGAAATAGAGAAAGTTCCCCATCCAACTAAAGTAACTTTATCTCCTGCTTTAAGAGTACCTGTTACACTTTTTGTGAATGATTCTAATGCAGCTTTTGCAGCAACTTTTGAAATTCCTGCGTCAGCAGCCATTGCATCAATTAAATCGGATTTGTTCATAATCTAAATTTTAAAATTTGGTTAAACATTAATTTTTGATATAAATATAACAACAAATATAACAGGAATAAGGGTTTACACAATTTTTAACACTAAAATAAGTTGATTTTGTTGATAACTATTTCTAATTGTTAATAAAATTAGCTAAAATTGATAGATTTGCCAATATTTCTGGTAAAAATATCAAGAAAAATAAGCGTCTTCAGTAAAATGAAATCCATTCAATAAACTTGGAGTATCCATTTTTTTCTTTCCTGCAATTTGTAGTTCATCAATCAAAATAAAGCCATTTTTCACCACTACTTTTATTGATTTCGCAACTGATAAAATAGTTCCAGTTTTTAAAGTATGAATTTCAATTACTAAATCTGCTTTAAATATTTTTACTTTAATTTCTTGGTTATTTTGATGTAAAATTGACCAAGCTCCCGGATAAGGAGCAAGTCCCCTAATAAAATTATGAATATTTTCTACGGTATCTTCCCAGTTAATTTTACAAGTTTCTGGAAATATTTTTGGCGCTTCTTTTAGGTTATTTGTGGTTTGCGAAATTGTTGCTACGGTATTATTTTCTATCAATTTAACCGTTTTTAAGGTAACAATACTTCCTAAAAGCATTAATTTATCGTGCAATGTTCCGGCTGTTTCATTGGGTTCAATTGCTATTTCATCTTGTAAAATAATAGCACCAGTATCAATTTTTTCTTCAATAAAAAAAGTTGTTACTCCAGTTGTTTTATCACCATTGATAATTGCCCAATTAATAGGCGCTGCGCCTCTGTATTGCGGCAAAAGTGAAGCGTGTAAATTAAAAGTGCCAAAAGTTGGAAGTTGCCAAACAACTTTGGGTAACATTCTAAAAGCAACTACTATTTGTAAATTAGCATTTAAAAATTTTAAGTCGTTTATAAATGATTCACTTTTTAAATTGGTGGGTTGTAATATGTTAAGATTCTGACTTACAGCATATTGTTTTACAGCAGATTCTTGCAATTTCTGTCCTCTTCCGGCGGGTTTATCGGGTGCAGTAACAACGCCTACAATATTATAATTGTTTGCCACCAAACTTTTTAAGATTCCTACGGCAAAATCTGGCGTGCCCATAAAAACGATTCGTAAATTGCGTTGCATTATTTTAACTGAAATTTATGTTGCAAATTTAAACTTATCATATCTCTTTCTATCAATAATTGTAAAATGTCTAACAAACTTTTTTGTTCCATCGAAAAAATATCCATTAATTCATTAATTGATTTCGGATTTTGACTCATAATTTCTAACAATTGTTGTTCAATTTCTTTTTTGGAATGTTTTGGAGTGCTATTTTTGGCATTTAAACAAACCTCACAAATACCACATTTTGTTGGATTTTCTTCTCCAAAATAGCGCAATAATTGCTGATTTCTACACTCCTTATTGTTTTTTAAGAATTGAACAATAGCGGTAAATTTCTGTAGCTTTAATTCATTTCTTTTTAAAATCTGTGTCGATTTTAAATTAACAGTTCGCTCATCTTCTCTTGGTACCAAAAAAGTGAGTTGTAAATGAATGTTAGATGGAATGTAGTGTATCATTTCATCTTCCGTTAATTTAATCAATTGAATTTTAAGTACATCAATTGAGATTCCTAATTTTTTAGCCAGTAAAGTTTCATTAATTGGTGATGGAAAATCGATTATTCCGCCATAAGTTCGCAATAAAAGTTGCAACAATTTTCCTAAATCTTGATTGATATCAACATAATTGAAAATTTCATGATTGTTGGCTAAAAAAGTAACGATAGATTTTCGGTTAAAATTTTCATCTAATAGTAAAATTTCAACATTTTCTAACATTTTTAAAGCATAAAAAACTTGGTTTTTATGAAAGTTATATTGGGTACAAAATTCTTCTAAATCTAATGAAATGGGCTCTTGAACCCAATCTCCATAAGAGATTTTAAAAAACTGATTGAGTTTAAAATAGACCTCTTTTACAAAAGAAACACTAGGTAAAGTTTGCAACAATTGTTGTTCACTTTGGTAATAATCTGGTTCATCTACCAATACAAATGAGTAAGATTTTTCACCATCTCTTCCAGCTCTTCCAGCTTCTTGTAGGTAATTTTCAATACTACTCGGTATGCTTAAATGGATTACAGCTCTTACATTAGATTTGTCAATTCCCATTCCAAAAGCGTTGGTAGCAACCATAATTGGCGTTTCTTCCTGCACCCACTTATTTAGTGCAATTTGCTTTTGTTCAACCGTTAATCCGCCGTGGTAAAAATTACATTTAAATCCGAAATTATTGAGTTTTGTACTCAATTCTTTGGTCATTTTCCTAGTCTGAACATATATAATTGCGGGCTCATTTATTTTCTGAAGTATTTGTTTTAGTTTGGTTAATTTATCTTCTAAATGATAGATTTGATACGCTAAATTGTCTCTATAAAATGATTTTTTAAAAACTTTTGGATGGTCAAATCCGAGATATTGTATGATATCTTTTAAAACCAAGGGTGTTGCAGTGGCCGTTAAAGCGATGAATGGAACCTGCGGATGCAATTCTTTTAAGATTTCAATTTTTAAATAGGAAGGTCTAAAATCGTGTCCCCATTCAGAAATACAATGAGCTTCGTCAATGGCAACAAGAGAAACTGGTAGGTGTTTTATTTTTTCTTGGATAAATTCTGATTGTAATTTTTCTGGTGATAGGTATAAAAATTTGTAATTTCCAAAATGAAGATTGTCAAAAATTACATTTATTTCATTGGTTGATAGTTGAGACGACAATAAAACGGCTTTAATTCCTTTATTTTCTAAATGGTAAATTTGGTCTTGCATCAGCGCAATTAGTGGTGTAATTACGATACAAACGCCGTCTGATAAAAGTGTCGGAATTTGATAACAAACAGATTTTCCTCCACCAGTTGGTAGTAAAGCAATGGTATTGTTGTTTTCTATAACCGATTGTATGATAGCTTCTTGCGGTTCTCTAAAACTGTTAAAGTTCCAATATTTTTGCAGTATTTCTTTTGGTGTACCCATTTTATTTTTGAATAGTATCTAAAATAAAATCAGTCCTAAATTCAATTGTACCAACCGGAACTTCAATTAAATGGTATCCCAATTTTTCATAGGTTTTTCTAAGGTGATTGAATATGGCTAATGATTGTTCAAAATTTTCATATCGTTCACTATCAGTAATATAAATTTCTTGCCAAGGAGGCGTTATAAAAATGATATTGTATTTATATTTGATACTTTTTTCGATATAAATAGGAGGATAGTCAATGCTAATATAATTCATATAAGCATGTACATCTGGAATTCCCCTGTCAAAAAAAACCAGCTTACTTTCCATAGCATCTGCAATTTTATATTGATTTTCTCTTGCTTCTAAAAGCATTTCACTAAAGAGCATCGGATTTTTTAGAAACAGTTGTTCAATGCCGTTTCTTCTTGCCATTTCTGTTATATTTCTTGATATTTCTGGCATACAATGATAATTTCTTTTAAGAAGTTCATCAATCAATGTAGATTTGCCAGTACCAGGACCACCTGTAATTACAATTTTTTTTTGCATAACGCAAATTACTAAAAAAAATGAATATTAAAATGTATTTTTGCAATTATGATTAACTTTTAAAGTATGGATAATTACGAAGAATTTTATCAAAAATTAAAAAAATCATTAGTAGAAACCACTACTTTCCCTACAACTTATATTTATAAATTTATTGTTCCCAATAAAGAATTGGTTTTAAATCAATTAATAGAACTGTTTAATTTTCAGGGCGCTGTAATTACTACTAAAGAATCAAAAACAAACAAATACAAAAGTTTTACGGTACATGTTTTATCTAATTCTGCCGATGAAATAGTTCAAAAATATTTAGAAGCATCTGCAATTGATGGTATTATTTCATTGTAAGAGATTCAAAATAAATGATTAAATTATTCGTTTACCCTATATCAAATAACTTATTATGATTTCGTTTAAAATATCTAAAAACACTAATTTTCCAACGTTTTTATTGTTATTTATTTTCATCATTTCTAATCAATTTATAACAGCTCAAAAAAATGTTAAACCAGTTTTATTTACCATTGATAATCAAGCAGTTTATGTTGATGATTTTGAGCAAGTTTATCAAAAAAATAACGATTTAATAGTTGATAAATCACAACAAGAAATTAATTATTATTTAGATTTATTGATCAATTTTAAATTGAAATTAATCGATGCCCGAAAAATGAGATTGGATACTTTAACATCTTATAAAGATGAATTATCTAACTATAGAAATCAGTTAATAGAGCCCTTTTTAAAGGATGAAAAAACGGTAGATTTATTGGCAAAAGAGGCCTATCATAGATTAGAAAGAGATATCAATGCCAGTCATATTTTGATACAATTAGCACCCAATTCTAGTGAGCAAGATACTTTAACCGCCTATCATAAAATTTTAGAAATTAGAAATTTGATAAAAAATGGTGGCATATTTGAAACTATTGCCCAACAATATTCTCAAGATGCGTCTGTAGCAGATAATGGCGGAAATCTAGGTTATTTTACAGCTTTTAACATGGTTTATCCTTTTGAAACCGCTTGTTTTAATACGGAAGTTGGTGAAATTTCTATGCCTTTTAGAACTAGATTTGGCTTTCATATTGTAAAAATAAATGACAACAGACCCACCAAAGGCGAAGTAGAAGTAGCGCATATTTTGTTAAAAAGTACCGATGAAACTGTGATAAAAAATATTTATCAAAAATTATTGAAAGGTGAATCATTTGAAACCTTAGCCAAACAATTTTCTTTAGACCAAAATTCTGCCCAAAATGGTGGTAAAATGGCTAAATTTAGAGCAGGCAGGTTGGTAAAAGAATTTGAAGATGTTGTATTTGAATTACAAGAAGGCGCTTTTTCTAAACCTTTTAAAACTGTTTATGGTTGGCATATTGTTAAATTGATAAAGAAATATGCTCTGCCAAGTTTTAAGGAAATGGAAGCCGATTTAAAAAGCAAAGTTCAGCATGATAATCGTTCTATAATTCTTACAAAATCATTGGCAAATAAATTAAAACAAACCTATCAGTTTAAAGAAAATTTATCAAATAGTTTAAAAATTACAGAACTCAATACTTTGCCATCAAATGCAATTCTTTTTAGCATCAATCAGAAAAATGTATTGGTAAACGATTTTCAAAACTATATTGAAAATCATAGAAATAATAATATTTTTGATAATTATAATGATTTTAAAGATTTTCAACTAATTGAATATCATAAAAATAACTTAGAAAATGAAAATGCGGTATTTGCATCCATCTTAAAAGAGTATGAAGAAGGATTGTTGCTTTTTGAAATTTTACAGCGCAAAATTTGGGATAAATCTGCCGTAGATACTTTAGGATTGGAATCATTTTATCAAAAAAATCAGCAACTTTACAAATGGGAAAAGCGCATTGAAGGAAGTATTATTAGTTGTAATGATGCTATAACTGCTGCTGAAATTGTACAATATTTAAACGCAGGCAATTCTGTTGAAAATATTAAGAAAGATTTCACTAAAAATTCTGCTAATATTGACATAAAATCAGGTATTTTTGAGCAAGAAAGTTTACTTTTACCAAAATCTTTTGATTTTATAGCAGGGATTTCTAAAATCTATCAAGATAACGGAAAAATGAAGTTGGTAGTAGTTGAAAATGTGTTAGAATCATCGCCCAAAACTTTTGATGAAGCAAAAGGAAAATTGATGAATGACTATCAACAATATTTAGATGAGCAATGGATTGTTGCATTAAGAAAAAAACATAAAGTTGTCATCAATAAAAAAGAATTAAATAAACTCATAAGTAAGTATCAGCAACCATAATGAAATTTTTGTCCGTTTTTATTATATTTCTTTTGTTATTGACCTCTTGTGATTTTTTGAATTTCAAAGATTCTCCAGAAAATAAACCCATTGCAAGAGTTCATGATGCTTATTTATATCGATCGGATATTAAAGATTTATTTGCAGAAAATGTAACGGAAGAAGATAGTATTAACATTGTTAAAAACTATATTTATTTATGGGCAAAACAACGTTTGTTGTTGTATAATTCTGAACTTAATTTAAGTATTAATAAAGATGAATTTGAGAAATTAGTAAATGAATATCGAGAAGATTTATACATCAATGCTTATAGAGAAGCCGTTGTAAATCAATATACTGATACTATTGTAAGCTTAAAAGAAATTCAAAATTATTACGCCACCAATAAAGAAAGTTTTTTATTAAATGAAGAGTTGTTGAAAATAAAATATATTGTAATTGGTAAAGAAATTCAAAATCCGAAAGAATTTATACGTTTATTTTCTACTGGAAAACAAAGCGATATAGAAAAAATAATGGAAAATGAATACAAACTAAAATCTTATAATTTTAATGATACCACTTGGATTCGTTATTCAGATTTACAAAGAAAATTGCCAATTCTTAAAAAAACAGAACGCGCTTCTGTATTGTCATCAAACGGAATCATTCAGCAAAAAGATACCATTGGAATTTATCTTTTTAAAATAAATAACATCTTAACATTTAGTGATATAGCGCCTTTAAATTATGTTTCATCCAATATTAAACAGATGATTTTACACAAAAGAAAACAAGAATTACTAAAAAAAATAGAAGAAACTTTGGTGAAAGATGCCCTTAAAAATAAACAATTTGAAGAGTATTAGAAGTGAAATATAGATAAAAGAAAGAATTGAGAATTGAGATGTTTTACATTTAAAATTTAACATTCAACCTATCATCCAGAATATATAGAGGAACAACATTTAAGCATTTAATAAAGAAAACGAAGTCTGCAATTGGCAGCAAATATTTAAAAAAAACAATAATAATTTAAGTATGAAATAGCCATGTTTGCAAAAACACAAACTTTGATGAAAATATTTTAATCAAACTGGCGTATTCCATATGACAAATAAAAAACAAATAAATATTCACATATGAAAAATAAGTTAATAATCCTTTTTATTTTAGTAACAATATCAATCAATGCACAACAAAAAAAAGTAAAAATTGATGGCGTTGTAGCTGTAGTTGGAAAAAATATAGTGCTCAATTCTGATATTGATAAGTTTAAAAAGGAAGTTGATCAAAGAAGTGGCGGAAAAGTTACCATTTCTAATTGTGAAATGTTAGATGAAATAATGACACAGAAATTGTTAGCACACCACGCTGTTATTGATAGTATGATAGTTTCTGATGCCGAAGTAAAATCGGAGGTTGAAAAAAACATTTCTTATTTTAAACAACAATTGGGTTCTATAGAAAAAGTTGTTGCCATGTATGGTTTTAATGATGAAGAAGATTTGAGAAAAGAATTATCAACCATTCAAACAGAACAAATTCTTATCAGAAAAGAACAAGAACATATTACAGAAGGAATTGATGTTACTCCAGAAGAGGTAAGAACCTACTTTAAAAGTTTAAAAGATAAAAATGAATTGCCAGAGTTTGGTGCAGAAATTGAATTGGCGCAAATTGTATTGTATATAGAGCCAACTGCTGAAGAAACCAATAGCGTAATTGAAAAACTTAAAAATATAAAGAAAGAAGTAGAAGCTGGAAGTAGCTTTAGAATGAAAGCTATTTTAAATTCTGATGACCCTGCCGTTGCGCAAAATGGTGGTAAATATACTTTAACACGCCAAAGTGCTTTTATAAAAGAATTTAAAGAAGTGGCTTTTAGTTTAGATGTTAATGAAATTTCAGACCCTTTTAAAACCCTTTACGGATTTCATATTATTCAGGTAGAAAAAATTAGCGGACAAGAAATTGAGGTGCGGCATATCTTAATTCAACCAAAAATTGCTGAAATTGAATTAACTAAAGCAAAAGAATTGTTAACAGAAATTAAATCAAAAATTAACAGTAAAGAAATTACATTTGAAGAGGCCGTAAAAAAATACTCGCAAGATGAATTTACTAAAAATAACAATGGTTTAATTCTCAATCCGCAAACTAACGATATTTCATTTGATTTAACACGTATGGATCCTGCATTGTACGCAAGAGTTAATCAGTTAAACACTGGTGAAATTTCTGAACCCTTTTATGATGAAAATCCAGGAGCCGAAAAAATGTTTAAAATTATTTTGATGAGAAATAAAATTCCGGCACATACCGCAGATTTCTCTAAAGATTACGTTAAAATACAACGCTTAACTTTGCAGCGTAAAAGAGAAGAAGCATTAGACAAATGGGCAAATACTAAAATAAAAGATACCTATATCAAATTAAATGATAGTTTTAAAGACTGTAAATTTGATAAGAATTGGATTAAAAAGTAATAAAAAAAGGGAGTTTTTAACTCCCTTTTTTTATGAATTTATTTCAAAAAAACTAAACAAACTTCCCCCGTATTTTCTGGTTTCGATATGATTGGGATGATTTTCAAAATCGGTAATTTTAGAATGCTCGATTACTAAAATTCCATCCTCTTTTAACAAATTTTGTTGAAAAACCAATTCTGCAATTTTATCAAATTGTGATTGTTCAAAACTGTATGGAGGATCGGCAAAAATAACATCAAATTGCTGTGTGGTTTTTTCTAAGTATTTAAAAATATCAGCTTTAATAACGCTTATAGGGAAATTAAAATCTTTAGCAGTTTGTTGAATAAATTTAGTACAACCCGCATTTTCATCCACACAAATTATTTGCGATGCACCACGCGAACCAAATTCATAACTAATATTTCCCATTCCGGCACATAAATCTAACACCTGTAAACCAATAAAATGAACCTTATTGTTGAGGATGTTAAAGAGTGATTCTTTAGCCAAATCAGTGGTAGGTCTGATGGGTAAATCTTTTGGCGCCGTAATTCGTCTGCCTTTGTGTTTTCCTGAAATGATGCGCATTAAAATTGATTTAAAACGATGAAATGTTGGTGCGTTGGAATGTTGTTGAGTATATCAGATTGATAAGGAAAATCATAAGTTAGAAACTCAATATTTCTGATGTATTGATAAATTAGTTTATATAAATCACTTTGCAAATCGATAGCGCCTAGTAAAATAATCTTATTTATTTCTCTATCTAATTGCAGTTGTTCAAAAGTAAATAAGATAAAGTAAGCAAAATCTTCATTGGTATTTAGCGCAAATGAATTGTAAAAAATAAGTTCATTTTGTTTGATAACAATCACTTCAAAATCATTTTTTGATACATGAACATAAAATTTTATATCCGTTTTATCGGTGTCAATTTCTAATAATTTTTGTACCAAAACGGTGGCTGCATGTTGGTATTTATAGGATCCGTATAATTCTAAAAAGTAATTGATGATATTGGCATACGGAATGTAAACATTGACTAAATTTTTATTTACAAGTACATCATTTGCAAAAGAATCATTAGAAAGTACTTTAATAGTGTGTTGTAAATAACTGGCAGAAAGTTGTTCATCAAACAATGCAAGCGGAACAAAAGTGTTTAATTGATTTCTAAATGTTAGGTTTACAGTTTGATAGTGTTTTTGTAATAAGGGTTCTTCTGCAACAATTTGTTGAATATTTTTTAATATAACCTCTAAAGGTGCCTTGTTTTCAAAATATTCAAAGGTATATAAAGCGGTAATCTCTTTTAAATCACTGTTTAAAATACAAAAAGAAAATCCATCCAAATTAATTTGGATGGATAAGTGACTATTATCAAGATAATTAAAGTCTAAATGGTCGTTATTCTTTTTTATCACCTGCGTCATAAAAAGGAGGCCAGTTACCATTCGTACTCACTTCTTCTAATGAACCAACAGATACAAAAGCACCGCGAACTTGTTCTCCACCAAAAGATTCTTTTTCTTGTCTAACTAAAGAATTGTCCATACCATGGAGTACAATTGCTTTATCAATTTTTACTTCAAATACTGGCGACATTAAACCGGTAACTTTTTCAACCATTCCTAAAGAAATGGTAAATTTAGCATCGGTTCCTGGAACTACAAACATATTTTTGTAATCTCTTCCTACAAAAGATTTCTTAACTTCTTCGTGGCCAATAGTATCTGTAACTTTTACGTCAACATCTACAACAATACCGCCACCAATATTTTTCTTTTGTATAATATATTTAGACTCTGTTATTGGAAATTTTCCATTTTCAACAAAACTAATTAATTCTTGTTCGTTGTCAGAATATCTGCCTTTTACTTGATAAAAAGCAACCTGAGCATCACGAATCATTTTTAAGTTATTAATAACTTTTTTATATCTTTTCTCTTTTTCTTGATTAAAATTGATTGGACTCATGATTCCATCATAAATTTTAAATCCTAGAAAAGCTATGGCAAGCCATAAGAATGCAGATAAAATCCATTGTTTATCTAAAGGCACATATTTAATAACTGAGTAAGCTAAAAAAGCTACAGCAATTATTGCTACGATAATAATTAAAATTGTAATCATTTTTTGTTCATGTTTGTTATTGGATGTAGGCAAATCTACAAATTTTTTTCAATGCTAAAAATTTTTATGCATAAATCAATTTGTATATTTGGAGAATTATCCTTTATTCATGATTTATAACGCAAATAATTTTTTTAATCAACTTACAAGTACATTTCCTCACACCCCAACTGATAGCCAATTTAAAGCACTAAAGTTATTGAGTGAATATATTTTTTTGAACTCAAACAATTCCATTTTTGTGTTAAAAGGATTTGCCGGAACCGGTAAAACAACCACTATTTCTGCGCTGGTGAACAACTTAGCAAAAATTAATAAACAAGCTGTTTTAATGGCACCAACTGGTAGAGCCGCCAAAGTGATGTCTAATTATGCCAAAAAGAAAGCGTTTACCATTCATAAAAAAATTTATTATCCGAAGAAAAATAATGCTGGCGGAATTCAATTTACTTT
>CAMTWE010000070.1:0-21920 GCA_947085395.1 uncultured Bacteroidota bacterium | reverse complement strand
TTGTACACTTCTGAAAATCCATCGGCAAAAGGAGTAATGGGCACAACTTCATACACCAATATTTTTCCATTTTCAGACAAAGTTGTTTTGTCAATGCGCATCCAACGGTCGTAATCGTTATGGGTGATGACTTTTTTTTGGGCTATAGACAAAGCGGTAATAAAAACCATTAATATAATTAAAATTAATTGTTTCATTGTTACTTAATTTTAAGTTGTTGAATTATTTGAGTGTCTTTTTCTTTTTTGATTTCAATCACTTTTTTTATGTCATCATTCGGAATTACCACCGATAAAACAAAGTGTTCAATTTTCCAAATTCCATTTTTTTTCGACAAAACGCCAGAGCCACGGCAAACACCCATCCAGGTATCTAACAATTCATCAAACCAAGCAATATTAGCGTCAGAATTAAAATAAATATGGCGTTCTAAGGGTTTAAAATCCCACGTTTTTTTGCTGTCAAAATAAGGTTTAGAAAAATCTTTAAATTGTTGAACAGTCCAATTTTCGGCGGCATCTGTTCCTATAAAAATAGAAGTTGAAGACATTTTGTTGAAATACGCCTCAAAATTTGATGTAGCCACCTCTTTATGCCATTGATTTAAAAAATTATGAAGCTGATTTTTTTCTTCTAAAGTAGCATTTTCTATATTTTCTTGAGATAATTGCACGCTATTTACATTCATCACAAAACAACTCGAAAACGATAAAAAGAGAAGTGCTAATAAAAACAAATTAAGGTAGTATTTTATCATTTTGTGATTAATATTTGCTTTAAAAAACTTTTATTGATTCTTTATTTTAGTTGGCTTTTCTGTTTTTAAAATTTCCTGTTTTGGAAGCGAATCTTTTAAAACTTTGGGCGCTTGAAACCGCACATCAACATTATCTTCATTGGCTTTCATCATAAAAACCTGGTTAATTTTAGCAATAATTGATTCATAAGCGTAAATAATATTTTCGATTTTAAGTTTTACTTCATCATCGGTAATTGTATTGATAGTACTCATATCTTGCAATCGAAGCGTTTCATTGTACAAAATATTAAATCGTGCTTTAACATCGGGTTGGTTTATTTTTTCTACGGTAATACTGTCTTTGATTTTGAAAATAATATCGCTTAAATCTTTGGCATTAAATTTTATATCGGCAGGTTTTGAGTGGTAAAATACATTCATATTTTTCTCAAATTCATCAAAATATTTCAACTTAACAAGTTCTTTACGAGCAATCTCTGTTAAAAAAACCGATTGAACATATGTTTTAGAAACTACATGAATTGAATCTTTTTTACTATCTTTTTTTATTTCAACTGGAGTTTTATTACAACTAAAAAACAACAAAATTATTCCGGTAAAAATCAATTGTTTAATCATTCAGCATTAAATTTTCTATAAAAGTACTAAATACAACTAATATAATAAGTAAAAAACATCTTGGCATTTTCACCTATTTTAAATTCTGATTTTTAACATCTTATTAAGCCCTTTTTTTAAAGTTTTCACAATATATTTTAATAAATTTGTTACATTATTAAAATAAAAAAAAACACCATGAGTGAAAAAATATTAATTATAGGTTCGTGTGGACAAATTGGCACCGAATTAACCATAAAATTACGGGAACTTTACGGTAAAGACAATGTAATAGCAGCAGATATCAACTCTGGAAGCAATGAATTGATGTATTCTGGTCCTTTTGAAATTTTAGATGCGACCAAAAAAGATGATGTTAAAAAAATTATTAAAAAATACCAGATTACCGATGTTTATTTGATGGCTGCCATGTTATCTGCAGTAGGTGAAAAATTTCCAGAAAAAGCGTGGAATTTAAACATGAATTCTTTGTTAATTGTCTTAGATTTAGCCAAAGATGGCTATATTAAAAAAGTGTTTTGGCCAAGTTCTATGGCGGCTTTTGGACCAACTTCTCCGAAAATTGATACGCCACAAATGACAATTATGGAACCCTCTACCGTTTACGGAATTAGCAAATTAGCGGGTGAACGTTGGTGCGAATATTACTTTCAAAAATTTGGAGTAGATGTTAGAAGTATTCGTTATCCTGGAATTATTAGCTGGAAAACCAAACCAGGTGGCGGCACAACAGATTATGCCATCGATATATTTTACAAAGCTGTTTCGCATGAAAATTACACTTGTTTTTTATCAGAAAATACACGTTTACCAATGATGTATATGGATGATGCCATTAAAGCAACGGTAGATTTAATGCAAGTTGATAGCGATAAAGTAAAAATTAGATCCTCCTATAATTTATCGGCTATTGATTTTACGCCAGCCGAAATTTTTACTGAAATAAAAAAACATTATCCAGCGTTTCAGGTAACTTATGCGCCAGATTTTAGACAACAAATTGCCGATAGTTGGCCACAAAGAATTGATGACAGCGAAGCAAGAAAAGATTGGGGCTGGAAACATTCATTTAATTTAGAAAAAATGTCTGATGACATGATTAAAAACCTGTCTAATTAATTTTAATAACTACTAAAAATCATAGTTTTAAAATTTTAGAACTATGATTTTTTTATTGATAAAAACATGAAAGAAATTATCCAACAAAGTATTCAAAAAAGTATTGATTATACCACTTATCGACAATTAATTACCAATTTATTAAAAGAAGGAAAATCAACCGGAACAACAGAAAATCCTGATTATTTTCAGTTTAGCGAACTCAATAACAGCCGCATGAATCGCTTAGATAAAACCATTGAAATTTTAGAATCGCATCAAAATAAACTACAAAATCTTTCCAAAAAAATGACTTGGTTGGTGATTTCTGAAGGTTGGTGTGGCGATGCTGCTCAAATTGTACCAGTATTAAATAAATTGGCAAATTGTAGTGAAAATATCGATTTTAAAATTGTGATTCGCGATGAAAATATTGAATTGATGGATTTATTTTTAACCAACGGAAATCGCTCCATTCCGATGTTGTTAATGGTTGATGCTGAAACCCAAGAACTCATTTATAAATGGGGACCAAGACCTGAAAGTGCAAACCAATTGGTGTTAGATTACAAAAAACTTCATGGTGTTATAGATGCCGATTTTAAAATTCAATTGCAAAATTGGTATAATGCTGATAAAGGAATTGAAATTCAACATGAAGTGATGAATCTTTTGCAAGAAGTTTTATAATTTCTTGATGATTTATTTATTCTTGATGATTTATTTGTGCTAAAAAATCGTCTAAACTCAGTGCATTTTCAATAGAAAATTCACCAATTTTGGTACGTCTTAATGCTGATAAATGAGATCCAGAATTCATGGCATTTCCAAAATCATGGGCAATAGAACGGATGTAGGTTCCTTTGCTACAATTAATTCTAAAATCTATTTTAGGCAAATCAATCTTGGTAATTTCAAATTCGTGAACGGTAACTTTTCTAGAATTTAATTCAATTGTTTTACCTTTTCTTGCACTATCATAAGCGCGTTTTCCATCAACCTGAATTGCAGAAAAAATAGGCGGTGTTTGGTCTATTTCACCAATAAATTGCAGCGTAGTTTCTTTTATGAGCGTTTCTGTAAGATGCTCATAAAAAAATTGTGCATCAAATGCTGTTTCTAAATCATAACTGGGAGTTGTAGCGCCTACTGTAAAAGTTCCAGTATATTCTTTATACAAAGCTTGGTAATCATCAATTTTTTTGGTGAATTTACCCGTGCAAATAATCAATAAACCAGTAGCTAAAGGATCTAAAGTACCAGCATGACCCACTTTTATTTTCTTTAAATCAAATTTTCTTTTGATGGCAGAACGCATTCTGTTTACAACCTGAAAAGAGGTCCAATGCAAGGGCTTGTCAATCAGTAAAACTTGACCTTCTACAATATTTTTGATATCATTCATTTAAATGGTTGATAAGGGATAGATGAAAAAGTGAATCAATAGTAGTGCAATACCGACGATGATTCTATAATATCCGAAAATTTTAAATCCGTTTTTGCTTAAATAATCAATAAAAGATTTGATGGCAATCATGGCCACTACAAAAGCAATTATATTGCCTAAAATAAGCATGTTAAACTGTTGAGAAGTAAGTTCAAATCCGTTTTTATAATATTGGTACAGTTTTAAAATTGTGGCGCCCATCATGGTAGGAATTGCCAAGAAAAAAGAAAATTCTGCGGCAACTTTTCTGCTTAATTTTTGCGACATTCCACCAACAATAGAAGCACCACTTCTAGAAACACCCGGAATCATGGCGATGGTTTGGAAAAATCCGATTTTTAAAGCGGTACTATAAGAAACATCGGTATTGGTTTGCGTCTCTTCATTTTCTGGAAACCAAGCATCTACTTTAAGGAGGATAAATCCGCCTAAAACCAAAGAAACTGCAACAACAACCGGACTTTCTAGTAAATCATTGATTACATCATTAAAAAGGAGTCCTAAAATTACCGCGGGAAGAAATGCAACAAAAAGTTTAAAATAGAAATCTACCGTTTGAAAAAAGCGTTTCCAATATAAAATGATTACCGATAAAATGGCGCCTAACTGAATAACGATGATGAATAATTTGGTAAAATCGTCTTTTGCAATGTCCATAAATGAGGCGGCAATAATCATATGTCCGGTTGAGGATACAGGCAAAAACTCTGTAATTCCTTCAATAATGGCAATAATAATGGCTTCTAAATAACTCATTCGTTACTTTTTTGGATTGGCAAAAATGGCGTAAATTTCAATGGCAAAACCGATTAAAATTAAAGTTGGCGCTAAACGAATGCGTTGAAAATTGTAGATTTTTTCATTAAAAACTTGTGGGTCATCACTACCGCCACCAGCCATCAATATAAATCCGACTGCTATAAAAAGGATTCCAACAATCATTATGAGGTAATTTTTTTTACCAAATAAAAATTGATTTTCTGCTGATTTTTTTGCGTCTTTTTGCATTTTACTAATAATAAAGTTCGTCGGTTCTTAAATTCAAAAATCGCTGTGTAGCAAAGAAAGTGCTAATTGCGGTAATTAAAATCCCTAAAATAATGGTTCCAGCAAAAAGGGTTAGCAATATGCCGTAATCTTTTAATAATAGTAATTCTGGCAAAAATTTATCGATATAAATTACAACTATTAACACGCCAATATTAGAAATTACTGCGCCAATTATACCCAATTGTACACTTTGTTTGATAAACGGAATGCTGATAAAACTTCTTGTTGCGCCTACTAATTGCATCGTTTTAATGATAAATCGTTTGGAATAAATAGACAATCGGATAGAATTATTAATCAGCACAACTGCCATAAATGTTAAAATACCACTGACCACCAAAACCCAAAAACTTACTTTTTGGATGTTCTGAGTTAGCAATGTAATAAGCGGTTTATCGTAAGAAACTTCTTCAACTACCCTGTTTTTAAGGAGTTGTTTTTCAATAATCTCAATTTTTTCGGGTGCTACATATTCGGCATTTAACACAATATCTATGGCATCTTTTAGCGGATTTTTCCCTAGAAACTGTAAAAAATCTTCGCCAATATCTTTGCTAAATTCTTTAGCAGCCGTATCGCGCGAAATAAAAGTCATAGTTTTGGTGTAAGTTGCTTTTTGAACTTGCTTTTTAAAAGTTTCAACTTCAGCATCAATAGCAATGTCTTTAAAATAAACGGTTACTTTAATTTGCTCTTTAAAGTGATCGGTTATTTTTTTAGTTTTTAACACCAATAAACCTAAAATTCCGACCAAAAAAAGCACCAAAGCAATACTGATTACTACCGAAAAGTAGGAAGATCTCAGTTTTCTTTTTTGATATTTTTCAAATGATGTAGCCATTGATTACACTAAATTAAGGGTTGCAAGATACAATATAATTCTGCTTTGAAATAAAGAACAAATTGATTTTTAGATTTTATTCTGCAATTTCCTGACAAAGCTCAATTAATACACCATTGGTAGATTTAGGATGTAAAAATACAATCAATTTATTATCGGCTCCTTTTTTGGGTGTTTCATTTAACACTATAAATCCTTCACTTTTTAATCGATTTATTTCAGCAAAAATATCTGCTACGGCAAAAGCAATATGGTGAATTCCTTCGCCCTTTTTCTCTATAAATCTAGCAATCGGACTTTCATCATGCATTGCCTGTAACAATTCAATTTTATTGGGACCACTTTTAAAAAAAGAAGTAATAACGCCCTCACTTGCTACCGTTTCTGATTTGTATGGAGCTGCCCCAAACAATTTGGTGTAAATTTCATTGGCGCTTAAAATATCTTTAACGGCAATTCCGATATGTTCTATTTTATTCATAACTTAAACGTTTTAACACAAAAATAAACATTCTTTGAATACAAATTATAATGTAACTTTGCAATATGGAAACAAATAGACAGAAAAAAATTGCAGGAAGCATTCAGCAGGATTTGGCTGAAATCCTTCAAAAAGATGCCAATGACTTTCATTTAAAGGTAATTATATCGGTTACTAAAGTGGATATTACAAGCGATTTATCAATTGCTAAAGTATTTGTAAGTATTTTTCCTACCACCAATAGAGTCGAAATATTTAAGGATATTGCAGAAAATGCGCAGAAATACAAACATATTTTAGCCCAAAAAACGCGTCATCAATTGCGTACAGTACCAAATTTGTACTTTTATGATGATGATTCTTTAGATTATATTGATGGCATTGAAAAAGCACTGCGCGGCGACGGAGAAAATCCGATTAAAAATCCTGAAATTTTACCTAAACGTAAAAAAATATAGTGAACTTTCCGTTTTACATCGCTAAAAGATATTTGTTTTCAAAAAGTAGTAACAATACTATTAATATTATCACATTTATCGCTTTTTTAGGCGTTGTAATAGGCACTATAGCGCTCTTTATTGTGCTATCTGGTTTTTCCGGACTCAAATCATTTAGTGTTTCTTTTTTTAATATTGCAGATCCCGATTTAAAAATAACGGCGGTTGAAGGCAAAACTTTTCAGTTTTCTGATACTTTTAAAACAACTTTAGAAAACACTAAAGGAATTGCTTCTTACACTAAAGTTGTTGAAGAACGCGCATTTTTTAGCTATCACAACAAAGAAATGGTGGCTTATATTAAAGGCGTTGATAGTAATTATTTAAGTGTCAATAAAATTGATACTGCTTTAGTTGCAGGCAATTGGCTTAATACTAACATAGAAAATACTACCGTTGTTGGCAATGGTATTTCTCGTAAATTATCTTTAGGAACTTTTGATTTTAGAGAACCTTTGAAAATTTATGTTCCGAAACCTGGTTTAGGATATATCAATGACCCGCGCGATGGTTTTACCATGATTCAAGCACAAAATATTGGGATTTATGCCTTAACTGATGAGGTAGATCATAAATACGTTTTTACCAATATTAAATTAGCGCAAAACCTACTTTCTTATAATGATGACCAAATTTCTGGCATCGAAATCAATGTTATTCCAAATGAATTAATCCCAAATGTTAAGCGTGTTTTAGAAAAAAATCTGGGTGAAAATTATAAAATTGAAACCCGCGAACAACTAAATTCATTGTTTTATAAAATGCTGAATACCGAAAATTTAGTGCTTTATTTTATTTTTACTTTGGTCTTAATCATAGCCCTTTTTAATGTGATTGGCGCAATTATTATGATGATACTCGATAAAAAAGACAATTTAAAAACACTGTCAAATCTTGGTGTAACGATTGTAGAAATTAGACAAATATTTGTGTTACACGGATTTTTACTCACCCTTTTTGGATTGATTATTGGACTGATCATAGGTAGTATTTTGATTTTTTTACAACTAGAATTTCAGCTGTTTATGATTACCAAAACCTTGGCTTATCCGGTTGAATTTACCTTTGTAAATTTAGGAATTGTAATTGTAACCATTGTAGTTTTAGGATTTTTTGCTTCAATTATTGCTAGTAGTAGAATTTCTGCTAAAGTGATTCATATGTGATAGAATAGTAAACCAGTGGGCAGTTGCAGTGGTAGTTTACAATCTAATGACAGTAATCAGGAAACCAAGAACTTATAGAACTCTATTAGAAAATTGTTCAGAAATTTCTTCCAATATTTTTTCTACAGTTGTAAAATCATCTGCCGTAACGAGCTTTAATCGGTATTCTTTAAAATGCGGAATTCCTTTGAAATAATTGGTATAATGTCGGCGTGTTTCTAACAAACCCAATCGCTCGCCTTTCCAACCTATCGCCATGGATAAATGTTTTTTGGCAACTGAAACCCGTTCTTCAATGGTGGGTGGCGCAAGGTGTAAACCAGTTTCAAAAAAGTATTTAATTTCTCTGAAAATCCACGGATAACCAATTGCAGCACGCCCAATCATGGCGCCGTCTAAACCATAATCATCGCGCATGGATTGTGCGCTTTCGGGCGAATCAACATCGCCGTTTCCAAAAATAGGAATGTGCATTCTCGGATTGTTTTTTACTTCAGCAATTGGTTTCCAATTTGCCAATCCTTTATACATTTGATTTCTGGTTCTGCCGTGAATAGAAAGTGCTTGAATTCCGGCATCTTGTAACAATTCTGCAACCCTTACGATTTCGATAGATTGGTCATCCCAACCCAAACGAGTTTTTACGGTAATGGGCAATGAAGTGTGTTTTACCATGGCTTCGGTAAGTTTTACCATAAGCGGAATGTCTTTTAAAATTCCGGCACCGGCACCTTTGCAAACAACTTTACTTACGGGGCAGCCAAAGTTAATGTCGATAAAATCTGGTTTTGATTGTGCTACTATCTCTACGGTTCGCAACATTGATTCTAAATTGGCACCAAAAATTTGGATACCAACCGGACGCTCTTTTTCGTAGATATCGAGTTTAACTTTACTTTTGGCGGCATCTCTGATAAGTCCTTCGGAGGAAATAAATTCGGTATAAACCACATCAGCGCCCAATTCCTTACAAATGGCTCTAAACGGAGGATCGCTTACGTCTTCCATCGGTGCTAATAATAGTGGGAATTTTCCTAATTCGATATTTCCAATCTTTGCCATTACAATAAATTTCGGTGCAAAGTTAAGGAATTTCAACTTTAAAAATTAAACAGCCAGAAAAAGGAGCTTTAACACTCCTTTGTTGATTTTAATTCGTTTTATATTTTCTTGATTATCCTACTAACTAACCTAATATATTTTCAAAATATTATTTAACAGCATATTACCCTTTTTTTTAACAACTCAAAGTATTATACTTTATGGTATTTTTTTGTTTGAAAATAAATGATGGGACCAATTATGGGTGAAAATAAAAGAAAAAAGATAATGTTTTTATTTCTCTTGTTTTTAGAAATATCTATAATAGCCCATACTAATAAAAATAAAGCTAAAATAACTATAAATTAAAAAAAGCGACCCATAAAATGGATCGCTTTAAAAAAGTATAGTAAGAGAAAATTATTTTCCAGATTCTTTTTTTGCTTCTTGAATCATTTTATCATTTGCTGTAATAGCAAACTCTACCCTACGGTTTTGAGATCTTCCATCAACGGTTTCATTACTAGCAATTGGATCTGCAATGCCCAATCCTTTTGTTCTAAATCTAGCCGTAATTAAACCTTTTGATGCTAAATAATTTTTTACAGAAGCTGCTCTTTGTTCAGATAATGTTTGGTTAAACTCAAGACTTCCGGTACTGTCTGTGTATCCAAAAATAACAATATCAGTATCTGCATAACTTTGAAAAACAGGAACTAACTTATCTAAATTAGCTTTTGCAGCAGCTGTTAAGGTAGATTTACTTGAATCGAAACGAACTGCATTTTCTCCAAGAACTAATTTAATACCTTCACCCACTCTTTCTACTTGCGCACTTGGTAATGCGGTTTCAATTTCGCGCGCTTGTTTATCCATTTTATTGCCAATTACACCACCTGCAACACCCCCAATAACCCCCCCAATAACGGCACCAGTTGTAGTATTGCCGCCTTTCACATTGTTTCCAATAATACCTCCTAAAACAGCCCCAGCAACAGCTCCAATACCTGCCCCTCGTTGGGTGTTATTGGTGTTTTTTGTAGCTTCACAACCTGTTAAAACAGTCCCGAGTGTAAAAACACCTGCTAATAAATAAATTGAAATTTTTTTCATCTTCTTATTTTTAATTAATTTCTTTGAAATTCATAAATTACATCCACTAATTTTCCTCCAACATTAACTTTATCCATCAATTGAAAAGTGTTTTCTGTTATGTTTGAAACTTTTAAAATGTATCCTTCGGTAACTTTTTTAGATTTAGTTTCATTTAAAATTTTCATGACAAAATTACCTTCTTTGTTTACATACCATTTAATTGGAGAAGCAAATGAAGCGCAACTAGCATTTTCTAAAGCAAAATCACCTTTATTGTTGTTTGAAATAAATTTCCATTTACTCCCCACAAAACATTTAGAATCTGCAACATCAAAAGAATTCATTTTGATAAAATCCGAACCAGGATATGTTACGGCAGTAATCGTATAAGTTCCTTTGATAAGGCCTTCCGTTTTGTTATCAAGTTTTGTATTAGTAACAGATTTTGATTTACATCCTACTAAAGTGATTATAAGCATCAATAATAAAAAACTTTTTCTCATAAATTTAATTTTTAAATTAACTACGAATATAATAAAAAAACAACCAATTTACACACTAAAGCGTAGCTTTACCAACGGTCTCATGTGTAAAAAAACGTTAAATTAAAGTTTTAAAATATTTGTAAGAAAATTGTATATTTGATTCTCATGTTAAATATTTCTGTATAAATGAAACGAGCATAACGAATTTTGATACACAAGGGAATGATTAATAGCGAACAGCAGCTGTTACCGCTAAAAAATAAAATTTAAACAGATGAAAAAAATTATTACATTATTTTTCCTGTTATCAATCGTTATTGTTGGGTGCAAGGGATTGAAAAACACCGCAACTAAACCTAGTTACGACGCAAAATCTGGCGCTACAAAAATTGTAAATACACTTCATTATCCGCAGGAAATACATCTAAAAAACATTAAACAACTTACTTTTGGAGGCGATAATGCCGAAGCATATTGGAGTTTTGACAGCCAATCTATCGTATTTCAATCAAATAATAAGGACTGGGATTTACAATGCGATCAAATTTACACCATGCCAATTACGCAAGATTTAAGTAAAGGCGATAAACCACAATTAATTAGCACTGGAAAAGGCAGAACCACTTGTAGTTATTTTTTACCAGGCAATAAAACCATTGTATATTCATCAACACATTTGCACAATGTTGCGTGTCCGCATGTACCCAAAAAAGAAGATTATGGCGGAAAATATATTTGGCCTGTTTATGATAGTTTTGATATTTTTACAGCCGATTTAAACGGAAATCAGTTAAAACAATTAACCAACACACCGGGTTATGATGCCGAACCAACCGTTTCTCCAAAAGGCGATAAAATAGTTTTTACCTCTATGCGCAGCGGCGATTTAGAACTTTATACCATGAATATTGACGGAACAGAAGTAAAACAAATTACTTTTGAATTGGGTTATGACGGCGGCGCATTTTTTTCACCCGATGGTACAAAGATCGTATTTAGATCATCTAGACCCAAAACTCCTGAAGAAATTAAAGAATACAAAGATTTACTTGCGGTTGGATTGGTACAACCTACCAATATGGAACTTTATGTTTGCAATGTTGATGGATCAAATTTAACACAAATTACCCATTTAGGAAATGCCAATTGGGCACCATTTTTTCATCCATCAGGTCAAAAAATTCTATTTTCATCCAATCATAAAGCCAATCACAAATTTAATTTATTTATGATTAATATGGACGGAACGGGGTTGGAGCAAATAACTTTTGATACCATTTTTGATGCTTTTCCAATGTTTTCTTTTGATGGTAAAAAACTGATTTTCTCTTCCAATAGAAATAATAATGGTACCAGAGATACCAATTTATTTGTAGCAGATTGGGTTGATTAAATAGCGATAAAAACTTACTTTTCAATGGCTGAAGCGTTTCAAAAGCGTTTCAGCTTTGCTTTTTTTTGCCTATCTTGCGCCCGATTTAAGATTGAATATGAAGAAAATTCGGAATTTTTGCATTATTGCCCACATCGACCACGGTAAAAGCACCCTGGCCGATCGTTTATTAGAGTTTACCAACACCATAACAGATCGTGAAAGAAAGGATCAGTTATTGGATAGTATGGATTTGGAACGCGAACGCGGAATCACCATCAAAAGTCACGCTATCCAAATGGAGTATATGTATAAAGGTGAAAATTATATTTTAAATTTAATTGACACGCCTGGTCACGTTGATTTTTCTTACGAAGTTTCCCGTTCTATTGCTGCTTGTGAAGGTGCTTTATTAATTGTAGATGCCGCGCAAAGTATTCAGGCGCAAACCATTTCCAATCTATATTTGGCCTTAGAAAATGATTTAGAAATAATTCCCGTACTCAATAAAGTTGATTTGCAAAGTGCCAATCCAGAAGAAGTATCTGATGATATTGTCAATCTTTTAGGATGTAAACTAGAAGATATTATTCATGCCAGCGGAAAAACTGGTTTTGGAATTGAAGCTATTTTGGAAGCAGTAATTGAAAAAATTCCGCATCCAAAAGGCAATGAAGATGAGCCATTACAAGCCCTAATATTTGATTCTGTTTACAATCCGTTCAGAGGAATTGAAACTTATTTTAAAGTGTTAAATGGGGTGATAAAAAAAGGACAAAAAATTAAATTTTTAGCTACCGGAAAAGAATATTATGCAGAAGAAGTAGGTACTTTAAAATTAACACAAGTTAAAAAAGATGCTGTAAAAGCTGGAGATGTAGGTTATTTAATAAGTGGTATCAAAATAGCAAAAGAAGTAAAAGTTGGTGATACCATTACCGATGCTTTAAATCCGACTACAAAACCAATTGCAGGTTTTGAAGATGTAAAACCCATGGTTTTTGCCGGTATTTATCCGGTTGATATTGAAGAATATGAAGAGTTGCGCAATTCTATGGAAAAATTGCAACTCAATGATGCCTCCTTGGTTTACCTTCCAGAAAGTTCTGCTGCTTTAGGTTTTGGATTCCGTTGCGGATTTTTAGGCATGTTACACATGGAAATTATCCAAGAACGTTTAGAGCGCGAGTTTAATATGACCGTAATTACGACTGTTCCCAACGTTTCGTACAATGCCTACATCAAAAAAGACCCTACAAAAGCCATCATTGTAAACAATCCGACAGATTTACCCGATCCGTCTAGAATTGACCGCGTAGAAGAACCATTTATCAAAGCTACTATTATTACCAAATCAGAATTTGTGGGCAATGTGATGAATTTGTGTATAGAAAAACGCGGAATAATCAAAAATCAATCCTATTTAACTACAGAGCGCGTTGAACTTATTTTTGAAATGCCTTTGGCAGAAATTGTATTTGATTTTTATGATCGCTTAAAAACGGTTTCTAAAGGATATGCTTCATTTGATTATCATCCGTTAGGAATGCGTGAATCTAATTTAGTAAAAGTTGATATCTTATTAAATTCACAAACGGTTGATGCGCTTTCCTCTTTAATGCACCAAGACAACGCACAAAGTATTGGGAAGAAAATGTGCGAAAAACTGCGACAATTAATTCCGCGTCAGCAATTTGATATTCCAATACAGGCGGCCATTGGCGCTAAAATTATTTCTAGAGAAACTATTAAAGCACTTCGTAAAGATGTTACCGCTAAATGTTATGGAGGCGATATTTCTAGAAAACGCAAATTGTTAGAAAAACAGAAAAAAGGAAAAAAACGAATGCGGATGGTCGGAAATGTTGAAATTCCACAAGAAGCATTTATGGCCGTTTTAAAACTAAATGATTAGTAACTTAGGTTACAAAAAAAAGTGCCAATGGGCACTTTTTTGTTTTTAAATCTAAAAGACTCGTGATTATTCGTTGTATAACCAAGCTTTTTTAGACAATAATTGATCTTCTGTTTCCACATGACTATCGTCAAGAATGCAACAATCAACCGGACATACAGAGGCGCATTGTGGCTCATCATGGAAACCTTTACACTCCGTACATTTATCAGTAATAATGAAATAAAACTCATCAGATATTGGCTCATTCATTGATTCTGCATCAACTTCTGCTCCATTACTTGGTAGCTTTACCATCCCTTTTAAATCCGTTTTTTCAGAGTAGGACCACTCTGCATCTGGTTCGTAAATTGCATTGTTTGGACATTCAGACACACAAGCATCGCAATTAATACAGTCTTCAGTTATTCTAATAGCCATAATTATTATTTTTATGTTTTAAACTTATACAGCAAAGTTATAAATATTTATTATTTATTGTTTAATTTTGCTAAAAATTTTAAAAAAGTCTAATTCATAAAATTATGATTTCAAACGAAGATAATAATAACCAACACTTTGCAAGGGAAAATCATAAAATAGATACAGCCGTTATACGGTTTGTAGGAGATTCTGGTGATGGAATGCAATTAACTGGAACTCAATTTTCTGATACTGCCGCATTATTTGGCAACGATGTAGCAACTTTCCCTAATTACCCATCCGAAATTCGTGCTCCTCAAGGAAGTTTGTACGGCGTTTCTGGCTTTCAAGTTCAGTTTGGAAGTGTAGAAGTAAGTACTCCTGGTGACGAACTAGATTTATTAGTTGCCATGAATCCTGCTGCTTTAAAAACAAATTTATTTGCTTTAAAGGCGGGCGGAACCATTATTGTTGATACCGATGCTTTTAACAAAAAAAATCTTGAAAAAGCAAAGTATGTTAACAACCCTCTAGAAGATGGTAGTTTAAGCAATTATCGCCTAATTAATGCTGATATCACAGCTTTAACTAGAGAAAGTTTAAAAGATTTAGGGCTAGATACTAAGAGTATTGCTCGTAGTAAAAACATGTTTACCCTAGGAATGGTTTACTTTATGTACAACCGTCCGTTAGAACATTCTGAAAGTTATCTCAATAAAAAGTTTAAAAGCAAACCAATTATTGCAGAAGCAAATATCAAAGCACTTAAAACTGGATTTTATTACGCAGAAACTTTAGAGTTAATGTCATCTACCTATGTAGTAGAACCTGCTAAAATGGAAGCCGGAACTTACCGTGTAGTGATGGGTAATGATGCAACTGCCTGGGGTTTTATAGCAGCTGCTGAAAAAGCTGGTTTAAATTTGTTTTTAGGATCATATCCTATCACTCCAGCTACCGATATTTTACATGAATTAGTTAAATACCGTCATTTTGGAATTAAAACTTTCCAAGCCGAAGATGAAATTGCAGGTATAGCATCTGCTATTGGCGCTTCATTTGCAGGAAGTTTAGCCATTACCACAACTTCGGGTCCAGGTTTAGCATTGAAAGGTGAAGCCATTGGTTTAGCCATGATTGCTGAGTTACCAATCGTAATTGTTGATGTTCAACGCGGAGGCCCATCAACTGGATTACCAACAAAAACAGAACAATCAGATTTATTACAAGCCATGTATGGTAGAAATGGAGAAAGTCCAGTGATTATCATTGCTGCAAGTACTCCTGCAAACTGTTTTGAATATGCTTTTGAAGCATCCAAATTGGCATTAGAGCACATGACTCCGGTTATTTTATTAACAGACGGATTTATTGCGAACGGATCTGCACCTTGGAAAATAAAAAGTGTAAAAGACTTACCAGCGATTAAAACCAAACTGGTTCCAAATGGTACTGTAAAATATGAAGCATATGTGCGAGATGAAGATCGTTTAGCAAGAAGTTGGGCTTTACCAGGAACACCAGGATTAGAACATAGAATTGGTGGTTTAGAAAAAGATAAAGTTACCGGTTGTGTAAACCAAGGTCCTGAAAATCATGAATACATGTGTAAAATAAGAGCCGAGAAAATAAAACGTGTTGCAGATTTTATTCCAAATATTGAAGTAGATTACGCACAAGAAGGTGATTTATTAGTTGTAGGTTGGGGTGGTACTTTTGGAAACATCCATGCGGCTGTAAAAGAAATGGCTGATGCTGGTTATAAAATTGGGCATGCTCAATTTAACTACATCAATCCATTGCCAAAAAACACTGCCGAATTATTTTCTAGATACAAAAAGATTGTTGTTTGTGAATTAAACTTAGGTCAATTAGTTAAAATGTTTAGAAGCGAATTTAACAATATTGAATTCTCACAATACAACAAAGTTCAAGGATTACCATTTACTAAATCAGAATTAACTCAACATTTTAAAGGGTTAATTTAAATATTGAAAATTATGGAAAGTAACGTAAAATATACATTCAAAGATTTTGCCTCTGATCAAGAAGTAAGATGGTGCCCCGGTTGTGATGACTATGTAGTTCTTAGAGCTATGCAAAAGGCCTTACCAGACATGGGAATTAAAAAAGAAGATGTGGTTTTTGTATCTGGTATCGGATGCTCATCACGTTTTCCTTATTATATGGATGCTTATGGATTTCACGGAATTCATGGTAGAGCGCCCGGAATTGCAACTGGCGTAAAACTTGCAAACCCAAGCTTAAGCGTTTGGATCATGACAGGTGATGGAGATGCAATGGCAATTGGTGGAAATCACTTTATACATCTGTTAAGAAGAAACATCGATATCAACATTGTTTTATTCAACAATGAAATATACGGATTAACAAAAGGACAGTTTTCTCCAACATCATTAATTGGTCAAAAAACCAAATCATCTCCATATGGAAATACACAAACTCCTTTTATTGCTGGTGAATTAGCTATCGGAGCAAAAGCGCGTTTCTATGCTAGAGTTGGTGGGAATGAACCCAAAACAATGACCGATATCTTTATTCAAGCAGAAAGTTATAAGGGAACATCCTTAATAGAAATTCTACAAAACTGTGTAATTTTTAATGATGGATGTTTTACACATTTCACCGATAAAGATGTAAAAGAAGATATGCAACTTTATGTAGAGCACGGAAAACCAATGATTTTTGGAAAAGAAAAAAACAAAGGATTGGTTCTAAATGGTTTAAAATTAGAAGTTGTAACTATTGGTGAAAATGGCGTAAGTGAAGCTGATATCTTAATTCATGATGCAGTTGAGCAAGACCCAACTTTACACCTTATGTTAATTAGATTACATTACCCAATGGTAATGGGTGTTATTCGTAAAATAGACGATATAACTTTTGAAGAAAGAGAATACCAACTTACCGAAGCTATTAAGTCAAAATCAAATTTCAATTCTGTTGATGACTTATTCTTTGCCGGTGAAACATACGATGTAAAATAATGAGTTGTCTCATTATTTTACATCCCCAATTCTATTATCTAAAATCCTTAAATATTTATTAAATGGGATCAGAAGCTCTTATAGTATTTTTATTATCTGGCGTCGCACTTGTTGCTGGCGCCAATTTTTTATCTAATTTAATTTCACACAAGTCTGATAATCCAAGCAAAAGAGAACCTTATGAGTGTGGTATGGAAACTATTGGACCTACTTGGGTTCAGTTTAAAGTGGGTTACTATTTATTTGCTATTTTATTCCTCATTTTTGATGTGGAAATAGCTTTCTTAGTGCCATGGGCCGTCGTTTTTAAAGAAGTTGGCCTAGTAGCTTTGGTAGAAATACTCATATTTTTAATGATTCTTGGACTCGGATTGTTATATGCTTGGAAAAAACGCGCATTAAGATGGGAGTAGAAAAGAATGAATTAGCAAATGATTTTCCTGGACTCGTAATTCCAGGCGGAAATGAAGGTAGTATTATAATTACTACTTTAGACAAAGTAATTAATTGGGGTAGATCTAACTCATTGTGGCCCTTATACTTTGGAACAAGCTGTTGTGCTATTGAAATGATGCAATCTGGAGCAGCACGTCATGATTGGTCTAGATTCGGATTTGAAGTGGCACGCCCTTCACCTCGGCAAGCAGACTTAATTATCATAGCCGGAACTATCGTAAATAAAATGGCTCCTGCCTTACGTCGTTTATACGATCAAATGGCAGAACCAAAATATGTGGTAGCTATGGGCGCTTGTGCCATTTCTGGTGGCCCATTTTACTACAATACCTACTCTGTAGTTAAAGGTGCAGACCACGTTATTCCGGTTGATGTTTATGTTCCTGGATGCCCCCCAAGACCCGAAGCGCTTCTAGAAGGAATGATGATGTTACAAGAAAAAATTAGAACTGAAAGTTTAAAACACAAAATAAATCCTATTGACGGATTTGACAAAGGTTTATAAAATAAAGTGATTATGACAAATAGCGAATTACAAAATTTAATAAGCTCTTGGAATTCTGAATTAGAATTCTCAGAATCTGAATCGCAGTTTTTAAACATTACTGTTAAACCTGAATATTTACACCAACTCGCCTCCCAACTCAAATCAGACAAGGAAACCTTGTTTGATTTTTTGTTTTGTTTAACCGGAATGGATTGGGGTACAGATTTAGGTATAGTGTATCATTTAGAATCTACCACTCATAAACATCAAATTGTTGTAAAAGTGAAAACAGCAGACAGAGAAAATCCAACATTCGACTCTGTTTGTGATATTTGGTTTACAGCAGAATTCCATGAAATGGAAGTTTTTGATTTTTTTGGAATCAAATTTAACAACCATCCAAACCTAAAAAGGTTATTTATGCCTGCAGATTGGGTTGGTTTTCCGTTGAGAAAAGATTATGTAGATGATGTTAATATGATTATAAAATAACAGATTCATGACAACAACAACCGAAAATAACGCTTTCAAATCTCAAGAATACTTTATCAATATGGGACCTCAACACCCTGCAACGCATGGGGTTTTACGTCTTTTATTAACTATTGATGGAGAAATTATTAAGAACATAGACCCAGATTTAGGGTATATTCACCGTTCTATAGAAAAAATGTGTGAACGCGATAGCTATCAGCAAATCGTTCATCTTACAGACAGAATGGATTATTTATCTGCTCATATCAACAATGAAGCAGTTTGTTTAGTAGTTGAAAATGCTTTAGGACTTGAAGTGCCAGAGCGTGTAAAAGTAATAAGAACCATCATTGCAGAATTAACCCGTATTGCTTCTCATCAACTATGGTGGGGTGTAATGGGAATGGATGTTGGCGCACTTACTACTTATTTCTACGGTTTTAGAGACCGCGAAATGATTAATGATATTTTTGAAGAAACCTGCGGTGCTCGTTTAACAATGAACTACAATATTCCAGGTGGATTGATGTTTGACCTTCATCCGAACTTTATAAAACGTACCAAAGATTTTATAGCGCATTTTAAAACGAAACTTCCAGAATACGACACCTTATTAACCGGAAATGTAATTTTTCAAAAACGCACACAAGGAGTTGGTATTTTAACCAGAGAAGATGCAATTTCTTTCGGAACAACAGGTCCAGTTGCCAGAGCTTCAGGATTTTCTTGTGATGTAAGAAAACACCATCCTTATAGTGCTTATGACCGTGTTCAGTTTAATGAGGCGATAAGTACTGTTGGTGATACCTTTACGCGTTATCAAATGCGTATCCAAGAAATGTGGGAATCTATGGCGATTATTGAACAATTAATTGATAACATTCCTGATGGTGATTATAAAACAGCTACCAATGCGGTAATCAAATTACCAAAAGGAGAATTTTATCAAAAAGTAGAAACCGCTCGTGGAGAATTAGGCGTTTTTGTAGTAAGCGATGGAAAGAAAAATCCTTATCGATTAAAATTCCGTTCCCCAGGATTTTCAAATCTTTCTGCCTTGAAAAAAATGGCTGTTGGAAGTAAATTAGGAGATTTAGTAGCCATTATGGCAACTTTAGATATTGTTGTACCAGATATTGACCGATAATAAATTATGAACATACCATTAAGTATAACAAAAAACATCCACAATTGGCTTTTCGAAGTAATGTCGGCACCTATAGCCACAGTAGTTCAAAATGTATTGATTGCGGTTGTGTTTCTAGCATTCTTTGCCCTTGCAGGATTGCTATTAGTTTGGATGGAGCGCAGAATTGCAGCTTTTTTCCAATTGCGTTTAGGCCCAAATCGTGTGGGTCCAATGGGATTATTTCAAACCATTGCCGATGCTTTAAAATTAGTGTCTAAAGAGTTAACAGGCCCAGAAAAAGCGGATAAATTTTTATACAATTTAGCGCCATATTTTGTAATTGTTGCTTCATTAATGGCACTTTCAGTATTACCATTTTCACAAGAATTTCACGCTTTTGACATCAACATTGGAGTCTTCTTTTTAATTGCCGTTTCTTCAATTGGAGTTATCGGAATTTTATTAGGGGGATGGTCTAGTAACAACAAATATTCATTGATTGGTGCCATGCGAAGTGGTTTACAAACCATCAGCTATGAACTTTCTGTTGGACTTTCTATCTTGACAATTGTTGTTTTAGCGGGATCTTTACAGATTTCTGAGATTATTGCAGCGCAACAAGAAGGCGGATGGTTTATCATTCAAGGTCATATTCCTGCCATCATCGCTTTTATGATTTTTATGATTGCCGGAACCGCAGAAACTAACAGAGCTCCTTTTGATTTAATTGAAGCGGAATCTGAATTAGGCGCCGGATTCCATACCGAATATTCAGGAATGAAATTCGCATATTTCTTTTTAGCAGAGTTTATTAATATGTTTATCATCGCTGCCATTGGCGTTATTTTATTCTTCGGCGGATGGTTATCACCTTTCGGAATCACAGAATCAATTCCATTATTAGGTGTATTTTGGTTTATGCTAAAAGTCTTAGGATTGATTTTCTTAATGATGTGGTTTCGTTGGACTTTCCCACGTTTAAGAGTTGACCAATTATTAACCTTAGAGTGGAAATATTTATTACCCATTAACCTTTTCAATATTGTACTAATGGCAATTGTTGTATTGTTAGGTTTAACTATAAATTTTTAAACGATGAGTTATTTTTCAGATATATATAACGGTATTAAAACCTTACTTACAGGAATGTCTGTTACTGGTAAGTATTTTATAAATGCCCGTAAAGAAATCATCACACAAGAATTTCCAGACAATCGAGATACTTTAAAAATGTTTGATCGTTTTCGTGGTGAGGTAGTAATGCCACACGATGAAAATAATGAGCACCGTTGCACCGGTTGTCAGAAATGTGAATTGGCTTGTCCAAACGGAACTATCGAAATTATTTGGGATAGAGTTGTAGATGAAGAAACAGGAAAGAAAATAAAAGTAATTGATAAACATATTTATCATCTTTCTATGTGTACAATGTGTGGTTTATGTATTGAAGCATGTCCTACAGATGCAATTGAATGGAGTCAAAACTTCAGCAATTCATCTTATGACAGAACTCAATTGACAAAAGTGTTGAACAAACCTGGCTCTAAAATTATGCCTGGTGTAAAAGACAAAGAATAATATGGAACAAATCATTTTTTATATTTTATCAATTATAATATTGGTATTTGCAATTGCTTCCGTAACCAGTCGTATGATATTAAGATCAGTAGTGTATCTTTTATTTGTGCTTTGTGCAATCGCAGGATTTTATTTCTTGATTGATTACAATTATCTAGCCGCTGTTCAATTAACAGTATATGCTGGTGGTATAATTGTATTGTTTATTTTCTCTGTATTATTAATACATCATATAGAATCTAAACTCGAAGTAGCTTCTTTATCCAGAAGAATTGTAGTGGGATTAGCTGCATTAATTGGAGCAGTTTCTACCCTTACTGTTATTTGGGCGCATCCATTTATGGTTCCAGAAAACAGTACAAAACCTACCGAAGTACGCGAAATTGGTTTAGGAATGTTGAATTATGGCGATGGCGGCTATATTCTTCCTTTTGAAGTCATAAGTATATTGTTATTAGCCGCTATGATTGGAGCAATCATTGTTGCTAAAGGAACGCGTTTAACCTCAAAAGATTAGTTG
>CAMTWE010000069.1:0-1495 GCA_947085395.1 uncultured Bacteroidota bacterium | reverse complement strand
TTTTAAATGTTAAATTTATGTAAAGGAAATGTTAAAATTCAGCATAAACGCTCATCAAATTTTAGAATTATAAATTTATTACTTCATAATTTGATTTGGATTAATACCTTTGTGAAATGGAAAATAACAACACTATTTTTGGTTTAAGGGCTATTATTGAAGCCATACAATCTGAAATTACGATTGAAAAACTGTATATTCAGAAAGGATTAAGTGGAACTTTGGCTTCTGAATTGATGAAACTCATCAAAAAAGAACAAATCCCAATGAGCCATGTACCTATTGAGAAACTAGATTATCTTACCAAAAAAGGAAACCACCAAGGGGTGGTTGCGGTAACTTCTGTTATCAAATATGCAGATTTAGAAGAGTTGATGTCGAAATTTGAAACATCGGATAAAAAACCATTGTTTTTATTGCTTGATCAAATTACCGATGTGCGTAATTTTGGCGCTATCATCAGAACTGCGGAATGTACTGGAGTTGATGCCATTATTACTCAAAAACAAGGAAGCGCACCGCTAAATGCTGATGCTATAAAAACCTCTGCTGGTGCGGCTTTTAAAGTTCCAATTTGTAGGGTTGACCATATTAAAGATGCTATTTTTCAATTACAAGCTGCCAATATTACCATAATAGCTGCAACTGAAAAAACAGATGAAACTGTATTTGAAGTTGATTTTAATAAACCAATCGCCATTGTAATGGGTTCTGAAGATCGTGGTGTTAATCCATCTGTACTAAAATTAGCAAATCACAAAGTAAAACTCCCGCTTTTGGGTACTATTGAATCTTTAAATGTATCGGTTGCTTGTGGCGCTATATTGTATGAAGTTGTGCGCCAGAGAAGGCAGTAGCTGTTGGCTGTTGGCTGTTGGCTGTTGGCAATTGGCAGTAAGCAGTAAGCAGTAAGCAAAAATAATAACTTTACACCTTCACAACTTTACAACTTCACAACTTTACATCTTCACCCCTTCACAACTTTACAACTTCACAACTTTACATCTTTACATCTTCACAACTTTACATCTTTACAACTTCACAACTTCACAACTTTACATCTTCACAACTTTACATCTTCACCCCTTTACATCTTCACAACTTTACATCTTTACAACTTCACACCTTCACAACTTTACAACTTTACAACTTTACAGTTCAACAATTCGACAGATCAACAACTTTTCATTTCTTGCCCTGAGCTTGTCGAAGGGTTAATTTTTAATTTTTAATTCGTAAATTTCCTTCTTCATCAAACAATTCATCAAACGCTGTTTTTGTCCAAATGATTTCTTCTTTTTGCGGACCTTGATTTTTGTATAAAATGGCTAATATCAATCCGGTAATAAATCCAGCAGTGTGACCTTCAAAAGAGATTCCTTTTTCAATCGGAAATAAATACCAAGCCATGCTTCCGTATAAAAAAATGACCACCAAAGAAACGGCAATCAATCGATAATATTTTCTAAAAATCCCGCTAAAAAAGATAAAACTC
>CAMTWE010000068.1:0-4229 GCA_947085395.1 uncultured Bacteroidota bacterium | reverse complement strand
TTTTATGGAAATAATAGCACCAAAAATTGAACAATACATTGAGCATTTTAGCAATGATGAGCCCCCATTATTGCAAGAATTGAATCGTGAAACTTGGCAAAAAGTATTAAATCCGTTAATGATAAGTGGTGCTTATCAAGGTCGATTATTATCAATGATTTCTAAACTGAAACAACCAAAAAGCATTTTAGAAATTGGCACGTATACCGGTTATGCAACCTTGTGTTTGGCAGAAGGATTAATAGAAAATGGAGTGATTCATACCATTGATATTAATGAAGAATTAATACCGATTCAATCGAAGTACTTTCAAAAATCACCTTATTCTAATCAAATTAAACAATATGTTGGCAATGCGTTGGAAATTATTCCAAGTTTAGATTTAAAATTTGATTTGGTTTTTATTGATGCAGATAAAGTTAATTATGTGCATTATTTTCATGCCATCATCAATAAAATGAACCAAGGCGGAATCATTTTATCCGACAATGTTTTGTGGAAAGGAAAAGTGGTAGAACCCATTGCGGTTAATGATTTTGACACAACGGCTTTGGTAGCTTACAACAAATTATTAAAAGAAGACCCAAGAATTGAAACGGTTTTATTGCCCGTTAGAGATGGTTTAACAATTAGCAGGGTGAAATAGTTTGTAATGTTTAACGTTTAATGTTTAAAGTTTCTTTAGTTTAAAGTCCTACTGAAAACTGCTTCTGAAAACGGAAACTGATTCGAAATCTATCTTTTCAAATCTATTTTGTTCAAAATTTTCATCGATATTTTGTAGAAAACAAATCCACTTAACATTCCGAAAATCATTCCTGCAAAAATATCTAGCGGATAATGAACTCCTACATAAATTCTGCTATAAGCAAATAATATGGGCCAAATAAAAAGGAATCCCATGTATTTGTAATACTTGCGAAGCAATAAAAACAAGAAAGTAGTGTTGGTAAAAGAATTGGTGGCATGCCCAGAAAAGAAACTAAAATCACGGGATTTATGTAAAATTCTCAATTGATCTACAATTGACGGATCATTACAAGGGCGAATACGTTCAAAAGTATTTTTAATTAGATTGGTAAATTGATCGGCAAAAGTAATGGCAACACAACATATTAAAAAAACAATCAATCCTTTTTTAGTGCCAAATGCTTTAAATATTAAGTATAAAAGTAAAATGAAAAGCGGAATCCAAGATTTTTTATTGGTAACCGTAATCCAAAAATAATCCCAAGTTTCTGTGCCTAAATTATTAAGAAGTATAAGAAGTTCTCTATCTTTTTGGATGATAAAATTGAGTAATTCCATTAGAAATTTCGTTTTACAGGTCCTGTAATATCATCAATTTCTTTTTTAACAGCAGATTCTATTTCATCCTTCATTTTCGATATTTTGTCGATATTTAAATCAGAATTGGCGCTGGCATTAATTTCTCTTTTAATATCATTGGTAGCATCTCTAAGTTGACGCATCGCTTTTCCTAAACCCCGCGCAATTTCTGGTAATTTATCAGTACCAAATAACATCACCACCATAAAGAGGATGAAAAAAATTTCGCCAGTGCTAATAAATAGAAACATTTAAATGATTTTTGAAGTTACAAAGATAAACTAATTTTTACTTTTTCAACAACATCCTTTTAATTTCATTGAGTTTCATTAAGGCCTCAATTGGTGTAAGGGTGTCAATATTAGTAGAAAGAATTTCATCTCTGATAGATTCTAACAAAGGGTCATCTAACTGAAAAAAGCTCAACTGCATATCTTCTTCATTCGATTTTTGTATCTTTTTTTTGACCCCATCTGCAGCATGCGATTTTTCTAACTTTTTCATCATTTTTTCTGCTCGATGAATAACGGGAGTTGGCATTCCTGCTAATTTTGCAACGTGAATTCCGAAACTGTGATCACTACCGCCCGCCACTAATTTCCGAAGAAAAATAATGGTGTCTTTTACTTCTTTTACAGTAATATTGAAATTTTTGATGCGCTCAAAAATAGCGGTCATTTCATTGAGTTCGTGGTAATGTGTTGCAAAAAGTGTTTTGGCTTTGGTAGGATGTTCATGCAGGTATTCTGCAATTGCCCAGGCAATAGAAATACCATCATAAGTGCTGGTTCCGCGTCCAATTTCATCCAATAAAATTAAACTTCTAGTACTAAGATTATTTAAAATACTCGCTGTTTCATTCATTTCTACCATAAAAGTAGATTCGCCCATAGAGATATTATCACTGGCGCCCACACGCACAAAAATTTTATCGACCATCCCAATTTTAGCTTGTTGTGCCGGAACATAACTACCCATTTGTGCCAATAAAGTAATCAGCGCGGTTTGTCTTAAAATAGCCGATTTACCACTCATATTAGGGCCTGTAATCATGATTATTTGTTGCTGTTCTGGATTCAGCACTAAATCATTGGCAATATAAGGAGCATCAATGGGCAATTGTTTTTCAATTACAGGATGCCTTCCATTGATGATTTCTATATCCAAACTTTCATCAACCGTTGGTCTTACATAATTGTTAGCAATAGCCGTTTGCGCAAAAGAAGCAAAACAATCTAACTGCGCAATGAGGGTTGCATTGAGTTGAATTGGTTGGATAAAAGGCATAATTTCTTGCACCAAATTGTTAAATAACTCCAATTCTAAGCGCTGGATTTTCTCTTCGGCGCCCAATATTTTTGATTCGTATTCTTTTAATTCTTCGGTTATATAGCGTTCAGCATTTACCAAGGTTTGTTTGCGAATCCAATCGGTAGGAACTTTTTCTTTATGCAGATTGCGCACTTCGATGTAATATCCGAAGACATTATTAAAAGATATTTTAAGCGATGGAATATTGGCTCGTTCACTTTCGCGTTTTACAATGCCGTCTAAATAATCCTTTCCTTTGGTGGCAATAAGGCGCAAATCATCCAATTCTTCAGAAATACCTTGCGCAATGGCATTTCCTTTGTTGATGTTAACAGGTGCATTTTCGGTTAAAGTAGCTTCAATTTTGGTTCGAAGCGCTAGACAATCATTTAAATGATTTCCAATTTTCCGAACGGTTTCGTTTTTACATTCCATCGCCCAATTTTTGATGGGGATGATGGCATCCAACGAATTTTTTAGATAATTTATTTCTCTGGGTGCTATTTTTAAGGTAGCCACTTTAGAAATCAAACGTTCTAAATCGCTAATTTGTTTGATTTGATTTGTAACCAATTGATGTGCTGTTTTATCATCAACTAAATATTTGACAATTTCTTGGCGCGATTTGATTTTTTCGATGTTTTTTAACGGAAAACTCATCCATCTTTTTAACAATCTTCCACCCATGGGTGAAATGGTTTGGTCGATGATGTTGAGCAAGGAAACACCATTAATCGAATTAGAATTTAACAATTCAAGATTGCGAATGGTAAATCGATCCATCCACAAAAACTCATCTTCAACAATCCGATTGATGTTTACAATATGCGGTAATTGATGGTGTTGTGTTTCTGATAAATAGTAAAAAATAGCGCCACAAGCAATAATCCCATCTTCTAAATCTTCAATTCCAAATCCTTTTAAAGAGTTTATTTTAAAATGTTTGGTGAGCGTTTCAAAAGCATAATCGAACTGAAAAGCCCAATCATCCAAATAAAAATTATTAAATCTATTAGAAAACGATTGTTGAAACTGCAATTTATGTTGTTTCTGAATCAACACTTCGCTCGGATTGAAGTTTTGCAATAATTTATCGACATAAGCCAAATTTCCTTGAGCGGTTAAAAATTCGCCGGTAGAAATATCGACCAAAGAAATTCCGAGTTGCTTTTTCCCGTAGTGAATGGCTGCTAAAAAATTATTGGTTTTAGCGTTTAGTACTCCATCGTTTAAAGAAACTCCGGGAGTAATGAGTTCTGTAACCCCACGTTTAACGATGGTTTTGGTCATTTTAGGATCTTCTAACTGGTCGCAAATAGCCACTCTAAGTCCGGCTTTTACCAATTTAGGCAAATAGGTATTGACCGAATGATGCGGGAAACCCGCCAAAGCCGTTTCAGAATCACTTCCGGCACCGCGTTTGGTTAAAACAATTCCCAAAATTTGAGCTGCTTTTTTGGCATCTTCGCCAAAAGTTTCGTAAAAATCGCCCACTCTAAACAATAGTAAAGCATCAGGATACTTGGCTTTGATGCTGTTATACTGTTTCATTAAGGGCGTTACTTTCTCTGAATTTGCAGTCAATTTAA
>CAMTWE010000067.1:0-10825 GCA_947085395.1 uncultured Bacteroidota bacterium | reverse complement strand
ATTTGAAGTTTAATCTTGAAAAGCGTTCGGATTATATTCCGAACGCTTTTTTAATATCCTCAACTCGGTCTAATTTTTCCCAAGTAAATAGTTCAACTTCTACGGTTTTTGATATGCCATTCGCAGCTGCATAGGTTTTTTTAACTATTTCATTTTTTCTGCCCATATGTCCATAAGCAGCGGTTTCTATATAAATAGGATTGCGTAATTTTAGGTTTTTTTCAATATGATACGGACGTAAATCGAACAATAATTCAATTTGTTTTGCAATATCGCTATCACTTAATTTTACTTTTGATGTGCCATAAGTATTGACAAAAATCCCCATTGGTCTGGCCACACCAATTGCATAGGAAACCTGAACCAACATTTCATTACAAACGCCTGCGGCAACCATATTTTTAGCGATATGTCGAACCGCATAAGCGGCAGATCGGTCAACTTTACTCGGGTCTTTTCCGCTAAAAGCACCGCCGCCATGAGCTCCTTTTCCGCCGTAAGTATCCACAATAATTTTACGTCCTGTTAATCCGGTATCGCCATGCGGACCGCCAATTACAAATTTTCCGGTTGGGTTGATGAGGTATTCGGTATCTTCAGTAAAAAGTGCTTGAAGCTCTTCAGATAATTGCGCTTTTACGCGAGGCATCAAAATATTTTTTAAATCAGATTTAATTTTGTTCAACATTTTTTCATCATCGGCATCAAATGGGTCATGTTGTGTAGAAACTACAATTGTTTTGATGTGTTTTGGGGTGTGATCATCATTATATTCAATGGTAACCTGTGATTTAGCATCGGGTCTTAAATACTTTATTTCTTTTAATTCTCTTCGTAATACTGCTAATTCTATTAAAATTTTATGACTTAAATCAAGTGCTAAAGGCATGTAATTTTCGGTTTCGTTGGTGGCATAGCCAAACATCATTCCTTGGTCACCAGCACCTTGATCTTCTGGATTTACCCTTTCAACTCCTTGGTTAATATCAGATGATTGATCATGGATAGCGGAAAAAATTCCGCAAGAATTACCATCGAACATATATTCACTTTTAGTGTAACCAATGTTATTGATGACTTCACGTGCAATTTTTTGAACATCAAGATAAACACTTGATTTTACTTCGCCTGCCAGAACTACTTGTCCTGTAGTAACTAAGGTTTCACAAGCTACTTTTGAGTTTGGGTCAAATGCTAAGAAATGATCGATGAGTGCATCTGAAATTTGATCTGCTACTTTATCTGGGTGTCCTTCAGAAACAGATTCTGATGTAAAAAAATATGACATAATATCAATGTTTAAGTAAAATTTTTAATCCGTTATAAAAATCAGGAAGAAAACAGTGATGTAACCGGGTGCTAAAAGAGTAATGAATTACTGCTTTAGCATTTTTTAACGAGGTTGCAATCAGTCAAATTTTTCCTCAATGATTTTCTGACTGCAAATTTAGGAAATCTTTTTTTATATATCCAAATTAAAAATCATCTATTTTTAATCTTAATCATTTAAGCATCTGGATATAACTATCTTAAATAACTCTATAAGGAAAAGTAATTTATTTGACTTGTTTGCGCTAATTAATTGAGTAAATTTGTTTTTAATAAAAAATATAAATCTTATAAATTGATAAAAATATGGCATTAGCAGTAACCGATGCAACTTTTGAAGAAGTAGTATTAAATTCAGACAAACCAGTAATTGTAGATTTTTGGGCAGCTTGGTGTGGTCCATGTAGAATGTTGGCTCCGATTATGGAACAATTAAGCGAGGAATTTGCCGGAAAAGCAGTTGTAGTAAAAGTTGATGTAGATGCTAACCAGGAATTTGCTGCAAAATATGGGGTAAGAAATATACCTACTGTGTTGTTTTTTAACAAAGGAGAACAAGTTGATAAACAAGTAGGTGTTGCTCCTAAAACGGTATATGTAGAGAAATTGACTTCTTATTTAGGATAAAAATAATTTAAAACGAAGAGGATATTAATTACCCTTTTCTTTTTAATAGACTGATCGTAAGTTTAGTATCATTATTGATTTTATTAGTATTTACAGTCTGCTTAAATATTTAAAAAAAACATTTGGAAATACGGAAATCCGCATTATATTTGCAACCGCTTAGCGCACGGTTTGGTAGTTCAGTTGGTTAGAATACATGCCTGTCACGCATGGGGTCGCGGGTTCGAGTCCCGTCCAGACCGCAAAAGCAACAAAAAATCCTTGAGAAATCAAGGATTTTTTTGTTTTTAGAAATCATGAAGCGCTATTTGATCCAAAGCTATTGAAAATAAAATATTTTAAAAATTCTTTACGCTTAAGTAATAAATCAATACGCTTATCAAAAAAGATAAGATTCTTAACAAGCATTCAAACCATAGTGTTATATTTGGCATTCCTTAAAAAGCAGCGTTGTGAAAAAGTTTTAAATCTATCATTAAGATGGATTTTATTTATTTTAATCAACAAAATTATTAAGTTATATTAGTATATTTAAGCCCTAAATTGCATTTTGATTCATGATACAAGAAGTGCCAAAAAGAAGATTAATTCAAGAACCAAAATGGTTTGCTTTAGTGACGCGTTCTCGTGCAGAGAAAAAAGTTGCTGAGCGGATTTCTCAGCAATGGCATACCTTTCTTCCCTTGCAAACGCAATGGAGACAGTGGAGCGACCGAAAGAAAAAAGTGCAAGTGCCTTTAATACCTTCCTTTATTTTTGTAAATACAACAGAAAGAGAATTAACAAACATTGTAAAAGATGATGGTATTGTTAGGGTTCTTCGTTATTTAGGAAAACCAGCAATTGTAAGAGATGATGAAATTGAAGTCCTTAGATTATTGATTCAGAATAAAGAGGAGGTGCAAATTGTTAATCCTATAGATTTATCAAAAGGAGCTTTAGTAGAGGTTTTACAAGGACCATTTGCGGGCTTAAAAGCCAATTATATCCATCATAAAGGGAAATATAAAATAATAGTAAACATTGAAGCAACCGGAACTTTTTTCCAAGTAGAAGTTGCGTTAAACAATATTCAAAAAGTAAGTGTAAGCGCTTAAAGCGTTGATAATAAGTGTAATAAAATTTTAATTCAGTCATGATGATGTGACTGAGAACGGCGAAGCCGTGATTTTTTTAAAGCATTGCTTTAAAAAAAGTGAAAAGTGAAAAGTGAAAAGTGAAAAGTGAAAAGTGAAAAGTGAAAAGTGAAAAGTGAAAAGTGAAAAGTGAAAAGTGATGAAAAGTGAAAAGTGAAAAGTGAAAAGTGAAAAGAAAAGGTATGCAATTCAACGATTCTCCCCATAATTTTACAACATTTAACATTATAACATTCAACATTATAACAGTATCATGAAAATAACAGTAATCGGTACCGGCTATGTCGGTTTAGTAACAGGTACTTGTTTTGCCGAAATGGGCAATGCTGTAACTTGTGTTGATATAGATTTACTAAAAATACAAAGATTAAAAGAAGGGATAATCCCTATTTATGAGCCGGGATTAACACAAATGGTACTCAGCAATGTTGAGAAAGGCACCTTAAATTTTAGTACGCGTTTAAGTGATGGATTAGCATCCGCAGAAATTGTTTTTATTGCAGTGGGAACGCCCATGGGTGATGATGGTTCGGCAGATTTGCAATATGTACTCAGTGTAGCCAACCGATTGGGTGAAGAAATGACCCAACCACTCGTAATTGTAGATAAATCTACCGTGCCCATTGGGACCGCAGATAAAGTAAAAGCAACTATTGAATTGGCGCAACAAAAACGCGGAGTAAACATTCCTTTTTGGGTAGTTTCCAATCCTGAGTTTTTGAAAGAAGGAGCAGCTGTAGAAGATTTTATGAAACCAGATCGTGTAGTAGTTGGGGCTGATGCAGATGAAGCGATGGAAAAAATGCGGATATTATACGCACCATTTTTACACAATAGAGATCGTTTTATCGGAATGGATATTCGTTCGGCAGAGATGACCAAATACGCAGCCAATGCCATGTTGGCAACCAAAATCTCTTTTATGAATGAAATTGCCAATATCTGTGAACGCGTTGGCGCTGATGTCAATCAAGTTCGCGTAGGAATTGGTTCTGATAACAGAATTGGTTACAGTTTTATCTATCCTGGTGCAGGTTACGGCGGTTCTTGTTTTCCGAAAGATGTAAAAGCACTAAAAAAAATTGCAGAAGAAGTGGGTTATAAAGCCCAATTGATTACCTCTGTTGAGGAGGTAAATAATGCGCAAAAATTGGTTATTGCGCAAAAAGTTATCAAACGATTTGGGGATGATTTAACCGGCAAAACTTTTGCTGTTTGGGGATTGGCTTTTAAACCGGGAACTGATGATATGCGCGAAGCACCATCAATCTACATCATCCGTGAATTGGTAAGAAAAGGTGCAAAAATTCAAGCCTACGACCCAAAAGCAATGGACGAAGCGTACCATTTTTATTTAAAAGAAGTGCCAAATGTTAGCTATTGCAATTCTAAATACGAAGCAATTCAAAATGCGGATGCATTGTTGTTGCTGACAGAATGGAAAGAATTCCGTTCACCAGATTTTGAAGAGATAAAAAATACGCTTAAAAATCCCATCATTTTTGACGGTAGAAATCAATACCATGCTTTTAATATAGAAGCACTTGGTTTTGAGTATTATCAGATTGGGAAAAGGTTTGAAAGTTAAAAACGAACAACTAAAAGTTAAGAGTTAAAAACTAAAAGTTAAAAACTAAAAACTAAAAACTAAAAGTTAAAAGTTAAAAACTAAAAGTTAAGAGTTAAAAACTAAAAACTAAAAGTTAACAACTAAAAGTTAAGAGTTAAAAACTAAAAGTTAAAAGTTAAAAACTAAAAACTAAAAGTTAAAAGTTTTAAGTGATGGGAGAAAGTGTTTTAAGAACAAAAAGCTATGATTTTGCAATTAGCATTATAAAGGTTTATAAACAACTCATCACAGAACAAAAAGAATTTGTATTATCAAGGCAACTATTGAAATCTGGAACTGCCGTTGGTGCTTTAATTCGTGAAGCAGAATTTGCACAATCCAAAGCAGATTTTATTAATAAATTAAGCATTGCTTTAAAGGAATCAAATGAAACGGAATATTGGATTTTACTTATGAGAGACAGCGATATATTAAGCTTTAATAAAGCCAATATCTTATTGCTTGAAAATAAGGAGCTCATTAGCATGTTAGTTTCATCCATAAAAACAACTAAATTATCAATAAATAAATTATAACTTTTAGTTTTTCACTTTAAACTTTTCACTCAAAAAATGAATTACATCGAAACCGAAGAACGCCCTTGGGGTCGCTATTTTGTACTGCAAGATGAGCCAACTTATAAAGTAAAACGCATTGAGGTAGAGCCGGGACAACGGCTAAGTTATCAATACCATCATTTCCGTTCAGAAGCATGGACCATGGTTTTGGGCGAAGCTGTTATCACTTTAGATGACATTCCAAAAACATATACCGCAGGTGAAACTATTCTGATATCTGTTGGCACGAAACATCGCATTGAAAATAAATCGGATACCTTGGTTGTTTTTATTGAAGTGCAAACAGGTACTTATTTTGGCGAAGACGATATTGTACGCATTGAAGATGATTACAACCGGAGTTAAAAACTAAAAGTGAAAAGTGAAAAATTTTTTGAGTAATGGGAGAAAGCTTTAAGAATTAAAAACTAAAAGTTAAAAGTGAAATAATGGGCGATAGTATATTAAAAAATAAAAGTTATTCATTTGCTTTAAGTGTTATCAAAAATTATAAAGAAATTATAACCGACCATAAAGAGTATTTTTTAAGTAAACAATTATTAAAATCAGGAACGGCTATAGGTGCTTTAGTTCGTGAAGCTGAATTTGCTCAATAAAAAACCGATTTTATTTCTAAATTAAGTATCGCATTAAAAGAATCAAATGAAACAGAATATTGGATTTTACTTTTGAAAGACTCCTCTTTTATTGCAACAGATAAAGCAAATAATTTATTATTCTTAAACAAAGAGCTTATTGGTATGCTTGTTTCATCCATCAAAACCACTAAATTATCAATAAATAAAAAGTAGAATGTTTAACTTTTTTTCACTTTAAACTTTTCATTTTTAAACCTTTCATTTAAACAATCATGAATAAAAAAAACATATTAATTACTGGCGGCGCTGGATTTATTGGCTCGCACGTTGTAAGACTTTTCGTAAACAACTATCCTAATTATCATATCGTTAATTTAGATGCTTTGACTTATGCTGGTAATTTGGAGAATTTAACAGCTATTGAACAAGCAGCTAATTATATTTTTGTTAAAGGAGATATTACCGATGAAACTTTTATCAATCAATTATTTCAGCAATATCAATTTGAAGGTGTTATACATTTGGCAGCAGAATCACATGTAGATCGTTCTATTACCGATCCGTTGGCATTTGCAAAAACCAACATTTTAGGGACGATGATCTTGCTCAATGCCTTCAAAAATTTATGGAAATCAGATTGGATAGGTAAGCGTTTTTATCACATCAGTACCGATGAAGTGTATGGAAGTTTGGGTGAAACCGGACTTTTTACCGAAACAACTTCTTATGATCCAAATTCGCCTTATTCTGCATCCAAAGCAAGTTCCGATCATTTTGTACGTGCTTATGGTGAAACCTACGGATTGCCGTATGTCATCTCCAACTGTTCTAACAATTACGGACCCAATCAGTTTCCAGAAAAATTGATACCACTTTTTATCCACAACATTATCCATCAAAAACCATTACCTGTTTATGGCGATGGAAAATATACCCGTGATTGGTTGTATGTAGTAGATCATGCTGTAGCGATTGATTTGTTATTTCATCAAGGTAAGAATCACGAAACCTACAACATCGGCGGATTCAATGAATGGCAAAATATTGAGTTGATAAAAATATTATGCCAGCAAATGGATGAAAAATTAGGAAGACCAGAAGGTACTTCAGCAAAACTTATCACTTACGTTAAAGACCGTCCGGGACACGATTTACGCTACGCGATTGACGCCACCAAAATCAATAAAGAACTCGGCTGGAAACCTTCGGTTACCTTTGAAGAAGGACTCTCCAAAACGATTGATTGGTATTTGAGTAATTCTGAATGGTTACAGCATGTGACGTCGGGAAGTTATCAAGCGTATTACGAAAAACAGTATTCTAATTAATGTAAAGGTGTAAAGGTGTAAAGATGTAAAGATGTGAAATGTGAAGGTGTGAAGGTGTGAAGGTGTGAAGGTGTGAAGATGTAAGAAAAGTAATTGTGCAATTTAAGGAAATGATCTAAAAAATGTAAAAATGTAAAGATGCAATTTAAAAAAAAACAACAACAACTCAACAACTTTACAACTCAACAACTCAACAACTCAACAACTTTACAATTAAAGACTATGTACGAATATTATTTTGAGAAATTAGAAGTTTGGAAGAATGCCCGAATCTTTGTAAAAAATATTTACACATTAACCGCACACTTTCCAAATGATGAAAAATTCGGAATTACAAGTCAACTTAGAAGAGCTTCTGTAAGCATAACTGCTAATATAGCTGAAGGGTTTTCAAGAAATACACAAAAAGATAAGGCTAGATTTATAAATCAAACCTATAGTACAACAATTGAAGTCATTAATTTTTTAATTTTATCTAAAGATTTAGATTTTATAAATGAAGCAGAATACATTCAATTTCGAAAAGATGCAGAAGAAATCTCCAATAAATTAAATGCTTTATATAAAACGCTTAAATAAATATCAAGATGTGAAGGTGTGAAGGTGTGAGAAAAGTAATTGTGCAATTTAAGGAAATGATCTAAAAAATGTAAAGATGTAAAGATGCAATTTAAAAAAAAACAACAACAATTCAACAACTTTACAACTCAACAACTCAACAACTTTACAACTCAACAACTTTACAACTTCACAACTTTACAATTTTACAACTTCACAATTTTACAACTTTACAATTAAAATAATAACTTCGCATTTTATCATAAAATCATATTACATTCACAATTGAATAAAAAAATAATTATTTTTACTAAAATTAAACAACTTATAAATAGATGAAATACTGGAAAATAGCATTAATAATGGTCGTGACCATTTTTAGTACTCAGTTGATAACAGCACAAAGTTTTGATAAAAGTCAACTTGCTAAAATAGAAGTAGATCAACTTTCAGATGAACAGATTAAGGTTTATTGGGATAAAGCAAAGGATGAAGGATATTCTATGGATCAGTTGGAGGTGATGGCAAAAACCAACGGGATGCCTTCTTCTCAATTTTCTAAATTGAAACAACGGATTAATAGTCTTAAATACTCAGATACAAACACCGTTAGTGAGTCAAGTACTTCAAAGAACTCCGCCGAAATATCCAATTTAGAAAAATTTGGATTGGAGGGTAAAGTCGCCGCTCAAATTCAGAAAAGCCCTTTGTTTGGCTTTGATTTTTTCAGCAATCCGAATATCTCCTTTACCCCCAATTTAAATTTAGCCACCCCAACAACCTATCAGTTGGGTCCCGGAGATGAGGTTTTGATTGATATATGGGGAGCTGCACAAAATAACTATCGCAAAAAAGTAGATCGCGAAGGTGCTATCCGTATAGAAAATATCGGTCCCATATATGTTAGTGGATTATCAGTTGAAAAAGCTAAAGAAAAAATTATTGCTTATTTAAAGAAAATTTATAGCGGAATCGGGGTTGCTGGTTCTAGTTACAACAAAGTATTTGCAGAGGTTTCATTAGTAGGAGTTAGAACTGTACAAGTCAATATTATTGGTGAAGTTAAAGTGCCTGGAACATATTCATTAAGCGCCCTTTCAACGGTTTTAAATGCTTTATACGCATCAGGAGGACCTACTGAAAAAGGGACTTTTAGAACCATTAAAATTGTGAGAGCAGGAAAAGCTTTACAAGAATTTGATATCTATAATTACCTTATCACCGGGTCAGAGGAAGGGAATGTTTTGTTGCAAGATCAAGATGTTATTATTGTTCAGCCCTATATAAGTCAGATTGCTGTGGCTGGAAATGTTAAACGTCCCGGTTTATTTGAATTAAAAAAAGGGGAAACCATCAAAGAATTGATTACTTTTTTTAGCGGATTTACTTCCGATGCCTATCAGGAAAGATTGATGGTAGAAAGGGTTAATGGCAAACAAAGAGAAGTGAGCGAGATTTTATTGAAAGACCAAGCCAATTTTGTATTACAGGATGGCGATAAAATATCGGTGGGTGCTATTATTAATCGTTTTGAAAATAGGGTGAGTATTAGTGGCGCTGTTTTTAGACCAGGAAATTATGAGTTAACCAACGGCTTAACTTTAAGGGGATTGTTAGAAAGAGCGTCAGGTGTTAAAGATGATGCGTTTTTAGATAGAGGAATTATTTACCGCACTATTGATGATGTTAAGAAAGAAATGGTTTCTTTTTCTGTTAAAAGTATTTTAGATAAATCTGCTGATATTGCTTTAAAAAGAGAAGATAGTGTCCAGATTTTTAGCAAGCATGAATTAAAAGAAAAACCAACCTTAACCATTGACGGTGCTGTCAACAATGAAACTACGATTGATTTTGTTGATAAAATGTCTGTAGAAGATATCATTGCTATTGCAGGCGGCTTAAGAGAAGGTGCTGATATCGAAAATATTGATGTATCTAGAAGAGTAAAAGATGATTTTTATACAAAACTTAGTGTTAACATCAAACGAACTACTTCTAATAATTTACAGTTAGATTCTAAAGATAAATTTTATTTGGAACCTTTTGATCGGGTATCTGTACGTTTTAAAAAAGGATTTACAATTGATAGAAACGTAACCATTGAGGGAGAAGCCAATTACCCAGGAACTTATACCATTACTGATAAAAACAATCGTATTTCTGATTTGGTTAAAAAAGCAGGTGGACTATCACCTTTTGCGAATGTAAAAGGAGCTTCTTTAGTTAGAAAAGTAAATAATTCTACCCAAAAAGCGCAGTTAAGTGTTGTAGATCAAATAAGCAAAAAAGATTCTATTCAAAATCTTATTACAGAAGATGTGGTTAGAATTGGAATTGATTTAGAAGCGATTTTAAAAGCAGGGGGCGAAAAATCAAAATATGATTTAATTCTGAATGAAGGTGATTTGTTGATTATTCCATCAGAAAAACAAACAGTAGAAGTTAGAGGAGAAGTCATGGCTCCCTCCATTATTCGATATGATAAATCAAATTCATTCAACGATTTTATTAACAATTCTGGTGGATTTTCAGATAAAGCCAAAAAAAATAGATCATATGTAATTTATGCCAATGGCGATATTAGAAGTACTAAACGCTTTTTGTTTTTTAAATCCTATCCTAAAATTGAACCAGGAGCTTTAATTGTAGTGCCACAAAAGCAAGATGACAAAGATAGAATGTCATTGCAAGAAATTTTAGGTATAACTACTGCACTTGGCACCATTGGTGTTTTGATTAATACGTTTGTGAAGTAGGGAAGAGTGATGGGTGATGAGGGAAGAGTGATGAGTGATGAGTGATGAGTGATGAGTGATGAGTGATGGGTGATGAGTGATGGGTGATGAGGGAAGAGTGATGAGGGAAGAGTGATGAGTGATGAGTGATGAGGGAAGAGTGATGGGTGATGAGGGAAGAGTGATGGGTGATGAGGGAAGAGTGATGGGTGATGAGGGAAGAGGGAAGAGGGAAGAGGGAAGAGGGAAGAGGGAAGATGGAAGATGGAAGAGGGTATGTAACTGATATAGGTTGACCACTTTAGGTTTCTAAAGTTTTTTATAATTATAAATAAATTAAAATATTT
>CAMTWE010000066.1:0-4173 GCA_947085395.1 uncultured Bacteroidota bacterium | reverse complement strand
AGTTTTTGGGTCATTGTTAGCCATTTTTTCTATCACAGCAATGGCATCTTTTTTGTTATTTTTATCAAATAAATCGATGTTCTCTAAAGCTAAAATTCTGATTTCAAAATACTTATCATTTAAAGCTTGGGTCATTGTTTTAAATACTTCTTTATTTGATTGTTGCTTACTCAGTTCAACAATGGCTTGTTTTCTATCTAAAAATTTAGGCGCTTTTTGATATTGAAAAATATAATTTTCAGCGGTTTTGGTTTCTGTAATTTGTGCCAACAATGATTTATTGGCATTTACATTGATTAATTTTGGTAAAGTTGCATAGTTAAAAGTGAATGATTTTTCTTTAGCATCTACCCAAACCGTATATTTAGAAACGTTATTAGCTTCATAAACATCAATGGTTAAAGGAAATTCAAATACTTTATCTGTTTGTTTAATTGTTATACTTACCACATTTGCTTTTCTGTAATTATAACTTACCTCCATTTTAATATGGTCATTTCCATAAAACCATTGGTTAAAAAACCAGTTTAAATCTTTTCCGCTCACTTCTTCTGCAACCAACCTATAATGCATTGCTTCGGCAGTATTGTATTGACGTTGTTTCAAATATCTTTTAATACTTTCGGTAAAAGCTTCATCACCTATAAAATTTCTAAGCATGTGTAAAATGGCTCCGCCCTTATTATAGCTCACTAAATCAAACATATCTTCGCGATGTCTATATTCAAAACGCACTAAATTTTTAGCAGCATCTTCTGGTGTTTCAAAATATCTTTCAATATCATTGTCTAAATGTGCATCTGCTTCATCTTTTCCATATTCATGTTCTAACCACAAATATTCGCTATAATTGGCAAATGATTCATTCATTGTTAAATTACTCCAACTTTCTGCCGTTACTAAATTTCCAAACCAATGATGAAATACTTCATGAGCGATGGTATTTTCCCATATATTTTTATCAATTAACTGACTTTTAGTTTGATAAGCGCTTTCAGAATGGGTAACAGCTGTGGTATTTTCCATGGCTCCACTCACAAAATCGCGTATTACAATTTGACTATATTTATCCCACGGATAATCAATTCCGGTTAAATTAGAGAAAAAATCAAGCATTTTTGGTGTTTTTCCAAAAATATCTCTTGCAACTGCTTCGTATTCTTTTTCAACATAATAATCAACCGTTTTACCTTTCCATGTATCTTTAACAACACTAAATTCACCTACTCCCATAAAAAATAAATAAGGCGCATGTGGTTGCTCCATTTTCCAATAATCGGTTCGAGTAGCATTTATATGATTCGTTTGAGATATTAATTTTCCGTTAGAAAGCGTTTTAAATCTTTCAGGAACTGTCATATAAATCTCTTGGGTTGATCTTTGATTGGGTGAATCGATGGTTGGAAACCAACTACTATTAGATTCTGTTTGACCTTGTGTCCAAATTTGTGTTGGTTTATTGCGGTCAGTTCCTTTCGGATTGATAAAATAAAGACCTTTAGCATCCTTAATAACTTCGCCTCCTTTTTCTTTAACTTCTTCAGGTCTGGCAGTATATTTTATATAAACTTCATATTTTTCTAAACTGCTGTAACTTCTTCCTAATTCTATTGTTAATTCATTATTTTGATAGTTAAAAGCAGCTTTTGTCCCATTTAATTTTACTTCATGAATTAACATCGCTTTGGCATCTAAAGTAACTTTATCGGTTACATAAAAATGAGGTTTTAAGGTAATCCATGCTTCGCCATTTAACTGACTTTTATCGAAATTAAAATCGACTTTTAATTTGGTATGAATCAGATTATTTATTTTCTCCCGTTCTGCTTTGTATAGATTTATTGGAATGTATTGTTGAGAAACTACAGTGTTTGTAGAGAATAAGACTAGTAAAAGAAAAATAATGAAACGTTTCATGATGCGCTATTTAATGTAAATCAAAATTAATTAATGAAAACGGATTTGCAGTTAATATAAAGTTAAAAAGCCACGATAAACGTGGCTTTCTTTATGCAATTTTCAAGTTTATTTAATTTTATCAAAAATGCTATGCAAACTCTTAAAGTTATTGCTGCTGTCTTTTTCTAGATTAATTTTATTCAGTAATTTAACCAATGCAGCCGGATTCATATTATCACCTAAAACACGAACTATTGCCAAACCTTTTTTATTATCAGCACCAAAAAATACCACTTCATCAATATTTTCCTCATCTCCTAAATATTTTACGGTTACTTCGCTATGACCGGTTTTTGCACGCATTATTTCCTTAAACTTTTTATTTGATAAGATGTCTTTTATATCCTGTTTTTCAGCAGTATAAGCATTTTTATTTTCTGCAGTTAATTGCATTCCTAGAAAATTAAACTTTTTAATGCTTTTTAAGGCATTCAAAGTTTCATCTGTATTATTTTCATCTTTTAGCATCAAAATACTAGAAGGAATGTCAATAGAAATAAATGCATTATCCTGTTGTTTTTCCACTATGTATTCTTGTAAAGATTTAGAAGATTCACAACTACTGATTCCAATAATCAAAAATAAAACCGTTAAATATTTTATACTTTTCATACGTAGTTTTTTATTGTTTTTTTGTATTTTTAAGTTGCTCACTTCCAGGAATATTCATTTGTTCTGTAAGTCTGTAAACTTTATTCAAGTCAATATTTCCTGTAAGCGACAAAATTACAGTTTCTTTTTTAGAAGCATGTCCATCTTTCACAAACATCACTAATTCTGATACAAAATCTTCTTTAGCGCCCTTTTTTATGAAGATTGATACATTACTTCCTTTATCTTTTACGCGCATTAGTTCCGTTAATTTAGCGCTACTTATATAGCTATTGAAACTCGTTTGCATATCTGCAGCTATTTTAGCGTTTTCGGTAGTCAGCACTTTTAATTCTGATAAACCACTAATTAAATCTTGATATTCTTTAGCTTCGGGCGTTTTTCCTCCCAAATTTTTCATCAGTTTAAAAGCTTCTTGCGTAACTACTATAGAGGTTACTTCATTTAAATCTTCAAATTTATTGAAAATTGATGTTTGCGCCGAAACAACGATGGTTCCGGTTATAAATAACATAATTACAAATACATTTTTCATTTTTCTATTATTAAGGTGAATTAAATATTTTATCGGTAGTATATTGATAGTGTTTTAGTTGAACAAATGCCATATTTTTTTTATTCATTTGATATGAAAGCATGTCTAAGGCCTTTTTTGTTTCTGCATATGCTGCTTTTGCTTTTTGTTTTCTATCATATTGTTGATAGCCAATACTCATTGAAAAGAGGATTAAAATGGATACCGCAATTGATAAATATTTACGATTAAAACTAGATTTATTTATTTCAATTTCAGGTTTAAGTGAATCATCTTTAAATGCAGTATATGAGTTAAATAACATTTTATATGATTGTAAATGTATCTGAATTTCTTCTTGTTCAAAAACCGATTTTAACCATCGCTCTTCTGCCAATGTTGTTGCAGCATTTTCATACTTTTCTAACAATATTTCTATTTTATCCCAATCCATATGCGTGTGTTTTTAAAAGTTGTTCTCTTATTGTTTTTCTTGCTCTAGAAAGTGCTACTCTAACAGCAGTTTGATTCATCTCTAATATTTCGCAAATTTCATCGTATTCATATTCTTCTACATCTCTTAACTGAATGATAATTCGCTGTTGTTCTGGCAGTTGATTCATTAATTTTTTAACTATTTGAACACTGTTTTCTAGTTCAATTTTTTTATCTAATGACATATCATTTGATAAATAATTACTGTGAACTAATTTTAAATTACCAGCTTGTTTTGATTTTAACCGGTCTAAACAATAATTTTTAGTCAAAGTCATTGCATACGCTTCTACACTTCTTAAACCAGCAATTTCTTCCTTTTTATTCCACAATTTCACATACAACTCTTGCGTAGCATCTTCTGCTTCATCGGTTGAAATCAACAATCGCTTAGCCAATCTATAGACTTTATCTTTAAAAGGTAAAACGTTAATTAAAAACTCTTTCTGAGTCATTTTTTTAAAAATCTTTATTTGTTGATTTGTATTTAGACGACTAATTTACAATTTTGTAACATCCAAATCTTTTATTCTGATTTATTTAATAACTTGCAATATCATTATAATTATAAAAATTAATATTATGAATCGTTT
>CAMTWE010000065.1:0-7696 GCA_947085395.1 uncultured Bacteroidota bacterium | reverse complement strand
TTGATGAAGATTTTAAAGGCGGAATTACCATAACTTTTATTGTAGATAATTCTGGACAATTTAAAGTCCTATATGTAAACTCTCCTTATCCCGAATTTAAAACGGAAGTTGAACGCGTTTTTAAAACTTTTCCACAAATAAAACCCTCAACTTATAACAATCTCAATACAGAAATGCAATTTGTTTTACCACTTCATTTTCCTTTAAATGAAATTGTTGGAACAGAAAAAAAATCAAGAAAATCAACTGATCAATATTTGGTTAAAAATCAGGAAGAACTTAATTATACAGCTGTTAATAAAGATTTTTTAGAACATCAAAGTCAGTTAAATATTCCTTTTTCATCACAAGATTACAGTACGTTGGATTTTTATTACAATCAATCTGATAATACACACACTGCTATGAAACCTTATATTTATTCGGAAACGATGAAATATGTAGATTTAAATCAGCAAAAAAAGGATTTATTGAAAGACAGAACTGGCTGGTGGGGACGAAAATTCTGGAACGAACATATGATTCAAATCAAAGCCGATGATTATTGGTTTACGTTGAATCCGGTAGCCGATTTACAATTGGGAAAAGACAATTCAGACAAATTTAACTACACTTACAACAACACCAGAGCCGTGATGGCAAATGGTGGCATTGGAAAAAACTTCAACTTTTCAGCTACTGTTTTTGAAAGTCAAGGTCGGTTTTCAGAGTATTTTAATCAATATGCAGAATCTATCAAACCAGATGGTGGCAATCCGGCCATCATTCCAGGAAGAGGAATCGCTAAACCTTTCCAAACCGATGCTTATGACTATCCGGTAACCGAGGGTTATTTGTCTTACAGTCCGAACAAAACATTCAATTTGCAGTTTGGTCATGGCAAAAATTTTATAGGCGATGGCTATCGTTCCTTATTTTTATCAGATGTTGCCTCACCTTATCCGTATTTTAAAATCAACACTTCATTTTGGAAATTGAAATACACTAATTTATGGATGTGGACGCAAGATGTGCGTCGTGAAGCAACCGTTAACGGCGCTTATGCTCAAAAATATGTAGCCATTCATTATTTGAGTTTGAATGTGACTAAAAAATTAAATATCGGACTTTTTGAAGCGGCCATTTGGGATAAAAGTAACAACAGAGGCATGGATATCAATTTTATCAACCCGATTATTTTCTTAACCAATATTGAATTTGCTACTGGCTCTCGTTCTGGAAATACCATGCTCGGTTTAAGCACCAAATACAAATGGAATGAACATATTGCCTTGTATTCTCAATTAGTTATTGATGATTTTAGAGTTGGAGAAATTGCAAATGGCAATGGATATTGGTCTAATAAATTTGGAATTCAGTTGGGTGCAAAATATTTTAATGCGTTTAAAATTGATAATTTACACTTGCAAGCTGAGTATAATGCGGTAAATCCTTATACCTATTCTCATGATGAATTGTTGCTGAATTACGGACACAACAACCAACCGATGGCGCATTTATGGGGAGCTAATTTTAGAGAATTTGTCGGAATTGCACGTTACACCAAAAATCGTTGGTATGGAAATGCCAAATTTGTTTTGGGTGAAAAAGGTTTTGATTTTAACACTACTACCAACCAAAAAAGTTATGGGGGCGATGTGTTTAAAGACAATGATGTAAGAGCTGCTAATTATGGCAACAAAATTGGACAAGGAAATACTGCCAAGATTTTTATAGGCGATTTACAAATTGGTTATTTGATTAATCCAGCAACTAATCTAAAATTATTTGGAGGTGTTACCTATAGAAATTTCAATCCAGGAACCCCCACCAATACCTTTGATAAAACCAATACTACATGGTTAAATATCGGATTTAGAACCGATGTATTTAACTGGTATTTTGATTTTTAAGGATTATTATTTTAGTTTATTGTACAAAATTAATGATTTTTTATAGACGTTTTGTTCAAGTGGACATTTTTAATGGTTTTTATTTAACTTTAATCTTTGAAGCTTTTTCGATATTAACAACTAAATCTAAACATTATGAAAAAAAGGAAAATCAAAAATTATTTTAAATTCGGAATCCTATTAATCATTCATGGTATATTCACCTTTTAGCGCATACACGTATTTTGTCCAAACAGCTTCGTAACGGTTGTTATCAACATTTGGTTTTCGCATTAATTTACGGCAATATTCCATTTGCTTTTCGGTACTACTTGGTTTATTGTGCAGTTCGAGTGCAAATTTGGAGAAATCACGAACAATAAAATCAAAAATCTGATCTAAAATAAGCTCATCAATTCCGTAAATTTTAGCATTTTCTAACAGCAATTGTGCGTAAGGAACCAGTGTAAACATCTCTCCAATAGTAAGCATTACATCAATATCCTTCATTTGCTCCTTGCTTGCAGGAGCCATAATCAACGATTCTTTAAACAATTTTATTTGTTCTTTGAAGATGGTTAAATTAGGTAAAGTATATAAATCAAATGCTTTGTTGTAATCGTGGAATTGTATTTCTGCTAATTTTCGTGTAGGTCCTTGACGGAAAAGGAATTCATCATCAGCTGCATCATTTCGTTGTGGAATTTCATCGTATTTTGCCGGATTAAATAAATAATTTTGCATGAATTTAATTATCAACGCAATATTTACATGAACGGTACCCTCTAATTTAGGCAATGCACGAATATCACGCGCTGCCATTTCGAAAAAAGTATCTTTTTCAAATCCTTTAGCAGCTATAACATCCCAAAGTAAATTGATAACTTCTTCACCTTGAGTGGTTACTTTCATCTTCATAATAGGATCGAACAATAAGTATCGGCGGTCTTCTAAGGATGCAGAACGCATATAATCAGCTGTTCTACTTGCATACAATTTCATGGCAACCAATCGAGCGTAGGCATCAACAAACATGCGTTTAACATGTGGAAAATCGGTTACAAACATTCCGTATAAATTGCGGTTTGCTGCATGATTCATCGCTTCATAAAAAGCGTGTGTCGAAATTCCGATAGATGCCCACCCTAAATTATATTTTCCTACGTTTACCGTATTCAACGCATTATCCCAAGCTTTTGGTCCACGTTCTAAAATATCAGCATCGGTAATAGGATAATTTTTAAGTGCATATTCAGCCACATAATTTTGACTGTTAACCGTGTTTTTTACCAATTCGTAATTGGGATGATTGCAGTTGGCAACAAAAAAAGCATAATCATCCGTTCCTTCAACTTTAGCAAATGTCGAAACCATTTCAGCTTCGTTAGCATTGCCAATATAGTATTTAGAGCCGTTGGCTAGATAGGTTCCATCAGCTTGAGGTGTTAATTTCATACTTGTTGAATACACATCAGCTCCGTGTTCTTTTTCTGATAAACCAAAGGCAAAAATGGCACCTTCTTCTAGCAATTTAACGGCTTTTTCTTTAGCTGCTTTATTGTCAGACATCCAAATGGGCCCTAATCCTAAAATGGTAACTTGCCAAGTGTACCAATAGGGAAGTCCATAAAATCCTAGGATTTCATTGAATTGTTGAATGCGCCACATATCCCAACGCGTTTTTCCATTACTTTCTTTGGATGGAGTTAAGAGTTTGTAGAATATTTTTTCTTTGGCGATAAAATCTAGAAATTCACGATACCAAACTCGGTCGCGATCATCTTGTTTAAGACTTTGTAAGCCTTTATTTTCAAAAAATTGAATCGTTTTTTGCATGATTTCTCTCGATTCTTCATCGGGATAAAATCGTTCATTTTTTTTTGGATTGAATAAAATCATAAGTGATGGTTTTAAGCAGTTTTTAATTTTTATTGATTTGTAAGTTAAATCTATCGATACATTTTTATAAAAGTATTATGCATGCACAATATATGAATAATAAGGGTATAATAAAGTGCTGACTTTTAAATTTGTGAAGTATTTTATTTAAAATAAAAAAGCGACTAATTCAAAGTTACCATTAAACTTAATCGCTTTCATAAACCTTGCTTAATTTAGATAAGCTTTTTCAGCGGTCACAATTTCTTATGGGTCTTTTTTATCCTTTTTTTCTTTATTTATCCAACCCAAAGTAGTTGAAATAAAACATAGGCAACACCTAAAGTTACAAAGATATTAAATAGCTGTGCGGTTAAGAAAGCTACCAATGGTCTGCCACGATCTAACTCAATAATATCTTTAAATCTCGTTTCTAAACCTATGCAGATAAACGCTAAATTAAACCATAATGATTGATAGCTTTTGATGGTTTTTCCTGTAATTTCAGCAGTTTCTGGAGATACTACAAATGAAAATACTAGTGAAACAATGATAAAACCGAGTACAAATTTAGGAAAACGTTCCCAAATTATTTTTAGGGTAGGTTTTTCTGTTTCTTTATTTTTACCAACTTGTTTATAAGTCCAATAAATAGAAATTAAAAAAGCCGCAACTCCCAACAAAATATTCTGGGAGAATTTAATAATCGTACTAAATTTTAAGGCCACATCTCCAGCAATAGTTCCAGATGCAACTACAGCTCCAGTAGTATCAATGGTTCCGCCTAACCAAGCGCCCGTGACTTCATCACTTAAACCTAGCCAACGCGCAATAAGGGGCATAAAAATCATCATAGGAATTGAAATAATTAAGACTAAAGAAACAACATAGCTTAATTTTTTACCATCTCCTTTAATGGCGCCTGCTGTTGCGATGGCGGCGGAAACACCGCAAATACTAACAGCACTTGCCATCATTATAGAAAGTTCTTCATCAATTTTCATTTTTTTAGCAAACCAAAAAGCGAAATACCAAACAGATACAACCACAATGATGGCTTGTAATAAACCAAAAAAACCAGCTTTCATTATTTCGGAAAAGAGCACTGATGCCCCCAACATTACCAATCCGATTTTGATGTAAAATTCACTTTGGATTCCCGACTTTAACCAGTCTGGAACTTTAATTATATTGCGGATAAATAAGCCAATGAGTAACGAAAATAGAACGGTTTCCAATCCTAAGTCTTTCATTATTCCGCTTGATGCTATAAATTGAGCACCCATTGAGAGGATAAAAATTATGGGAAATGCACCTAAAATTGATTTGATAGATTTTCCCATAAGCGCTCCGCCTAATAAAGTGAAAAGGAAAAAATAGAGAAAGGTAAGTATTAGTCTTATGGTATTTCCAGAGGTAAACACTTCTGTACTGAGTACAGTCCACCCAACCCAGCCCTCTTTAGGACCAAATTTAGGAAGTTCAGGAAAAAATGTGGTTGTAACAATGGCGAAAATTAGTGTGGTAGCTACTACTACGGAAGTCCAATCTTCATTAAGTTGTTTTAATTTCATAATTGATACTTTGGTTGTTTATGCAATAATACTTTGCTAAAGATACCGATTAAAATTTATTTTTTGATATCCAAAAACATAAAAATTAACATTTTTTTAAGAAAAAGGTGGTGTCTTAAAAAATATGTAAAATATTTATTGTTATTCATTAGTTTAAATATTATTTTTTTGAATAGGATAAAAAATAAGTGGAGCGTAGCACAAGGATTTTTCATCCTATTTTCGTTTTAATTTTTCAACACATTACCAATAAAAAAGTTCCCTTGTTTTTGCAAAGGAACTTTTTTAAATTATCTGTTATAAGTTTTTACCAAATTAAAACCCTGTCAGTTGGTTTTTTGTATAAGGCATCTCCTTCTATGATACCAAAGGCCTTATAAAATTCTTCTAAATTTTGTAAAGGAACATACGCTCTAAAATTACCAGGAGAATGTGGTCCTGTTTTAATCTGATTTCTAATAGCTTCTTCACGAGCTTTAGTTCTCCAAATGGTAGCCCAAGACATAAAGAATCGTTGCTCTGCGGTAAATCCGTCAATTTTATTAGGATAGCCACTTTCTTTAAATTTCAATTTTAAACCATCAAAAGCAGCATTTACACCACCTAAATCAGCAATATTTTCACCTAAATTAAAGGTTCCGTTTAAGAAAAGCCCTGGTAATGCTTCTAAAGCACTGTATTGCGCAATCAATTTTTTTCCTAATACTGTAAAGTTTTCTAAATCTGATGGTTGCCACCAGTTATTTAGATTGCCATCGGCGTCAAAACGAGAACCAGAATCATCAAATCCGTGCGAAATTTCATGACCAATTACAGCGCCAATTCCACCATAATTTACAGCGTCATCTGCTAAGTAATCATAAAAAGGAGGTTGTAAAATGGCTGCAGGGAAAACAATTTCATTAAAGGTTGGACTAAAATATGCGTTTACTGTTTGTGGACTCATGCCCCAACGGGTTTTATCTACGGGCTGACCTAATTCTCTTAAGTTATCGTAATAATTCCATTTAGAAACTTCTGTCATATTGCTGGCAAATGTTCCACCTTCTTTAGGTGATTTGGTAACTAATTCGCTGTAATCTTTCCATTTATCTGGATAGCCAATTTTAACAGTCATTTTGTTTACTTTTTCATACGCTTTAACTTTTGTTTCAGCACTCATCCAAGATAAATTCTCGATACGATTGAGATAGGCTAACTTTATATTTTGCACCATTTTAGCAGCTTTTTCTTTTGCTGCAGGTGGAAATTTTTCATCTACATACAACTTCCCTAAAGCTTCACCAACGGTACGATTTACAACTTGTAAAGCTCTATCATTTAATGGACGTTGTTTTTTGGAACCACTCAATACTTTTTCATTAAAATTCCAACTTAAACGCTCCATATCCATGGTTAATCTGTTAGAATTACGATTGATTGCAGTCCATTTTAAGTAATTTTTCCAGTTTGCTACCGATGTAGTTTTAAAGATTTCTTCTAAGGCAATAAAATATTTAGGTTCACTAACAATAAGCGTATCAATATTTTTTACGCCAATTCCGCCTAAATAAAAATACCAATTGATTGATGGTGTTAATTTAGCCAAGTCTTTAATTGCAGTTGGATTGTGGCGTTTACGAGCATCGCGACGATCTTCTTTAGTCATTCTTGGTACTGCCATTTTTGTTTCAAAGGCAAGTATTTGCGCTGCTTTTAAAGCTGCATTCTTGTCATTTTTATCAACATATTGAAACATTTTTGTAATATGATCTACATATTTTACACGAATTTCTTTGGTATCAGCATCTTCATCCACATAATAATCACGGTTTGGCAAACCTAATGCGCCACTTCCTAAATAGCCCACATTTAAATTGCTGTTTTTCATATCTGGACTAACTCTAAATCCGAAGAAACCGCCACCGCCAAAAGGTTCCATTTCTATCAAATATTTTTGAAGTTCCTCCAAATTTTTGATGGCATCAATTTTTGCTAAAATTGGTTTGAGTGGTTTAATTCCATTTTTATTTCTTGCTGTTGAATCTATCACCGTTAAATAAATATCGATGGCTTTTTTCTGGTCGGTTCCTTTGGCGTAAATTTTACTCGCAACCGCTTTATCTAGAATTAGTTGCACATCGTTGTCTGTTTTATCGCGCAATTCATCAAAACTTCCCCAACGCGTTCTGTCATCAGGTATTTGATTGTTGTCTAACCACTTTCCGTTTACAAATCGGAAAAAATCTTGACCAGGTTTTACGCTGGTATCCAAATAATCTAGATTAATCCCTCTAGAATTTTGGGCATTTGCTATTGCTCCCATAAAAAGCATCAGCAATATGGTGTTAATTTTAAATACATTTTTCATTTTTTTGAGTTTAAATTTATTTT
>CAMTWE010000064.1:0-6706 GCA_947085395.1 uncultured Bacteroidota bacterium | reverse complement strand
CCCGCTGCTTTGTCATCGCCTCGTGGGTCGGATCCGGCTTCTAATTTACCGTTTTTAAGCACTAAAATAGCATCTACTTTGCCAATAATTATATTGGCACTTTCGTCCAGTAAATATCCTTTTTGTTGCAAAGCTGATTTAATTTCATGATTAAATCCGTTGGGTTCTAACCTGATATTATCTGGTAACCATTGATGGTGAAATCTGGGTTTTGAAACGCTTTCGTGCATACTCATCTTAAAATCGACTACATTTAAAATATTTTGCAAAACCGATGTAATAATAGTTGAACCTCCCGGTGAGCCGAGCACCATCAATAATTTTCCGTTTTTTTCTACAATTGTCGGAGTCATAGAACTCAACATTCTTTTTTGTGGCGCAATGGCATTGGCTTCTGCACCTACCAATCCGAACATATTAGCAACACCTGGTTTTATACTAAAATCATCCATTTCATTGTTTAAGAAAAATCCGCCTTCGGTTACATAAACTTTAGAACCATAAGCGCCATTGAGCGTTGTGGTAACTGCAACTGCGTTTCCAAAAGCATCAACAATAGAGTAGTGGGTAGTTTCATCACTTTCTATTAAATTGATGTTGCCATGAGAAATTTCTGATGATTTGGTTGCTTTTTCCCAACTAAAATCACGCATTCTGTTTTTGATGTAATTATCATCCAATAATTGATTGATAGGTACATTCACAAAATCTGCATCACCTAAAAAATGTGCTCTATCTGCATATGCTCTGCGTTGTGCTTCGGTTAAAAGTTGGATATAAGCGGTAGCATTGTGACCTAATTTTTTTAAATCAAACGGCTCAACCGATTTTAAGATTTGTGCCAAACAAATGCCGCCGCTCGACGGAAGCGTCATGGAAATAATTTTATGTTTTTTATATTCAAAAACGATGGGTTCTCTCCATTTTACTTCATAATTTGCCAAATCTTCTTTGGTGATAATCCCGCCCAAATTGTTGAGATAATCCACTAAAATGTCTGCAGTTTTGCCTTTGTAAAATTCATCCCTGCCATTGTCGCGAATGCGTTCTAAGGTAAGGGCAAGTTTGTGATATTTGATAGAATCTCCCGCTTTCCAATCATAGGATAATTCAATTTTTTGCTGATTTGCATTTTGAAAATCACCCAAAGCATTTTGAAGCGAAATTGCCTGATTTTTTGTAACAACAACGCCTTTTTTTGCCAAATCAATAGCAGGTTGAATAAGTTGATGAAAAGGCAAAGTTCCAAATTTTTGATGCACCGCAAACAATCCGGCTATGGTGCCAGGAACGCCCACAGAAAGCGCTCCTAAAGTGCTTTTTCCTTGTATAATATTGCCCTCAGCATCCAAATACATTTCTTTAAAAGCGGCCATTGGAGCTTTTTCGCGGTAATCTAATGCGCCAACTTCACCGTTTGCAGTTCTATAAACCATAAATCCGCCACCGCCAATATTGCCTGCAAACGGATAGCAAACTGCCAGCGCTAAATCTGTTGCAATCATCGCATCAAAAGCATTGCCGCCTTGTTTCATAATTTCAACGCCAATTTTTGATGCTTCTTCGCGTGCCGAAACAACCATCGCTTTATCGGCTATTAATCCTAGTTGAGTTGGTTTAGAAACTTTTTGTGTTTGACAACTCATAATCAAAAGAGTAATCAATATAAATGAAATTTTTTGCATCATTTAAGTGTTAATTTTAGATTGTGTAAATGCTATAATTTCTTCAAAAAATAGCATAAAATCTGCTTCAAAATCATCATAATGAAGTAAAAGATCTTCGGTTGCAAGTTCCATATAAGATTGATGTTTAGTTCTATGATTCATTCTTGTCAAAACTTTATTGATTTCTTTGGTGTGCTGATAACTCAACAGCCAATTTTCATAAATCATAAAATAAAGCATTCTATTTATTTTTGATGGATATATTTTTGATGATTTTCTTAAAATTTTATAAACTTCTGAAACGTAAATCTCAAGTGGAATTTCAGAGAATTTTGACCAGTTCTTGGCTAAAAAGTGATCATAAAACACATCAATGATGATGCCTTTAAAATGATTGTATCTCAGATTTAACCTCCTTTTACTTTGTTTTACTATAGGATGTTGATCGGTAAAAGTATCAATAGCTCTGTGTAAAATAATGCCTTGTTGTATTTCAATATCAAATTGTAAATAAGAATTTCCTTTGATAGCATCTGCCATAAAATTACCCACCATTAAATTGTGATTGTTTCCAGAGAGGTATAAATGTGCTAAAAAATTCATGATGGTAAGGTAAAAAAAAATCCGCAAAAAGCGGATTTTATAATTGATTTTCAGTTTTTTTTAATAATTTAACATCACTGGCATTACCAACATGGTAATTCGTTCGCCATCTTCAAGTCCATCAATTGGCGTTAAAATACCGGCTCTGTTGGGTAAAGACATTTCAATCAAGATTTCATTAGATTCTAAATTGCTCAACATTTCTGTTAAAAAGCGCGAGTTAAATCCGATTTGCATATCGTCTCCTTGAAAATCACAGGTTAAACGTTCTTCTGCTTTATTAGAGAAATCTATATCTTCAGCAGAAATATTTAATTCTGTACCCGCCATTTTCAATCGAATTTGGTGGGTAGATTTACTAGAGAAAATAGAAACACGTCTTACTGAGTTTAAAAATAATGCGCGGTCAACGCTTAATTTATTTGGATTTTCTTTCGGAATAACGGCTTCATAATTTGGATATTTACCATCTATTAATCTACAAGTTAACACCATATTGTCAAAAATAAATTTGGCATTGGTATCATTATATTCTATCGTTAAATCAGTATTAGAATTGCTTAAAATGTTTTTTAACAAGTTAAGTGGTTTTTTAGGCATGATAAATTCTGCAACTTCTTCTGAAGTAATATCAGTTCTAGAATATTTTACCAATTTATGCGCATCTGTTGCCACGAAAGTCAAACTTTCTGGGCTAAATTGGAAAAATACACCACTCATTACAGGTCTTAAATCATCATTTCCGGTAGCGAAAATGGTTTTTGAAATGGCAGTTGAAAGAATATTTCCTGGTATTTGTGTTTTTTTAGGATCTTCTAAAGAGATGGATTTAGGAAATTCATTGCCATCAAAATAAGCCATATCATATTTACCTTGATTGGAACTAATTTCTAGTGTATTGCTTTCTTCTGTTTTAAAAGTAAGCGGTTGATCTGGAAAAGTTTTCAACGTTTCTAATAGTAAACGGGCATTTACTGCAATAGAACTAACCGAATTAGATTCAACTTCTACATGGGTACTCATGGTAGTTTCTAAATCTGAAGCCGCAATTTTTAATTCGTTATGATTTAATTCAAAAAGAAAATTGTCTAATATAGGTAGGGTATTATTACTGTTGATAACCCCAGAAAGCACTTGTATTTGTTTTAATAACTGAGAACTCGATACAATAAATTTCATTTGTTTATATTTATTTGTTTTTTAATGGTCAAATGGAACGCCTTAATAATTATACACCTATTTTTTAATGTTTAATCATGGGCGTTTCATTTATTCTGTTTTTAATGGATAATTTACAAATATATTCTAAATATGTTGTTTAAAAAAAGATATTTTATCAACAGTATAAAAGTATATAAATTGTGTTGAATATTTTGTCATAAATTGCTGTTTTTTTAAATTTTTAGTTATAGTTGTGTTAATTATCTATCATAAATTTGATTCAAATAAATTAATTTTATATTTGTTTAACATCAAACTTTTTAAGTTTATAAAAAAAATGAGTAAAAATTTCAAAATTATAGAAATTTAAATAGGTAAATTGTAATAGTCTAGTAAAAATATTAAATCAAATTAGATGAAAAAATATATTATAACGCTTTTATTATCATTCTTTTGCGTATTTTCAATCCTATCTCAAAATCCCAAAAAACCAACTGCTGGAGAAATATTTGAATCTATTAAAAAACTAAATTTTTTAGGAACCGTATTGTACATTGCCGCGCATCCTGATGATGAAAATACGCGCTTAATTTCTTATTTTGCCAATGATGTAAAGGCACGAACTGTTTATTTAAGTTTGACAAGAGGTGATGGTGGTCAAAATTTAATTGGATCTGAATTAAATGAATTGTTGGGCGTTATGAGAACGCAAGAATTATTGGCCGCAAGAAGAATTGATGGTGGCGAACAATTTTTCACCAGGGCTAATGATTTCGGATTTTCTAAACATGCTGATGAAACACTCGAAATTTGGAATAAAGAGGAGGTTTTAAATGATGTGGTTTCTGTAATTAGAAAATTAAAACCAGATGTTATCATCAATAGATTCAACCATAGAAATGATGGTTCAACGCACGGTCATCATACCGCATCGGCCATTTTAAGTTTGGAAGCGTTTGATTTATCATCCAATAAAACGTATAAAACATATTTAAAAAATGATGAAATTTGGACACCAAAACGAGCGTTTTTTAATACTTCGTGGTGGTTTTATGGAAGTGAAGAAAATTTTGAAAAAGCTGATAAAACCAATTTATTGAGTTTAGAAATTGGAACTTATTTTCCTATTAATGGTTTGTCTAATAGTGAAATAGCATCTTTAAGCAGAAGCCAACATCAAACGCAAGGTTTTGGAAGTACTGGTACAAGAGGCAATCAAACTGAATATTTAGAGTTTCTAAAAGGTGATTTTCCAATCAATAAAAATGTTTTTGACGGAATTGATACTACTTGGAATAGGGTTGAAGGGGGTGAAAAAATTGAACAGATTTTACAAAAAGTAGAAAAGGAATTCAACTTTAAAAATCCGGCTGCAAGTATTCCGAACTTGATAACAGCATATCAATTGATACAGCAATTAAAAGATGAGCATTGGAAAACATTAAAATTAGATGAAATTAAGCAGATTATTGTTGCTTGTGCCGGACTTTATTTAGAAGCCGTTGCCGATAATTCTTCTACTACTAAAAACACTAAGAATACCATAAAAATTGAAGCCATCAATAGAAGTAATGCTATAATATTTTTAAATGCTGTGCGCATCAATCCATTCAATATTACCGATACAAACAAAACGCAATTAGTACAAAATAAGCCACATTTTATGAGCTTAACAATGGATATTTCGGATGAAATTAAGCTAACTTCTCCTTATTGGTTGCATGAAAAAGCGAGTTTAGGAATGTATAAAGTTACTGATAAACAACTGATTGGTTTTTCAGAAACGCCAAGAACTATTTCTGTAGATTTTCTGCTCAATTTTAACGGAATTATAATTCCAATTACCAAAGATGTAGTTTATAAATATAATGATCCTGTTAAAGGAGAAGTTTATCAGCCATTTGAAGTTTTGCCAGAAATTGTTGCTACTTTTAGTGAGGATGTGTACATTTTTGCCAATGATAATTCTCAAAAAGTTAAGATAAAAATTAAATCGGTTAAAGATCAAGTTTCTGGAACTATAAAATTAAACATTCCTTCTAATTGGAAATTTTTACCAGAAAATTATCAATTTAAAATCGATAAAAAAGGCGAAGAAAAAAGTGTTGAATTTGAGGTTTTTCCTACTTCAAATCAATCAGAAGGATTTATTTCGCCCATCATTGAAATTGGAAACAAAATTTACGCGCATAAACTGGTCGAAATTAATTACAATCACATTCCTTTTCAATCCATTATAATGCCTTCTGAGTCCAAAGTGGTTCGTTTAGATATTCAGATAAAAGGTAAAATGATTGGTTACATTCATGGTGCAGGTGATGCCGTTCCTACAAGTTTAAGACAAATTGGTTATACGGTTGTAGAATTATCAGAGGATGAAATAACACCTGAAAAGTTGGCTAATTTTGATGCCGTAATTTTAGGGATAAGAGCTTATAACACCAATGAAAGGGCCAAATTTTATCAAAAATATTTACATAATTTTGTAGCCAATGGCGGTAATTTAATTATACAATACAATACCAATACAAGATTAAAAGTAGATGCTTTGACCCCATTTTCTTTAAAACTTTCACGCGATAGGGTTACCGAAGAAAATGCTGAGGTACGATTTTTAAACCCGACTCATGAAATTTTAAACTATCCAAATAAAATTACACAGCTAGATTTTGAAGCATGGGTACAAGAAAGAGGTTTGTATTTTCCCAATGAATGGGATTCAAATTTTGAAGCTATTTTAAGTATGAATGATAAAAATGAACCCGAAACTAAAGGAAGTTTATTGGTTGCAAAATATGGTAAAGGAACTTTTATTTATACCGGATTAAGTTTTTTTAGAGAACTTCCGGCAGGTGTTTCTGGTGCTTATAAATTGTTTGCAAACATGCTTGCTGTTGGTAAAAATAAGGTGATTAAACCGATAAAAAAATAAGTATGGATACACCAAAATACATTTGGAAAAAGGAATATACAGCCATTTTAATTGCCAACGCCTTGTATATTGTGCTGTTTTATATCATAATGAAAATTTATTCCTAAAATATGCAGCAACTAGATTGGTTTGTTCTTAGCGGAACCTTGTTATTTATCGTTTTTTATGGTGCCTGGAAAACCCAAGGAAGTAAAAATGTAACCGAATATATTAAAGGAGGAAATGAAGCACATTGGTGGACTATCGGTCTGTCGGTAATGGCAACACAAGCAAGTGCCATTACCTTTTTATCTACGCCCGGACAAGCATTTCATAGCGGAATGGGCTTTGTTCAGTTTTATTT
>CAMTWE010000063.1:0-4577 GCA_947085395.1 uncultured Bacteroidota bacterium | reverse complement strand
ATTTTTCGATAAAAACAAATTTACAAATAAAATTCTAGAAGATGATAGCTGTACAATTTTTAAATTGATTGATAAAATAAGCCATTTGATTTATCATTTAAACTTTGAATCGATTTTAAAAAGTGATAAATTTGATTTTCTGCAAATTTTTGCCCTTGCCATAAAGGGTAATTTACAGAAAATCTTCATCAATTTAATGATTAAAAATGCTGATTTTGGTTCAAATGATAAATTCAATACTTTTCAAATCAAATAGAACTAAAAAAATCATTTAATCATTTTGATAGAAAAACATATCTTTGCACCTCAATTAAAAATTCATGAGTTTTTTAAAGGAAATACAACGCAGAAGAACCTTCGGAATTATTTCACATCCTGATGCCGGAAAAACTACTTTAACCGAGAAATTATTGTTGTTTGGTGGTGCAATTAAAGAAGCAGGTGCTGTAAAAAGTAATAAAATTAAAAAAGGAGCAACTTCCGATTTTATGGAAATTGAACGGCAACGTGGAATTTCTGTTTCAACATCGGTATTGGCTTTTGAATATAAAGGAAAGAAAATCAACATTTTAGACACTCCTGGTCACAAAGATTTTGCTGAAGATACTTTTAGAACTTTAACGGCAGTTGACAGTGTAATTGTGGTTATTGATGTTGCAAAAGGTGTGGAAGAACAAACCGAGAAACTGGTTGAAGTTTGTAGAATGCGCAATATACCTATGATTGTTTTCATCAATAAATTAGACCGCGAAGGAAAAGATGCTTTTGATTTGATGGATGAAGTGGAACAAAAATTGGGTTTAAGAGTTACGCCTCTCAGTTTTCCTATCGGAATGGGTTATGATTTTAAAGGAATTTATAATATTTGGGATCAAAAACTAAATTTATTTTCACCAGATCAAAAACAAAGAATATCATCTGGCATAGAATTTACCGATTTAGAAAGTAAAGAATTAGAACAATTTGTTGGAGAAAAATCTGCCAAAAAACTAAGAGAAGAACTAGAATTGGTTGCTGAAGTTTATCCAAAATTTGACAGAGATGAATATTTAAATGGTATTTTACAACCAGTATTTTTTGGTTCGGCTTTAAATAATTTTGGCGTAAATGAATTACTCGATTGTTTTATAGAAATTGCCCCTACTCCACGTCCAAAACAAGCAGAAGAGCGTTTGATAAATCCGGAAGAAAATACTTTTACCGGTTTTGTCTTTAAAATTCACGCCAATATGGATCCAAATCACCGAGATCGTTTGGCATTTATCAAAATTGTTTCCGGTATTTTTAAAAGAAATGCGCCTTATTTGCATGTACGTCATCATAAAAAATTCAAGTTTTCTAGTCCGAATACATTTTTTGCCGAGAAAAAGGAAATTGTTGAAGAATCTTTTCCAGGTGATATTGTTGGATTACACGATACCGGGAATTTCAAAATTGGTGATACTTTAACCGAGGGTGAAAAAATTAACTTTAAAGGAATTCCAAGTTTTTCACCAGAACATTTTAGGTATATTAACAATGCCGATCCGTTAAAATCTAAACAATTATTTAAAGGAATTGACCAGTTGATGGATGAAGGTGTAGCGCAATTATTTACCTTAGATTACAACGGTAGAAAAATTATTGGCACCGTTGGCGCACTTCAATACGAAGTAATTCAATACCGATTAGAACATGAATATGGAGCCAAATGTTCTTATGAAAATATCAATATCCATAAAGCGTGCTGGGTGCATCCAGAAGATGAAAAAAATGAAGAATTTAAAGAATTTTTAAGGGTAAAACAACGCTATTTAGCCAAAGATAAACAACATCAATTGGTATTTTTGGCTGATTCTGCCTTTACCATTCAAAATACACAACAAAAATATCCATCGGTTAAACTACACTTTACCAGTGAATATGACCCATTAAAAAAATAGTAACATCAATTATAATATTCACATATGAAATCGCCATTAACAAGCTGTTTGCGTAAGCAAACACGAATAAATAAAAGAGATGCCATATATGACCGATAAAAAATGACTTTTACATATATGAAATAGCCATGTTTGCTAAAACACAAACTTTGATGAAAATATTTTTATCAAACTGGCGTATTCCATAACCTGTCCCGATTTTTCGGGATGATATTATTAAAAACAATTAAAATATTCACATATGAAAGACGGATTATACGCATCGTTAAAAACTTCAAAAGGCACAATTCTTATCAATTTAGAATTTGAAAAAACTCCTGGTACTGTAGGGAATTTTGTTGCCTTGGCTGAAGGAAATTTAGAAAATAAAATTAAACCACAAGGAACTCCTTATTATAACGGATTAAAATTTCACCGTGTTATCGCAGATTTTATGGTACAAGGTGGTTGTCCGCTTGGAACCGGAACTGGTTCTCCTGGTTATAGTTTTGATGATGAATTTCATCCAAGTTTAAAACACAACAAACCTGGGGTACTTTCTATGGCAAATTCTGGACCGGCTTCTAACGGAAGTCAGTTTTTTATTACCCATGTTGCAACGCCTTGGTTAGATAACAAACACACTGTTTTCGGACAAGTTACTGAAGGACAAGATGTTGTTGATGCTATTGCGCAAAATGATATCTTAGAATCAGTAGAAATAATTTGCGTAGGTGAAAATGCTACAAATTTTAAAGCAGTTGAAGCATTCAGAACTTTTGAAAAAAGTTTAGAAAAAAGAATCGAATCAGCAAAAAAAGAACAGGAAGATTTATTAGAAAGTGTTTCGGCTGGTTACGATAAAACCAATAGCGGTTTGCGTTATAAAATCCTTCAAAATGGAAATGGAAAAAATGCTGAAAAAGAAAAAACTGTTGCTGTTCACTACAAAGGAATGTTGTTAGATGGAACTGTTTTTGACTCATCATACCCAAGAAAAGAACCAATTGAGTTTACTTTGGGTGTTGGTCAAGTTATTGCAGGTTGGGATGAAGGTATTCTTTTATTAAAAGTAGGCGATAAAGTGCGTTTTGTAATTCCTTCTGATTTAGCATACGGAAGTCGTGGTGCAGGTGGTGTAATTCCGCCAAATGCAACTTTGATTTTTGATGTTGAATTGATGCATGTAAAATAAAAAATAAAAAAATCCCCTCACAATTTCGAGGGGATTTTTACTTAATCAAGGGGAACAGGAGATTTTTTCCAAGGAGGCATTAACCACAGTAAAAAAGCTAAAATTAGACAAGGTAATACCAACCAAGTTATAGCCATTAAAGTACCTTCCATACCAAAAATATTCAATTTGTAATTGGTGAAACCGCTGAAACTTTTGGAAAATAATTGGCCACCTACTACTACGTTCCATCTCATAAAGAAAATTCCGAATAATACCATAATACCAATGATAAAATACGATACTTTTCTAATCATTTCTGATGGTTTGTAAACCTGAAACAAGCCGATTACACCAAGTGGAATAACAGTTCCTATGATTACTTGAAAAACCAATAGCGTAAGATCTAATTTTCCGTTTACTAGTACTTTAATAATATCAAATGATTCTTCTGCCTCATATAAACGATGAATTTGATCTAAGGTTTCTAAAGCAAAAGCAACAATTAAAATATAAAATAAATACTTTGCAATGGTGTCTAAACATAGCATGTCAATTTCTTGTTTTCGAAACCAACTTACAATCATATAAATGACCATAACCAAAGCAATACCAGAAACCATGGCAGAGAATAAAAATATTACAGGCATCAAAACTGTTGACCACCAAGGATTTGCTTTTATCGACCCAAAAATAAACCCAACATAACCGTGTAATAAAAATGCAGACGGAATACCAATTAACGTGATGAAATATCCAATTTTATCATCTCTTATCGCCGACTTTTTATCGGTATCATTGATACCTAAAGTAATTATTTTATAAAAAAACTTTTTAAATCCGGTACTTGTTTTAGCCCAGATAACAAAATCGCGTCTATAATCAAACCAAATTTCTAATAATAAAACCACCATTAAATACCATAAATATACAAAGCCAAAAATGGCCATTGCAGATGTTGGATTGGGGGTCATCAATATTTCATAAAATCTTAACGGATTGTGTAAATGACTAACCAAAGGCAAGGTTGCTACGAATAAAAATGATAAAGCGGTTAAAAGGGCAATTTCATAAGTAGGTTTTAATACTTTAACGTTAAAAACACGTTCTAAGGAAGCTAGAATAAACGCTCCGGCTACCAATCCGGTAATATAAGGATATAAAACAATCATTAATCCCCACTGTAATTCAATTTCGTTGGGATAAATATAACCATCTACTTGAGATAGCAATTCATATAAATGCTGATAATGCTGTTCCATAATTATTTAACTTCTGAACTTAAACCGTTATAAAATACTCTAGAATGGGTGTTTAAATGTTGTTTTAGTGTTTGCGTTTGATTCTTCTGTAAGAATTTAACCAACTTACTTTTTTTATCTCTTAAATCACCAAAAATCCTGGCATCCGTTGGACAAACTTCTACACAAGCGGGTTGTAAACCTTCATTGATTCTGTGATAACAAAAAGTACATTTATCAACAACTTTTTTAATAGGATCT
>CAMTWE010000062.1:0-29923 GCA_947085395.1 uncultured Bacteroidota bacterium | reverse complement strand
GAACGTGGAAAAATGCAAAATCCGGTTACAGGTTCTGGAGGAATGCTCATTGGCAAGGTAAAAGAAATTGGCCCTCATTTTCCTGATAAAAAATTAAAAGTAGGTGATACCATTGCAACTTTGGTTTCGTTAAGTTTAACGCCCTTAAATATTAGGAAAATTCTCCATATCAACCTTTCCAATGATCAGGTAGATGTTGAGGCAGAAGCCATACTTTTTGCTAGTGGACTTTACGCTGTTTTACCAACTGATATTCCTGAAAAACTGGCACTTGCTGCCTTAGATGTTGCAGGAGCTCCAGCTCAAGTAGATCGTTTGGTTAAAAAAGATGATATAGTTTGTATTATTGGTGGTGGCGGTAAATCGGGTATTTTGTGTTGTTACCAAGCCATGGAAAAAGTTGGCGCAAACGGAAAAGTGATTGTGGTGGAATATTCAGTTGAAAATGCACAAAGAATTATAGATTTAGGAATAGCAACACACGTTATCATTGCCGATGCAACCAATGTAATGGATGTTTATACCAAAGTTACCGCAATTTGTGGTGAAGCAGGATGTGATGTTGTGATTAACAATGTAAACATCGAAAATACCGAAATGTCATCCATCTTAATTACCAAAGATAGAGGTTGTGTTTACTTTTTTTCTATGGCAACTTCATTTACCAAAGCTGCTTTAGGAGCCGAAGGTGTTGGAAAAGATATTGATATGATTGTGGGTAATGGCTATGCTTTTGGACACGCCGATTTAACACTCGATATCATCAGAAAATCAAAGGGAATTAGAAATTTATTCGAAAAATTATATGTTTAAAATGAAAATAAGTAATAGACAAAAGTTTTTCCCTGAAGTTTCAGACGATCAATGGAACGACTGGAAATGGCAGACTAGAAATCGCATAGAAACATTAGAAGATTTAACTAAATACATTCATTTAACTGAAGGTGAAAAAGATGGTGTTCGTGATTCATTAGCAACATTGCGAATGGCAATTACGCCTTATTATTTGACACTTATTGATACAGACAATCCTAATTGTCCGGTTCGTAAACAAGCGATTCCAACTGGTGCAGAACTTTTTCAGTCGGATGCAGATTTGTTAGATCCGTTACACGAAGATGAAGATTCTCCCGTTCCTGGGTTAACGCATAGATATCCAGATAGAGTGTTGTTCTTAATTACAGATATGTGTTCTATGTATTGCAGACATTGTACGCGTAGGAGATTTGCTGGTCAAACAGATACCTCAACATCATCAGATCATATTGATAAAGCCATTGAATATATCGCCAACACCCCACAAATTAGAGACGTGGTGCTTTCTGGCGGTGATGCACTCTTGGTGGGTGATAGTAAATTGGAATATATCATTGCTAAACTTCGTGCAATTCCTCATGTAGAAATTATTAGAATTGGTTCTCGTACGCCCGTTGTTTTACCGCAACGTATTACCGAAGATTTGGTTGAAATGCTGAAAAAATACCATCCTATTTGGTTGAATACACATTTTAATCATTCACAAGAAATAACGCCTGATGCTGAAAAAGCTTTAGCTCGATTGGCAAATGCTGGTATCCCTTTAGGAAACCAATCTGTTTTACTAAGAGGTGTAAATGATTGTGTTCATGTTATGAAAAATCTAGTTCATAAATTGGTTAAAAACAGGGTTCGTCCTTATTATATTTATCAGTGTGATCTTTCTATGGGATTGGAACATTTTAGAACTCCGGTTTCAAAAGGAATTGAGATTATAGAAAATTTACGTGGCCATACTTCCGGATTTGCAGTTCCAACTTTTGTAGTTGATGCGCCTGGTGGTGGTGGAAAAATTCCTGTAATGCCACAGTATATCATTTCTCAAAGTCCAGGAAAAGTAATCCTCAGAAATTATGAAGGAGTGATTACAACCTACACAGAACCAAACAATTATATAAATGATTGCAATTGTTCTGAAATTGAAAAAGCACAAAAATCAGAAGGTATTGCGGCGCTTCAAAAAGGAGAACGCTTGTCATTAGAACCCGCTTCCTTGAAACGCAAAGAGCGAAACAACAAACACTAAATGCCTTTTGTAAAGGATATAGCACCCTATAAAAGTCTGTCTATTGTTGGACTTGAGAAAAATACCGGTAAAACAGTATGTTTAAACTATGTATTGTCTCAATTAAAAAATAGCACAAAACAAATTGCTATAACCTCTATTGGTATTGATGGTGAAAGTATCGATCAAGTTACCCACAAACATAAGCCCGCAATAGAAATTTATGAGGGAATGTTATTTGTTACGCCCGAACTTTTATACAAAAAAAGAAAACTAGTAGCAGAAATATTAGCAATTAGCACACAAACAACTGCCTTAGGAAGGTTAATTACTGCAAGAGCAAAAACTGATGGCAAGATTATTTTATCGGGTCCAACATCTAATAAAAGTTTGAAAGAATTTATTGCTAAAATGCAGGATTATGGTGCCGATATTACCATTATTGATGGAGCGCTTTCTCGTAAAAGCAGTGGTTCACCAGCAGTTACAGAAGCCCTTATTTTAACAACTGGCGCATCGGTTTCTGCAAACATTTCACAATTGGTTTTTAAAACGGAATATGTTTATAACCTTATCAATATTAACAAAGTTGAAGATGTTTTGGCGGCTAAATTATTGGAGATTGAATCTGGTGTTTGGGCTATAAATGCTGTGGAAGAAATTATAAATCTTGAAATTAATTCGGTTCTTAATCTTGAAAAATTGAAAGAGAACTTGTTTAATTTCGGAACACGAATTTATGTTAGTGGCGCCATTACAGACACTTTTTTTGAATTTCTAAAAAATCAGCAATCAATTGCAACAATTGAAATAATTGTCAGCGATTTTACCAAGATTTTTGTGTCGCCAGCAATATATTATTCTTTTATAAAAAGAGGCGGAAAAGTAAGCGTATTGCAAAAAACAACACTGATTGCCATTTGCATCAATCCAACTTCTCCAGATGGTTATAACCTTAATTCAGACGAATTAAAACAGGCGTTGGAACGCAAATTATCAATTCCGATTTATGACGTAAAAAAATTATAAGATGTTGTTAAAAAACGCTTTAAATCAAGTTAGTAGTTTACAATTTATGGTAGAAGATCTCGACCTAAAATCATCTTTAGGTAAAAGATTGCTACTCAATGCTACGATATTACATAACCAAAATGCCATTGAAACTGAATTAAATTTAGTGGAATTTGCGTTGGAAAATCTTGAATCAAAAAGTGCATTTTTTACCAAACTTCAAATCAAGCTTTCACAACTTCGAGATATCAAAGGAAGCATTAAAAATATCGGTAATAATTTAATTTTGGATGATATTGAATTGTTTGAAATAAAACATTTCGCTATGATTGTGCAAGCTATTTTTAAGTTACAAATTGAGTATCAATTACCTTTAATAGAACTTCCTTCTTTGCAAGAAGTCATCAAAATTTTAGACCCACATCAAACCAATATTCCATCATTTTATATTTATGAGGTGTATTCTGATGAACTTGCATCGGTTAGAAAAAAAATAAAAACCTGCAAAAATTCGCAATTTCCATACGAAGAAGAACATACAAAAGAGCTTGATTTATTGTTTCATCAGCAAGAAATATTAGAAATGGAAATTCGTGCTGTATTGTGTAAAAAAATTAATGAAAATTATAAAAACCTAGAAATAGCACTCAACAATGTGGCACATTTAGACACAATTGTTGCCAAAGCATATCAAGCACAGAAAATGAAACTTTGCAAACCCACTTTTTCTGCAGAATCAACCCAATATATTGGAATGTTTAATCCACAAATTAAACAAATTTTAAATCATCAACATAAAGAATTTCAACCAATTAACATCAAAATAGAACCATCAATTTGTTTTATTACGGGTGCAAATATGGCAGGTAAAACAGTTTTATTAAAAACAATAGCACTTTGTCAATATTTGTATCAATTCGGATTTTATATACCCGCTGAAAAGGCCTCAATTGCAATTGTAGCTAAAATAATGCTTACTTTAGAAGATGGGCAATCAGACCAAAAAGGATTGTCATCTTTTGCATCAGAAATGTTACAAGTAAACGCAATGGTTACTGAAGCTTTGAATGGAACAAATGTACTTATTTTGATTGATGAACTTGCCAGAACCACTAATCCTGTTGAAGGTATCGCAATTGTAAATGCAGTGGCAAACATTTTTTATGAAAATAACGTTAGAAGTTTAATCACTTCACATTACAGCGGATTGAGTCCAAAATGCAGAAAATTAAGGGTTAAAGGCCTGGATTATGCTATAGCACTAGCAAATATCAACCCAAATAATATCAATAATTATATAGATTATTCGCTAATTGAAGATGAAATAGGAATTACACCCCACGAGGCGCTTAGAATATGCACTATTTTGGGCATTCATCAAGCAATTATTCACAAAGCACAAATCGAATTAAAAAAATAAATAAAAAAATGCAACAAAGTAAATTAGGACTAGATTTTGAAAAGGTAGCTTATGCTAAAGGAGTCTCCAAAAAAATTGCCGAAGATGTGCAACTTTTTGTAGATAATTATACAACGGTTGCTGTGGAACGAACCCTTTGCCGACTTTTAGGAATTGACGGAGTTGACGCCAATAGCGTACCATTGCCCAATATTTTAATTGATGAATTGAAAGAAAAAGGCGTTTTAAGTCAGGGTGTTATGTTCTTTTTAGGAAATGCCATAATTGAAACTGGTTTAAATCCGCAAGAAATTGCGAACGAAGTTTCCATTGGAAAATTAGAAATTACCAAACTTCCCATCCATCCTATAAATGACATTCAAAAAGCCATTACCCCTTTTGTAAATGCAAGTATTGAAAAGATTTTAGCTAGAAAAGCGAAAAGAGAAAACTACCTCAACACCATTGGCGAAGGCGCAAAACCGTATTTATATGTGATCGTTGCAACTGGAAATATTTACGAAGATGTTATTCAGGCAGAAGCTGCAGCGCGACAAGGAGCCGATATTATTGCAGTTATTCGCACCACAGGTCAGAGTTTGTTAGATTTTGTTCCTTATGGCGCAACTACAGAAGGTTTTGGCGGAACAGTTGCAACCCAAGAGAATTTTAAAATTATGCGCTCTGCGCTTGACAAAGTGGGTGAAGATATTGGCAGATACATTCGTTTGTGTAATTATTGCTCAGGTTTATGTATGCCAGAAATTGCGGCTATGGGTGCTTTAGAAGGATTAGATGTGATGTTAAACGATGCGCTCTATGGCATTTTATTTAGAGATATTAATATGCAACGCACTATTGTTGATCAATATTTTTCACGCGTATTAAACGGATTTGCAGGTGTTATTATTAATACAGGCGAAGACAATTATTTAACTACCGCCGATGCTTTTCAAGAGGCGCATACTGTATTGGCATCAGATTTTATCAACGAACAACTCGCAATAGTTGCAGGAATTCCAGAAGAACAAATGGGACTTGGCCATGCTTTTGAAATGGATCCCAATTTAGAAAATGGTTTTTTATTTGAATTATCGCAAGCACAAATGACCCGAGAAATTTTTCCAAAAGCACCATTAAAATATATGCCTCCCACCAAATTTATGACCGGAAATGTGTTTAAAGGTCAGGTGCAAAACGCACTTTTTAATCAAATTTCGATTTGGACCGGACAAGGTCTTCACTTACTGGGGATGTTAACCGAGGCAATCCACACACCTTTTATGTCTGATAGATATCTTTCTATTGAAAACGCCAAATATATTTTTAACAATATGAAAAATATTGGGGATGAAATGGAGTTTAAAGAAGGTGGTATTATTAGAACTAGAGCTCAGAAAGTTTTGGGTGATGCCATTGAACTTATAGAAAAAATAGAAAACGAAGGATTATTTACCGCCTTGGAAAAAGGTATTTTTGCTGATATTAAAAGACCCTTAAATGGTGGTAAAGGATTGTCTGGAGTGGTAGAAAAAGGCGCAAATTATTACAATCCTTTTGTAGCAATTATGAATAAGAAATTAAATTAATCCTGAAATAAATTACTTTTCAGAAAAAATATAAAATTATGAGTGGAGGACTGTATTCAACAAACTCAAATGAATTTGATAAAACCTTAGACCTTACCAAGGTAAAACCTTATGGAGATACTATGAACGATGGTAAAGTACAACTAAGTTTTACACTTCCTGTACCAAAAGGAGAGGAAGCTATTGAGGCGGCTAAACAATTAATGCGCAAAATGGGTTTTGAGAATCCACAAGTGGTGTTTGTTCAGGAATTAAAGGAGGGATTTACCTTTTTTAACTGCTATGGAAATTTAACACACGCTATTGATTTTACGGCTATCAGCGTTCCAAAAGTTGAGGCAACTAGTATGTCTATGTACGAAATAGATACTTTTATCAAAGAACATATTGGCAGACCCATTGTGGTTATTGGCGCCAGTACAGGCACAGATGCACATACCGTTGGTATTGATGCGATTATGAATATGAAAGGATTTGCGGGTCATTACGGCATAGAACGTTATGAAATGTTTGAGGCATTGAATATGGGTTCCCAAGTTAGCAATGAAGAATTTGTTGCAAAAGCCATTGAGTTAAATGCTGATGTGCTGTTGGTTTCTCAAACGGTGACTCAAAAAGATGTTCATATTAAAAATTTAATAGAATTGGTAGAGCTTATTGAAGCGGAAGGACTAAGAGATAAAGTAATTTTAATTTGTGGTGGTCCCAGAATATCACATGAACTTGCTAAAGAATTAGGTTATGACGCAGGTTTTGGCATGAACAAATATGCTGATGATGTAGCCGCTTATGTAGCACAAGAATTGGATAGAAGGTTGAATTAGGAGTAAACTTTTAGACTTTAGTATAAATGAATTAATGATTTGATGATAAATTTCAAGATAGAAAATGTTTCAAGGTTTGCTTTTGCATTACAAAAATCTTTGTCAAAGTTTTGAACTTTGACAAAGATGATTGGAATCACCTTTAAGAAGTCGAGGGAAAATGTTTCAACATTTTACGCTGTTAAATTAGTAAAAGCAAAAAGTCCCGATTAAAACCGGGACTTTTTATTATTTATGCTTCGCCTTTTGGGCCAAAATTCATCGGAATTGGATGGTCTTCATAATCTTTAATTTCTCCATGTGCTTTTTCAAATCGCTTTACATTTTCTGCAATTGCTTTGGAAAGACGCTTAGCGTGTTGTGGTGTGAGAATAATTCTCGACTTCACCTTTGCTTTTGGAATACCAGGCATAATGCTGATAAAATCAACAATAAATTCTGTTACCGAATGATTGATAATGGCTAAGTTAGAATAAATTCCGTCTGCCGTTTTTTCATCCAATTCAATATTTAAATGCCCGTCTTGATTTTGATTTTCGTCCATAATCTCAATAATTAATTATCCTCTTCCATTTCAGCTTTAGAACCTACTAAAATACGATCGTATTCTTTCAATCCTGTACCAGCAGGGATTCTCTTACCTACAATTACATTCTCTTTCAATCCGTCTAAGAAATCAACTTTACCCGCTACTGCGGCTTCGTTTAATACCTTGGTGGTTTCTTGGAAAGATGCAGCCGAAATAAACGATTTTGTTTGTAGCGATGCTCTGGTAATTCCTTGTAATACTTGTTCTGCAGTTGCCGGATTTGCATCCCTTGCAATGGCTAATTTCTTATCAGAACGTTTTAATTTAGAGTTTTCATCTCTTAATAAACGAGCAGAAATTAATTGACCTTCTTGTAATTCCTCAGAATCACCTCGGTCTTCCACTACTTTCATTCCGAAAATTTTATCATTTTGTTCCATAAAATCATTTTTATGAACCAATTGATTTTCAAGGAATAAAGTATCACCAGAATCAATAATACGCACTTTACGCATCATTTGACGCACAATTACTTCGTAATGTTTGTCATTAATTTTAACCCCTTGTAAACGATAAACTTCTTGAATTTCATTTACAATATATTCTTGCACTTTTGAAGGTCCTTGAATGGTTAAAATATCGGTTAAGGTAATAGCACCATCCGATAAAGGCATACCAGCTTTGATATAATCATTGTCTTGTACCAATACTTGGTTCGATAATTTTACCAAATACTTACGCACATCTCCTGTTCTAGATTCAACAATAATTTCACGGTTACCACGCTTAATTTTGGCTAAAGTTACTACTCCATCAATTTCAGAAACTACCGCAGGATTTGAAGGATTTCGCGCTTCAAACAACTCGGTAACTCTTGGTAAACCACCAGTAATATCACCAGCTTTTCCAGATTTTCTTGGAATTTTAACTAAAATTTTACCTGCTTTAATTTTTTCACCTTCAGCTACCATTAAGTGAGATCCTACTGGTAAATTGTATGATTTCATGATTTCTCCACCTTTACCTTCAATAATTAAGGTAGGAATCAGTTTTTTATTTTTTGATTCAACAATTACTGTTTCTTGGAAACCAGTTTGCTCATCTATTTCTACGATATAGTTAATTCCTTGTTCTATATTGTCAAAACTAACTTTACCAGCATATTCAGAAACAATTACACCGTTAAATGAATCCCACTGACAAATTATATCACCGCGTTTAATGGCTGCTTTATCTGTAACAAATAAAGTTGAACCGTAAGGTATATTGTTAGAACTTAAGGTAATACCTGTTTTTGCATCTACTATTTTAGCTTCGGAAGTTCTAGAAACAATAATATTAATTTTGTTTCCAGCATTATCTTCTCCTTCTACAGTATGTAAATCTTCAAATTCTAATTTACCATTAAATTTAGCAACAACTTTATTTTCTTCAGAAATATTACCTGCAACCCCTCCAACGTGGAACGTTCTTAAAGTTAACTGTGTACCAGGTTCTCCAATAGATTGCGCTGCAATTACACCAACTGCTTCACCTTTTTGAACCATTTTCTTAGTCGATAAACTTTGACCGTAACATTTTGCACAAATACCTTGTGTAGATTCACAAGTTAGTGCAGATCTTACTACCACACTATCAATAGATGAATCTGATATTTTCACTACTATTTCATCAGAAATTTCTTGACCAGATTTCACCAATAATTCATCAGTAAGTGGGTCATAAACATCGTGTAAAGAAACACGTCCGTGAATTCGCTCACCTAAAGATTCTACAATTTCTTGGTTTTTCTTTAAAGCAATAACTTCAACACCTCTTAATGTTTCACAATCAGTTTCGGTAATAATCACATCCTGAGCAACATCTACCAAACGACGAGTTAAATATCCAGCATCGGCAGTTTTAAGAGCCGTATCTGCAAGACCTTTACGCGCACCGTGTGTAGAAATGAAGTACTCTAAAATTGATAAACCTTCTTTAAAGTTAGATAGAATTGGATTTTCAATAATTTCACCACCTGCTGAGGTTGATTTTTTTGGCTTAGCCATCAAACCACGCATACCAGTTAACTGACGAATTTGTTCTTTTGATCCCCTTGCACCAGAATCCAACATCATATAAACTGAGTTAAATCCTTGTTGGTCTTCGCGCAAACGTTTCATAGAAAGTTCTGTTAAACGGTTGTTGGTAGAACTCCAAATATCAATAACTTGGTTGTAACGCTCTTTATTGGTTAACATACCCATGTTATAGTTGGCTCTAATGATATCAACTTGTTCGGTAGCATCTAAAATCATTTGTCCCTTTTCTTGTGGAATAATGATATCTCCTAAACTGAATGACAATCCACCTTGGAATGCAAAACGGAATCCCATGTCTTTCATATCATCCAAGAATTTTCCGGTAGTTGGAACATCGGTTAAATTCAAAATTTTACCAATAATATCTCTTAATGATTTTTTAGTTAAAACCTCATTGATATAACCTGCTTTTTCAGGAACAACTTCGTTAAATAGTACTCTACCAACGGTTGTTTCAATGATTTTAGTAACCAATTCACCATTTTCATTTAAATCTTTGGTTCTTACTTTGATTCTGGCATTTAAGTTTACTGCTTTTTCATTAAAAGCAATTTGAACTTCTTCTGGACCATAAAAAGTAAGACCTTCACCTTTTACTTTATGTTCTGGAGTTGACAAACGTTCTTTTGTCATATAATACAATCCCAAAACCATATCCTGTGATGGAACCGTAATTGGCGCACCATTGGCAGGATTTAAAATATTGTGTGATGCTAACATTAACAATTGACACTCCAAAATTGCTTCTGGACCTAAAGGAAGGTGAACCGCCATTTGGTCACCATCAAAATCCGCATTAAAAGCAGTACACACCAAAGGGTGTAACTGTATTGCTTTCCCTTCAATTAATTTTGGTTGGAATGCTTGTATTCCTAAACGGTGAAGTGTAGGAGCACGATTTAGTAATACCGGATGTCCTTTCAATACATTTTCTAGGATATCCCATACTACTGGTTCTCTTTTATCGATAATTTTTTTGGCAGATTTAACTGTTTTTACAATGCCTCTTTCAATTAATTTTCTGATGATAAAAGGTTTGTACAATTCTGCTGCCATGTCTTTTGGAAGACCACATTCAAATAATTTTAAATCTGGTCCAACAACAATTACAGAACGCGCAGAATAATCAACACGTTTTCCTAATAAATTTTGACGGAAACGACCTTGTTTTCCTTTTAAGGAATCTGAAAGTGATTTTAACGCTCTGTTAGATTCTGTTTTTACTGCTGATGCCTTTCTGGTATTGTCAAATAAAGAATCGACAGATTCTTGTAACATCCGTTTTTCATTTCGTAAAATTACTTCGGGTGCTTTAATTTCTACCAATCGTTTTAATCGATTATTTCTGATGATTACACGACGGTATAAATCATTTAAATCTGAAGTTGCAAAACGACCACCATCTAACGGCACTAAAGGACGCAATTCTGGCGGAATGATTGGAATCACTTTTAAGATCATCCATTCTGGTTTATTTTCACGATTTTTAGTTGACTCTCTAAACGCTTCAACAACATTTAATCTTTTTAAAGCTTCATTTTTACGTTGTTTAGACGTTTCAATATTGGCTTTATGTCTTAATTTATTAGAAAGTTCATCTAGGTTGATACGTGCCAACAAATCAATTAAACATTCTGCACCCATTTTAGCGATAAACTTATTAGGGTCAAATTCATCTAAATATTGATTGTCTTGTGGTAAGGCATCTATTATATCAAGGTATTCTTCTTCTGTTAAGAAATCCATTTTCTTTAATGGCTCTCCTTCTGCATTTTTCACGCCTGCTGGTTGAATTACTACATAACGTTCGTAGTAAATAATCATATCCAATTTCTTGGATGGTAATCCTAATAAGTAACCAATTTTATTTGGAAGTGATCTGAAATACCAAATATGAGCGATAGGCACTACTAAATTGATGTGTCCTATACGATCTCTTCGTACTTTTTTTTCTGTTACTTCTACACCGCAACGGTCACAAACAATTCCTTTATAGCGAATTCGTTTGTATTTTCCACAAGCACATTCAAAGTCTTTTACCGGACCAAAGATTCTTTCGCAAAATAGTCCATCGCGCTCTGGTTTGTGAGTTCGGTAATTAATAGTTTCCGGTTTTAACACTTCGCCTCTTGACACTTCAAGAATAGATTCTGGAGAAGCTAAACCAATGGAAATCTTATTAAATTTTTTTACAGTGTATTTATCGGTTTGTTTTGCCATGATTTATGGTATCGATTTAGTATGTAAAAAGGTTAAAAACTGCGAAGTATTTTTTTCTTCGCAGTTTATAAAAAATATTATTCTTCTAATCTGATGTCTAATCCAAGACCTTTAAGTTCGTGCATCAATACATTGAATGATTCTGGTAAACCTGGTTCTGGCATGGCTTCACCTTTTACGATTGCTTCGTAAGTTTTGGCTCTACCCATAACATCATCAGATTTTACCGTTAAGATTTCTCTTAATGTACTAGATGCTCCGTATGCTTCTAAAGCCCAAACCTCCATCTCTCCAAAACGTTGACCACCAAATTGCGCTTTACCACCAAGCGGTTGTTGCGTAATTAAAGAATAAGGTCCTATGGAACGTGCGTGCATTTTATCATCAATCATATGACCTAATTTAATCATATAGATTACACCAACAGTTGCAGCTTGATCAAAACGTTCACCAGTTCCTCCATCATAAAGATAGGTATGTCCAAATAAAGGCACCCCAGCTTCTTCGGTTAACTCATTGATTTGCTCAATTGTTGCACCATCAAAGATTGGGGTAGCAAATTTTCTACCTAATTTTTGACCTGCCCAACCTAACACTGTTTCATAAATTTGACCAATGTTCATACGTGATGGTACTCCAAGTGGATTTAAAACGATATCAACCGGTGTTCCATCTTCTAAGAAAGGCATGTCTTCTGCACGCACAATACGAGCAACAATACCTTTATTTCCGTGGCGTCCGGCCATTTTATCTCCTACTTTCAGTTTTCGTTTTTTAGCGATGTAAACTTTGGCTAATTTTACGATTCCTGCTGGTAATTCATCCCCAATAGAGATGGTAAATTTCTCACGTTTTAGTCCACCTTGTAAGTCATTTAATTTAATCTTGTAGTTGTGAATTAACTCTGTGATTAATTTATTGTTATGTTCATCGGTAGTCCATGCTCCTTTGGTTAAATGGATAAAATCTACCGTTCCTTGAAGCATTTTCAAGGTGAATTTTTTTCCTTTTGGGAAAATTTCTTCACCAGAATCATTTACAACTCCTTGAGATGTTTTACCGTTTATCAACTCAAATAACTTATCAATTAATTTATCTCTAAGTTGTTCAAATTCTACTGCATATTTAGTATCGAGTTTAGATGATTCATCTTTTTCACGCGTACGCTTGGTTTTATCTTTAGTAGCTCTTTGGAATAATTTTTTATCAATTACAACTCCACTTAATGAAGGTGTTGCTTTTAAAGAAGCATCTTTTACATCACCTGCTTTATCCCCAAAAATAGCTCTTAATAATTTTTCTTCAGGTGTTGGGTCTGATTCTCCTTTTGGGGTAATTTTACCAATTAAGATATCGCCCGGTTTTACTTCAGCACCAATACGAATCATTCCATTTTCATCCAAATCTTTGGTAGCTTCTTCACTAACATTTGGAATATCATTGGTCAATTCTTCTTCTCCTAATTTAGTATCACGAACATCTAATGAATATTCATCGATATGAATTGAAGTGAAAATATCTTCGCGAACTACTCTTTCAGAAATAACGATAGCATCCTCAAAGTTATAACCTTTCCATGGCATAAAAGCCACTTTTAAGTTTCTACCTAAAGCTAATTCACCATTTTGAGTTGCATATCCTTCACAAAGAACTTGACCATTTTCAACTCTATCTCCTTTTTTTACAATTGGTTTTAGGTTGATGGTGGTACCTTGATTTGTTTTCTGAAATTTGATTAATTCATATACTTTTTCATCAACATCAAAACTTACCATTCTTTGCTCGTCTGTACGATCATATTTAATAGTAATTTTTTCAGCATCAACATAAACCACTACTCCGGCTCCTTCTGCATTGATTAAGATACGAGAATCTTTTGCAATTCTTCTTTCTAAACCGGTACCTACAATTGGAGATTCTGGTTTTAATAAAGGCACTGCCTGACGCATCATGTTAGATCCCATCAACGCACGGTTGGCATCATCATGTTCCAAAAACGGAATTAATGAAGCCGAAATAGAGGCAATTTGATTGGCAGAAACATCCATGTAATTAACTTCTTTGTTGCTTACAACAGGAAAATCTCCTTCTTCTCTAACAATAACTCTTTCTTCAATAAAAGTACCATCTTCATTCATTGGTAAGTTAGATTGGGCAATTTTCTTACCTTCTTCTTCCTCTGCACTTAAGAAAACTGGTTCATCAAAAATATTTACTTTACCGTTTGATACCTTGCGATATGGTGTTTCTATAAATCCTAAATTATTTACTTTCGCAAATACAGAAAGTGAAGAAATTAGACCGATATTAGGACCTTCGGGCGTTTCAATTGGACACATACGACCGTAATGTGTAAAGTGAACGTCTCTTACCTCAAAACCTGCTCTTTCACGTGAAAGTCCACCTGGCCCTAGGGCTGATAAACGACGTTTGTGCGTAATCTCTGCCAATGGATTGGTTTGATCCATGAACTGTGACAACTGATTGGTTCCGAAGAAAGTGTTAATTACCGATGATAATGTTTTTGCATTGATCAAATCGATTGGTGTAAACACCTCATTATCACGAACATTCATACGTTCGCGAATGGTACGCGCCATTCTAGATAAACCAACTGCAAATTGAGATGCTAATTGTTCACCAACTGTTCTAACTCTACGGTTAGATAAGTGATCAATATCATCAACCTCTGCTTTAGAGTTAATTAACTCTATTAAGTGTTTGATAATGGTAATAATATCAACTCTGGTTAAAACCATTGCGTTGCTATTACCATCGAGGTTTAATTTTTTATTCATTCTAAAACGACCTACTTCGCCTAAATTATAGCGTTGTTCTGAGAAGAATAATTTATCAATTACTCCTTTGGCTGTTTCAAAATCTGGTGGTTCAGCATTACGCAATTGACGGTAAATATGTTCAACTGCTTCTTTTTCTGAATTTGTTGGATCTTTTTGTAAGGTATTGTGAATGATAGCATAATCTGAAGATTGAATATCTTCTTTGTGCAGTAAAATAGATTTTACGTCAGCATCTACTATTTCATCAATGTGTTCTTTTTCGATAACGGTATCACGGTCAAAAATAATTTCATTTCTTTCGATGGATACAACTTCACCGGTATCTTCATCAACAAAATCTTCTATCCATGTTTTAAGAACACGAGCGGCAATTTTACGGCCGATATATTTTTTTAGTCCACTTTTAGAAACTTTGATTTCTTCTGCAAGGTCAAATATTTCTAAAATGTCTTTATCACGTTCAAATCCTATTGCTCTAAATAATGTAGTTACAGGAAGTTTTTTCTTACGATCGATGTAAGCGTACATTACTTGGTTAATATCTGTGGCAAATTCTATCCAAGAACCTTTAAACGGAATAACTCTGGCTGAGTATAATTTTGTACCGTTAGCGTGGAAAGATTGACCAAAAAATACTCCTGGTGAGCGATGTAATTGTGATACTACAACGCGTTCTGCTCCGTTAATTACAAAGCTACCACTTGGAGTCATATAAGGTATTGTACCTAGATACACATCTTGAACAATAGTTTCGAAATCTATATGTTCAGCATCTGTACAATACAATTTTAAGCGTGCCTTGAGCGGAACGCTGTAGGTTAAACCTCTTTCGATACATTCTTTGATGGTGTATCTTGGAGGGTCCACAAAATAATCCAAAAATTCCAAAACAAATTGGTTTCTGGTATCTTGTATAGGAAAATTATCGGTAAATGTTTTGTATAAGCCCTCATCAGATCTTTCATCAGCTTTAGTTTGTAGCTGGAAAAAGTCTTGAAAAGATTTGATTTGAATGTCCAAAAAATCTGGATATTCTGTAAACAATTTTGCAGATGCAAAGCTTATTCTTTCGGTTGTATTATTCGTTGCCAAAGGACGCAAAATTTAAATTAATAGTCTGTTAAATTTATGTGCGAATATATACGCAAAATGGTTTAGGTCTAAGGATGTCAATTTCCTAAGACCTAAACCTTGAGTTTTAAGCTCTGTTTAGCTTATTTAAGCTCAACTTCAGCTCCAGCTTCTTCTAGTGCTTTTTTAAGACCTTCTGCCTCTTCTTTAGATACGCCTTCTTTTACTGCAGATGGAGCATTATCAACAACATCTTTAGCTTCTTTTAATCCTAAACCAGTTAATTCTTTAACTAATTTAACAACAGCTAATTTAGATGCACCAGCTGCTTTTAAGATTACATTAAATTCTGTTTGCTCTTCAACTGCTTCAACTTCAGCTGCAACTGCTGGACCTGCAACTGCTACTGCAGCAGCTGGCTCAATACCATATTCATTTTTTAAAATATCGGCTAACTCGTTAACTTCTTTTACTGTTAAATTTACAAGTTGTTCTGCGAATTGTTTTAAATCTGCCATTTTTTTTACGTTTTAAATTTTATTATTAGTTTTATTTAGTGCTAATTATTTATCAGATAATGTTTTAAGAATACCTGAAAGTTTTTGACCACCAGACTGTAATGCTGCAATAACATTTTTAGCAGGTGATTGTAATAATCCAACAATTTCTCCAATTAATTGTTCTTTTGATTTTAAGTTTACAAGCGCATCTAATTGATCATCTCCTACATAAACTGATTCTAAAACCCAAGCTCCTTTTAAAATTGGCTTAGCCGATTTTTTACGGAACTCTTTAATTACTTTTGCTGGTGAAGTGCTGTTTTCAGAAATCATGATAGAAGTATTACCTTTTAATGTGGTAGGTAAATCTCCAAAATCTTTTCCTGAACGCTCCATTGCTTTTGCAAGCAAGGTATTTTTAACTACGGCTAATGATACTTCTGCTTTAAAACAAGCTCTTCTTAAATTAGAAGTGCTCAATGCATTTAAGCCAGATATATCTGCTAAGTAAATATTATTGCTATCAGCTAATTGGGCTGTTAAATCTTCAATTACTCTTGATTTTTCCTCTCTGTTCATACGTATAAGTTTTAACTAGCTAATTATACTGATTTACTATCAATAGCAACACCCGGACTCATAGTACTTGATAAGTAAATACTTTTGATATAAGTTCCTTTGGCAGCTGTTGGTTTAAGTTTTACGATGGTATGTATAATTTCCTGCGCATTTTGTACTATTTGATCTACCTCAAAAGATACTTTTCCAATTGCAGCATGTACATTACCATGTTTATCTACTTTAAAGTCAATTTTACCAGCTTTAACCTCTCTAACTGCTTTACCAATTTCCATGGTTACAGTACCAGTTTTAGGGTTTGGCATTAAACCACGAGGTCCTAAAATACGACCTAATGGACCTAATTTACCCATTACACTTGGCATGGTTACGATAACATCAACACTTGTCCATCCTTCTTTAATTTTTTGAAGGTAATCATCTAATCCCACAAAATCTGCACCTGCTTCTAACGCTTCGGCTTCTTTATCTGGGGTTACTAATGCTAATACTTTCACATCTTTTCCGGTTCCGTGAGGTAGGGTAACTACCCCTCTTACCATTTGATTTGCTTTTCTTGGATCTACTCCTAATCTGATTGCAATATCAACAGATGCATTAAAATTAACACTTGTAATTTCTTTTATTAAAGCTGAGGCATCTTTTAAAGTATACTGTTTTGTACTCTCTACTTTTGAATTTGCTTCTTTTTGCTTTTTAGTTAACTTCGTCATTTTATTTAATTATAAAATTTACACTGGAGGATTGCCTTTTACAGTAATTCCCATTGATCTTGCAGTTCCTGCAATCATTAACATTACCGATTTCATCGTAAACGCATTTGAATCTTGCATCTTATCTTCAGCAATTGCTTTAATTTGATCCCAAGTTACATTGGCTACTTTTTTTCGGTTTGGTTCTCCTGAACCGCTTTTTAATTTAGCCGCTTCTAATAATTGAATAGCTGCTGGAGGTGTTTTAACAACAAAGTCAAACGATTTATCTTTAAACACCGTAATTTGTACGGGTAAAATTTTACCTGGTCTGTCTTGAGTTCTAGCATTGAATTGCTTACAGAACTCCATGATGTTAACACCGGCAGCACCTAAAGCAGGCCCAACAGGTGGAGAAGGATTCGCTGCTCCTCCTTTCACTTGTAATTTTACTACTTTGAATACTTCTTTTGCCATTTTTTGTACTTAATTGTGATATTAATGTGGAAGCAAAAATACCTACGATTATTTATGTAACATTTAAATTTTCTCTACTTGCATAAAACTTAGTTCTAATGGTGTTTTTCTTCCGAATATTTTCACCATTACTTCTAGTTTTCTTTTTTCATCATTTACTTTCTCAACTGTTCCGTCGAATCCGTTAAATGGTCCATCAATTACTTTAACCGTTTCACCTATTATAAATGGAATGATTACATTTTCATTTTGAATTGCTAATTCATCCACTTTACCTAGCATTCTGTTTATTTCAGATTTACGCATTGGTACAGGATCTCCGCCTCTTGTTTCACCCAAAAAACCTATTACTCCAGGTATATTTTTAATGATATGTGGTATTTCTCCACTTAAATTAGCTTCAATCATTATATACCCAGGAAAATAAACTTTTTCTTTATTTATTTTTTTTCCTTCTCTAATTTGAATGACTTTTTCTGAAGGTACTAATACTTGTTTGATAAAATCATTGATACCCAAACGAGTCACTTCATTATCAATATAGGTTTTAACTTTATTTTCTTGTCCACCTATTGCTCTTACTACATACCATTTTAATACTGATTCAGTCATATCTTTATGCTTTTAGAAAAGTTTAAAATATTCTCCTAAACCTAATTGAAATAATTTATCAATTCCAAAAACCATTAATGCAAAGATAGTTGAAAAAACAGCTACTACTACAGTTGATTTTTGAGCTTCTTCCCAAGACACCCATGTTACCTTGGTATTGAGCTCGTCAAAAGATTCTTTTATATAATTAATTATTTTCATCTTTTTTGTTTTGCACAGCTAATAAGATTTTTTGATTCTCGTAGCTCGTTATTTTTGTACTGCACGGGTGGAGAGACTCGAACTCCCGACACCTGGTTTTGGAGACCAGTGCTCTACCAACTGAGCTACACCCGTAAATGCTAGGTGCTCCCTTTAAAAAGAAGCACCTAAAATTTACTTTATAATTTCAATGAAATTAGTCTAAAATTTCAGTTACCTGACCGGCTCCTACGGTTCTACCACCCTCACGAATTGCAAAACGTAAACCTAAGTTTAAAGCAATTGCTTGGTGTAATTCAACATGAACTGTTAAGTTATCACCTGGCATTACCATCTCTACACCTTCTGGTAAACTAATAGTACCTGTAACGTCTGTTGTACGAACGTAGAATTGTGGACGGTAATTGTTATGGAATGGAGTGTGACGTCCACCTTCTTCTTTTTTCAAGATATAAACTTCAGCTTTAAATTTAGCGTGTGGTTTAACAGATTTTGGTTTACAAATAACCATACCTCTGGTGATATCTTCTTTTGCAATACCTCTTAATAAGATACCTACGTTGTCTCCAGCTTCACCTCTATCTAATATTTTACGGAACATTTCAACTCCAGTTACTACAGAAGTTAATTTTTCAGCTCCCATACCAATAATTTCAACTGCATCACCAGTATTGGCTACTCCAGTTTCAATTCTACCTGTAGCAACAGTACCACGACCAGTAATAGAGAATACATCTTCAACAGGCATTAAAAATGGCTTATCTATATCTCTTAAAGGCATTTCAATCCATGAATCACAAGCATCCATTAAATCTTCAACAGTTTTAACCCATTTTGGTTCACCATTTAAAGCTCCTAATGCAGAACCTTGAATTACTGGAGTGTTATCTCCATCATATTCGTAGAATGAAAGTAATTCTCTAATTTCCATTTCTACTAATTCTAATAATTCTTCATCATCAACCATATCCACTTTATTCATGAATACAACTAATCTAGGAATTCCTACTTGACGACCTAATAAGATATGCTCACGAGTTTGTGGCATTGGTCCGTCTGTAGCAGCTACTACGATAATAGCACCGTCCATTTGAGCAGCACCAGTTACCATGTTTTTAACGTAATCCGCGTGACCTGGACAGTCAACGTGTGCGTAATGACGATTAGCAGTAGAATATTCTACGTGTGCAGTATTAATAGTAATACCTCTTTCTTTTTCTTCAGGAGCATTATCGATAGATGAAAAATCTCTCACTTCTGACAAACCTTTTGATGCTAATACCGTTGTGATAGCAGCAGTCAAAGTAGTCTTACCGTGGTCTACGTGCCCAATTGTACCAATATTCATGTGTGGTTTTGAGCGATCAAATTGTTGCTTTGCCATGATTGTTAATTTTAATTTTTAGTTTATTATATTTAGTGTTACTTTAATTCTTGTTGATGTATTATTGCAAATAAAAACAGAGCCAATGACGGGAATTGAACCCGTGACCTTTTCCTTACCAAGGAAACACTCTACCCCTGAGCTACACCGGCTTAAAATAGAGCGGGAGACGAGGCTCGAACTCGCGACAACCAGCTTGGAAGGCTGGAGCTCTACCAACTGAGCTACTCCCGCATTAATAAAAGTGGTGAGAGGAGGATTCGAACCTCCGAAACTTGCGTAGCAGATTTACAGTCTGCCCTCGTTGGCCACTTGAGTATCTCACCAATATTTTCAAAGAAAGAGCCGATGGAGGGGCTCGAACCCACGACCTGCTGATTACAAATCAGCTGCTCTAGCCAACTGAGCTACATCGGCGTTACACATAACTTATGTGTTTCCATTATTTCTAACGGTGTGCAAATGTAAAACGATTTATTATTTTAACAAAACTTTTTTCTACTATTTTTATATTTTTTTTACGGTGTCTAATTTTGGCTTTAACTTCTTTTTAGTTAGCATTCGTTTTAGCGAATCAATTGAGAGGTTGATTCCTTCCTCAAAGTGTTTGCATTCTTTTTTTACAATGATATCATCTCCAGGTATATTTACTTTTATTTCTATAAATTTATTTTCTTTTTCACTGGTCTTTTGAACCTTTAAAAACACTTCTGTAGATACAATTCTATCGTAATATTTTTCTAATGTACTTACTTTTTGCTCTACAAAAGTTACCAACTCTTTGTCTGCATTAAAATTCACTGCTTGTACGAACACTTTCATATTAATCTGATTTGTGACTCCTTGGATGGGTCTGGTTATACACTTTTTTTATTTTTTCTAAGCTATTATGAGTATAAACTTGGGTTGATGCTAAACTAGCATGCCCTAGCAATTCTTTAACAGAATTGAGGTCTGCGCCCTGATTTAATAAATGAGTGGCGAATGAATGTCTGATTACATGGGGACTGTTTTTTGTTTTGGATGATATACCACTAAAATAATCATTTATTATTCTATATACAAGTGTTTCGTATATTTTTTTTCCTTTAGAAGTAATGAAAAAATTTAAGGTTTCTGGGTTTATTTTACTTCTTTCTGAAAGGTATTTTTCTACACTACTTATGATTGAATTTAATAACGGAACTATTCTTTCTTTATTTCTTTTTCCTAAGATTTTAACTGTTTTTTGTGATAAATCTATACTTGTAATAGACAAATTAACCAACTCTGCCCTTCTCATACCAGTTGAATATAGTAACTCTACTATCAATTTATTTCTAATTGAATTAAAATCATCACCATTAATAGCTTCAATTGCTGCTATCATTTCTTTTTCTGAAAAGGGAACAATTACTTTTTTTCCTATTTTAAGGGACTGATGCTGTGTTAACGGACTTTTTTCAATTTCATGAATTTTAAGTAGGTATTTATAGAATGATTTTAGCGCACTTATTTTGCGGTTGATACTTCTAAAAGAGTTATCTTTTTCTGATAAACTAACGATCCATGCTCTGACATGAACATAATCTACCTCTGTAACACTATTAAGTTCTAGTGTTTCTTTGCAGTAATTCTCAAAAGCTCTTAAGTCTACTAAATAGGCAGCCACGGTATGGGGTGAACTTTTTTTCTCGTAAGACAAGTAATTTAAAAAGGAATTGATAAGCATAAAAAAACCGTTAATCAACAAAATTACAAATTGTATTTTTGAAAACTAACGGTTTATGAATTTAATTCAGAAAATTAACTATTCTTCTTTAGTTCTAATTCTTTGAATATATTTAGCTTTGATCATTTTAGCTCTATTGGTAACCGATCCTTTTGTAAACTGTTGACGGGTACGTAATTCTTTCATAGTTTTAGTACGATCAAATTTTCTTTTGAAACGTTTTAAAGCTCTATCGATGTTTTCACCATCTTTAATAGGAATTATTAGCATATATAGTCACCTCCTTCCAAACTGCTCTTTATTTAGTTTTTAATTTCGATGTGCAAAATTAGAAATAATATTCGATTTAAAATTTATTTATTTCAAATCTTTTAACAATTGTCTAGAAATAACTAATTTTTGTATTTCGGTAGTTCCTTCTCCAATGGTACAAAGTTTGGCATCTCTATAAAATTTTTCTACCGGATAATCTTTGGTATAGCCATATCCACCATGAATTTGAACTGCATCATTGGCAATTTTAACACATACTTCTGAGGCATACATTTTACTCATAGCTCCAAGTTTTGTCATGGGTAAATTATTGTTTTTTAAGTATGCTGCTTTGTGAAGCAATAATTCTGATGCCTCAATTTCGGTAGCCATATCGGCTAATTTAAAGGCAATGGCCTGAAAATTATTAATTTTCTGACCAAATTGTTCTCGTTCATTTGCATATTTTAAAGAGGCCTCAAATGCGCCTTTTGAAATACCGAGTGCTAAGGCACCAATAGAAATTCTGCCACCATCTAAAATTTTAAGTGCTTGTATAAAACCATCGCCTTCTTTTCCTAATAAATTATCTTTGTGAATTTTACAATTATCAAAAATTAATTCGGCGGTTTCTGAGGCGCGCATTCCTAATTTATTTTCTTTTTTTCCTGATGTAAATCCGTTTATTCCTTTTTCAACAATAAATGCGGAGGTTCCTCTAGCATCACCTTTGGCGCCAGTTCTGGCAATAACCACTGCTACTTGTCCGCTAATGGCGTGGGTAATAAAATTTTTCGCACCGTTTAATAGATAATAATCGCCCTCTTTTACAGCGGTAGTACTCATACTGCCAGCATCAGAACCTGTGTTATGTTCGGTTAACGCCCATGCTCCTACTATTTCTCCGGCCGCTAATTTTGGTAACCATTTTCTTTTTTGCGCTTCGTTTCCAAAAGATAAAATATGACCGGTACACAATGAATTATGGGCTGCAACCGACAAACCGATGGAAGAATCTACTTTGGATATTTCTTCAATTATTCGGATATAATCGTGATAATCTAATTCAGATCCGCCATATTCTTGCGGAACTAAAACACCCATAAATCCCATTTCTCCTAATTTTTTAAACAATTCAAGCGGAAAAAATTGATCTTCATCCCACTCCATCATATACGGTTTAATATGTTGTGCTGCAAAATCTTTGATAGATTGTGCTATTAACTCTCTTGTTTCTGTTGTTTCAAAATTCATTATCTTCTTTTATTTAACGTCCAAATATAAAATTATTCGTTCATATTTCTCTAATGGAAATCCATCTATTTTCTTAAATTGTTCAACTGTTTGGTATTCTGCAATTTCCTTTTTATAATTGAATATGTTTTTACACAATTCATAATCTATATATACAATTGCTAATACTTCTTTAAAAGTTGCTGTGTTGATGTTTATTTTGGTGATGATGGGTTTCTCAATCACCATAAATTGTTCTAATACTTTTGCAACTATTAATTTATCCAAATTAAAAACTTCATACAATTGATTGTCAACTGAAAATCCGCCAATTTTGGCACGATATTGTACAATTCTTTTTGCCAACACTTCACCAATTCCGTTTATTTTGATAAAATCTGCTTCGGTTGCTTTATTGAGGTCTTGTTTAGCAGTTATTTTATAAACTGTTGATGGATTTTTATTTTCATTTTTTACAACAACAATTTCAGACTTTGACGCCCAATCTGGAAACTTAAAAAAAGGACTTATTTGCTGTAGCAAAGAATCACTAATTTTAGATACTTGTTGAAATTCTTTGGCTGAGTTTACAAATTTTCCTGTTTTTCTAAACGCCAATAAACGGTCTATTTCTTGGGTTGACATTCCTAATTGATATCCTTTAAAATCGGTTATAAAATTGGGATTGAAAGCTGGTATTTTAAAAACCTTTGTTATTGTTGATGATTGGGCTTTTAAAGAATCTATTTTTTGTTGCAGCAACAATTCATTTTCTACAACAGATTGTTCTTTGGGTATTGTAAAATCAATAAAAAAATAGGCAAATTGAATGGCAATTATAATCAATAAAAAAAACAAAATCCCTTTTCGTTGACGGGCATTGAACAACAAATGGGATTTTATTTTATACATCTTATTTATGATTCTTTTTCACCATTTTCATCCTCATCATTTTGATCATAAGAATCTGGTTCAGGTTTTTTAGGCGCTGTAAGCACTAAGTAAAAAAAGTATCCTGTAATGGCTGTCACAAGTCCTTGTGTTACAACCATCATAATTAAAGCTGTTGTATTCATAATGATAATCTTCCTTCTTTATTACGTTTTGAAGCTGCTAAATACACCATAAATCCGATAAAAATAAATAGTGATAATAATATGATTCTTGCTAAATTAGAAAAAAACATTTTTTCATTCAATTTATCAATTATCTGTGGATCGGTTGCTACGGCTAATTGTTCGTACAAACTAGCATGTGTTATTTGTTTTATTAAAGAGGCATTGTCTAAAGCCCATCCATTTCCTGAAAATAAACTATTGATATTGCCAATCCAATCATTCCCAAGTGGTGTAAATAATGCACCAATAAATACAAATAACAACAATAAAGGCGTTACATATTTGATGATAAATTTATAAATTAAAGGAACTTTAATGTCTGCTCCATAATTAATTTCTTTCCATCCTTTGTTGATGCCAAATATCCATGAAAATAAAATAGTTTCAAACAAGGCAAAAACCACCAAACTAACGGTTCCTGCCCAATAATCGTATTCATCAAAAACGCCTTGTTGGTAAAAATAAACGGTTGGTAAACCAACTAACAAGGTTATAAAACCGAATGACCAAGCGCCTTTAGCATTTGACCAATTAAATTCATCTTTCAAGAAACTAACCCACGGAGTTCCCATCGCTAAAGAGGAAGTGATTCCTGCAAAAAATAACAATCCGAACCAAAATACGCCTGCAAATGCAGCTATCACAGTACCAAATTGTTGAAATAAATAAGGCATTGTTTGAAAAGCCATTCCAAATCCGGCATTTTCTTTAACCCAATCTAAACCTAAAAAACCTGCAGCGATAGGAATTACAATCATGCTTCCTAAAACTACTTCAACAAATTCATTCATAAATCCGGCTGAAACTGCATTTAATGCAATATCGTCTTTAGATCTAACATAAGCAGCATAACAATGAATGGTACCCATACCAACAGATAAGGTAAAAAATATTTGACCCGCGGCTGCTAACCATACTTTCGGATTTGTTAAAGAATCAAATTGAGGCGTCCATAAAAAGTTTAAACCGTCCCAAGCGTTTGCATTTGGAAACAATTCTGATGCTCCAGAGGTGCCAAGCGTTAACCCTCTAATGGCTAAAATAACGCCAAATAATATCAATAATGGCATTCCTATTTTTGCTACTTTTTCTACACCTTTAATTCCTTTAGATAATACATAAGTATTTAAAGCAAGAACCAATACATAAAACACCACTGCTTCATATGGAATACCAGTTGCTGAATGTCTTACATCAACATAAGAGTTAAAAAAGGCCGCTACTTCTCCTTGATTTAATCCTTGAAAAGTACCAATGATAGAATGATAAACATAAGAAAAAGCCCAAGATTCAATATAAACATAGTAAGAAACTACTGCAATATTGGTGAAAATTCCAAAAACACCCACATATTTCCATACTTTGTTTTTGGTCATTGAATCAAAAATAAAAGGCGTACTGTGGTTTCCAAACTTTCCGCCATACCTACCACTAGACCACTCAATAAACAATAAAGGGATTCCCATTAAAAGAAAACAGACTAAATAAGGAATCATAAATGCTCCGCCACCATTTTGAACAGCTTGTACTGGAAACCTTAAAAAATTACCTAAACCAACAGCATTTCCGGCCATAGCCAGAATTAACCCAACCCTGGTTCCCCATGCTTCTATTTTTTTTGCCATACTTTTTTAAATTAAATAGAGTGCAATATCATAAAAATTGTGCTTACTACAAATTTTTAATTGATTTAATTAACAAATCAAAAGAAAATAGATTACAGAAAGTGGAAATGGTATATCTTACTACAAACAGTTTACCTCTACGAGGCAAAAAAATCAATTAAATTTGAAATATGAACTTTATAACTTTATGAACTTTATAAACTTAAATAACAGTTATTATACAATAGGATTGGTGCAGTAGCGGATGGATTTTTACAGGTCGCCCCGCTGGGGCTTTTACACACTTTCATAAATTTTACTACAAACAGTTTACCTCTACGAGGCAAAAAAATCAATTAAATTTGAAATATGAACTTTATAACTTTATGAACTTTATAAACTTAAATAACAGTTATTATACAATAGGATTGGTGCAATAGCGGATGGATTTTTACAGGTCGCCCCGCTGGGGCTTTTACACACTTTCATAAATTTTACTACAAACAGTTTACCTCTACGATGCAAAAAAATCAATTAAATTTGAAATATGAACTTTACAAACTTTACAAACTTTATGAACTTTATAAACTTTAAGAACATTACAAACTTTATGAAGTTTTATAAACTTAAAAAACAATTACAAATCAAAAACAGAACTTCTTTTGGTATAAAACATATCTTTTAACTTTAATAAAAAAGCTAATGATAAATAAAAAACGAAAGAAATACCTAGAGTTGCAAAAGAAAAGTAAATAAAAAACAAGCGAACATTGGTGGTTCTCATTCCTAACCTATCGGCTAATCTTGAGGACACATGGTACCCATGTCTTTCAAAAAAATTTCTAAGAGAATGAATCATTTTCATCTGTTACATTTTTACAAAAAACAAATTTAACTATTTGATGCGTACTTTTTATAATTTCTATTGATTAACTTTGCAATCTTTTAAAAATCAAATGCAAAATACAGAAGAATTCATAGAAGTTATTGGAACCCGAGTTCATAATTTAAAGAATATCGATGTCAATATTCCGCGCAATAAATTGGTAGTATTAACCGGCTTAAGTGGTAGCGGAAAATCTTCTTTAGCATTTGATACGATTTATGCAGAAGGTCAGCGCCGTTATATCGAAACCTTTTCTGCTTATGCGCGTCAGTTTTTGGGGAATTTAGAACGCCCCGATGTTGATAAAATTAACGGATTATCGCCGGTGATTTCTATTGAACAAAAAACAACCAATAAAAGTCCGCGCTCTACCGTTGGAACAATTACTGAAATCTATGATTTTTTGCGATTGTTATTTGCCAGAATTTCTGATGCCTATTCTTATGAAACCGACGAAAAAATGGTGAGTTATACCGAAGCAGAAATTAAAAACCTCATCATTCAAGATTTTAATCACCAAAAAATAATTTTATTAGCGCCATTGGTAAAATCGCGTAAAGGACATTATCGCGAACTTTTTGAGCAAACCGCTAAACAAGGATTTTTAAAAGTGCGGGTTAATGGTGAAATTATTGAAATTACTAAAGGAATGCGATTAGACCGCTACAAAACACATGATATTGAAGTGGTTATTGACCGGTTAAAAGTTGATGAAACTTCTGAAAAAAGATTAGAAGAAAGTATTAAAACTTGCTTAGATTTTGGCGAAAATGTATTGATGGTGATTGATGCTGAATCCCAAAAACTTCGCTACTTTAGCAGTGCTTTGATGTGTCCGAATAGCGGAATTTCCTACCCCAGTCCAGAACCTAATTCCTTTTCTTTCAACTCTCCAAAAGGCGCTTGTTCGCATTGTAATGGATTAGGAATTGTGAATGAAGTAAATATTCAAAAAGTAATACCGAATCCAAATTTATCTATAAATAATGGCGGAATTGCCCCTATGGGTGAAGAAAAAAATAGTTGGATTTTTAAACAATTACAACTAATTGCCGAGCGCTATCAATTTAAATTAAATGAACCAATTGCTAAAATACCCGAAGAAGCGCTTCAAGTTATTTTACATGGTGGCAAAGAAAAATTTGATGTAAAAATGGAAGCGATGGGTATTACAAGATCTTATCAAATAGATTTTGAAGGCATTGTAAATTTCATAGAAAATCAATTTAAAGAAAGTGAATCTACTTCCATCAAACGATGGGCATCCAATTATATGGATGAAATTAATTGTAGTGTTTGCGGTGGAAATCGACTTAAAAAGGAATCGTTATTTTTTAAAATTGCTCAAAAAAATATTACTGAAGTAGCCAAATTAGACATCGATGAATTGGCAAATTGGATAAAAAAACTTCCTGCCAAATTAAGCAAAAAACAACTCCAAATTGGCGAAGAAGTAATCAAGGAAATTGCTACGCGCATTCAGTTTTTATTAGATGTTGGCTTAAATTATTTAACCTTAGACAGAACTTCTAAAACTTTATCGGGAGGCGAAGCACAACGCATCCGTTTGGCAACACAAATTGGTTCGCAATTAGTAGGCGTTTTGTATATTTTAGATGAACCAAGTATCGGATTACATCAACGCGATAATGAAAAACTCATCAATTCTTTACTCAAATTAAGAGATATTGGCAACTCAGTAATTGTGGTTGAACACGATAAAGAAATGATTGAAAAGGCCGATTATATCATCGATATAGGTCCGGGGGCCGGTATTCATGGGGGCGAAATTGTGAGTATTGGCACTTATGCAGAAACATTACAACATCATACCTTAACTACCGATTATTTAAACGGCACCAAATTTATTGCTGTTCCTAAAAAACGCAGAAAAGGAAACGGAAAATTCATCGAATTAATAGGTGCTAAAGGCAATAATTTAAAAAATGTAACAGTTTCATTTCCGCTTGGTAAAATGATTTGCGTTACGGGCGTTTCTGGAAGCGGAAAATCAACTTTAATCAATGAAACGCTTTATCCTATTTTAAACAACCATATCTATAATGGTGTTCAAAATCCGTTAGAATACAAAGCTATCAAAGGAATTGAACATATTGATAAAGTAATTGAGATTGACCAATCGCCTATTGGTAGAACACCGCGCTCAAATCCGGCTACATATACCGGCGTTTTTAATGAAATTCGCGCTTTGTTTGCCATAACTCCAGAAGCTACGATTCGCGGCTACAAACCTGGTAGATTTTCTTTTAATGTGGTGGGCGGAAGATGTGAAACTTGTATGGGTGGTGGCATGAAAGTGATTGAAATGAATTTTTTACCCGATGTTTATGTGGAGTGTGAAACCTGCCAGGGAAACAGATTTAACAAAGAAACTTTAGAAATTCGTTATAAAGGAAAATCAATTGCTGATATTTTAAAAATGACGGTTGAAGAAGGCGTTACTTTTTTTGAGATGATTCCTAAAATTCATCGAAAATTAAAAACTATTGAAGATGTTGGTTTGGGTTATATCACACTCGGTCAACAATCTACCACACTTTCTGGCGGTGAAGCGCAACGCATTAAATTGGCTTCTGAATTATCAAAAAAAGACACCGGAAATACCTTTTATATTTTAGATGAACCTACCACTGGCTTGCATTTTGAAGATATTAGGGTTTTAATGGATGTGTTAAATAAATTAACCGATAAAGGCAATACCATACTTATTATTGAACACAATATGGATGTGATTAAATTATCAGATTATATTATTGATTTGGGCTATGAAGGCGGTAAAAATGGCGGTGAAATTATTTGCGAAGGAACCCCAGAAATTGTGGCCCTACATACAAGCAGTTATACTGCTAAATATCTCAAAAAAGAGTTGAATTTGCCATAAATTACTTAACTTGCATTCCCATTAATTTAAAGTGATATGACAGAAAATGATAGAAAAATACGCGAAAAATTAAAGCATAAATCTTGGAACCAAATTAAGACCAACGACTCTTGGGCAATTTTTAAAATTATGTCAGAGTTTGTTTATGGCTACGAAAATATGAGTAGAATTGGTCCTTGTGTTACCATTTTTGGCTCAGCGCGCAT
>CAMTWE010000061.1:0-1730 GCA_947085395.1 uncultured Bacteroidota bacterium | reverse complement strand
GGATTGTCTCCTCTATTTGCATCAATTTGAGTTCGGTGATACGTAACTTTTAAATTGCCTAATTGATTGCCTAAAATGATAGGTGTCTGACTTTCTAAATTAAAAGATTGTACAAAACCGTTTGCATCGTTTCCATCCGATGGATTATCACACAACTCTAAATCTGGAATGGCGTTGATAACGGGCAACGGATTTACAATCAATTGCAATCGTTCTTTGGTGTTGTAACAGCCAGTTACATTATTGGTTACTTTTACGATTAAAGTTTCACCACCAGAATTAGCATTTGTATAAGGGCTTGCCAAAGCATTACCATTATCAGCATCAGTTAAAGTCTTATGATAGGTAACTAAAAATTGAGTTGGTGAAAGTCCGTTTAGAATTTCTGCATTTCTTGAATTAAGATTAAAACTTTGAACAATTCCGTTTCTATTGTCGCTATCATTTAAATCATCACACAATGGAAGTGGCGTGGGTGTTTTGATAATTGGCAATGGATTTACAATTAAATCAAAAGTTAAATGTGGATTGACACAGCGCGTAGTATTATTGACAATTCTAACATAAATGGTTTGACGATCTCTTGTAGTATTTGTGTAAATTAATGGAAGCGGATTGGCTCCTGAATTGGCATCAGCTAAAGAAGCGTGATAAGTTAAATCAAAATTTGTGGCTGATTGACTTCCTAAAATAGTTGCTGATTGACTTCCTAAATTAAAATATTGTACAATTCCGTTAGCATCATTTCCATCAGAAATATCATCACATAAAACTAAATTATTGACAGGATTGGCAATCGGAACTGGATTTACGGTTAACGTAATATAATGACCTAAACCTAGACAATCATTATCGATATTGCTATCTATTCTGATGTAAATATCTTGGGAATCTCTATAAGAATTTCCTTTAAAATCACTATTGCGGTAGTTTGATGGATTTGGAATAGCATCAATTTTTGCTAAAGCATCTGCTAAATTTCTGTAATATGAAATAGTGATGGGATTTCCAGGTGAAAGAGCTAACAAATCGGTTGTTACACTAGAAAAATTAAAAGTTGAAAATCCGTCAAAATCTGAGCCATTGGCTCCATCAAAATCATCGCATTGAAAAAATGTTTTTACTGGAAATCCAATGAGTATGTCTGTTGTTGATACGGTTAAATCAATTTTTGTAACATCTTTAAAACAACCTTTATTACTCACTATTCTAGCCCAAACTGTTTGTGAATTGGCAAAATAAGCTATCGGATTTTCGATTTTTAAACTGATATCATCAGTTTCTGCAGCTAACTTGGTTTTATAATAAGTAAAAGTGTCAGTTGCATAGTTTGCTGAAATGAACGGATTGGCTTCAGTTAAATTAAAATAAGTCCAACCAATAACAGTATCTCCATCATCACATTGATGAAGTTTAGTATCAGAAATAATTGGCAACGGATTTACAGTTAATATAACCGCATCAGAATACAATCCGCAAGTATTACCATTTTTATTTAAGAAAACGCGGTATTGATACCCATTCATACCTAAAGTAGCGTTTGATATTTGAAGATTATTGGTAGTTACACCGCTATAAGTTGCGTCATCTATTAAGGAATTCCAATTAACTCCATTGTCTGTACTTAGCTTCCATTCATAACTATCAATTGTATTGGTTTGAATACTGAGATTAGTTGTGCCCAATTCACAAACTGGCGTATTAATTGGTTGTAAATTGATGATAATAGG
>CAMTWE010000060.1:0-5062 GCA_947085395.1 uncultured Bacteroidota bacterium | reverse complement strand
GCATTTTTAGGAAACATCGATAAGATTTTGGTGATATCTTTATCATTTACCATTCCTAAAACGATGTGTAATTTGTCAAATTTTTCTTCTTGAAGTTGTTGTAAAACATACGACAAACCTTCTTTATTATGAGCGGTATCACAAATAATTTTTGGGTTTTCTTGCAATACTTGCCATCGCCCCATTAAATGGGTATTTTTTATCACATTGATTAATCCTTCTTTTAGGTGATTTTCATCGATTATAAAACCTTGTTGTTGAAGAATTTTAATAGTTTGCACAACGGTTTTTACATTGTTAACCTGGTAATTTCCTTTTAAGGATGTTTGATAAGAAGTTTGTATTAAATCTGCTGCAATATATAAATCAGCATTCATTTCCAATGCTTTTTGTTTAAATACTGGTAAAACTTCCGCTTGTTTTTCACCAATGACAATAGGAATATTTTGTTTGATAATTCCGGCTTTTTCTCCAGCAATCAAGGGTAAAGTATCGCCCAAAAACTGCATGTGGTCGTAGCCAATATTGGTAATTACAGCAACTAATGGCGTTATGATGTTGGTAGAATCTAAACGACCGCCGAGTCCAACTTCTATCACGGCAAAATCTACTTGATGTTTTGCAAAATGATAAAATGCCATGCCGACCGTCATTTCAAAAAATGATAATTGCTGTTTTTCTAAAAAATCTTTATGAGCATCAATGAAATTAATTACTTCATTTTCAGCAATCATTTCGCCATTAATTCGGATGCGTTCTCTAAAATCTTTTAAATGGGGCGATGTGTATAAGCCAACTTTATAGCCAGCTTCCATTAAAACCGATGCCAACATATGACTGGTAGAACCTTTGCCGTTGGTTCCGCCAACATGAATTGATTTAAATTGCTGTTGCGGATTGTTTAAATGATAGGCAAAAGCCAAGGTATTGGTCAAATCTTTTTTAAATGCAGCTGCTCCAATACGTTGAAACATGGGTAATTGGGCAAACATCCAATCAAGGGTTTCTTGATAATTCATAAGTGTTTATTGTGATATTGAAAATCGATAGCGAATAAAGCCAATTTGTTTTGAAGTTGCATTACTATCTGGTTGCCAAGTAGTTTTTAATGCGGCAATTTTAGCTTCAGATTTTAAACATTCAGCAGAGTTGGTAGTTCCTTTAACTCCGGGTATGGCGTTAATTACGTTACCAGCTCTATCAACTTCTATCTGTACTACTACAATACCAACTTCATCACAGATATAATTGGGTTTGGGTTTGTTTAAAGGTTTTCTATTTCCAAGTTGATAATCTCCGCCTCCACCAGTTCCGCCAGTTCCATAATATCCTTTTGCATTGGGATCGCCATCAACCTGACCTTTATCGCCTGCTTGATTGTCATCGCCTTGTCCGCCAGTTGCTTTTCCATCAGATTTTTGACCTTTTAAAATGCTACTCAAAGCATCAGAAGTTGATTTATCGGGTGTTGGAGTTGGTTTCTGAACAACTGTTGGTTTTGTTTCAATTATAGCGGGCGACTTTTTAACAGGTTTTTCTTTAATCACTGGCGCTTCTTCTAAATCTTGCGTAACTACTTTTTCCAATACTTTTGTTGGAATAACTGCAGATGATGCTTTTTGGGTTGGAGTTGGAGCTGCTTTAATGGCCTCTGTTGGCTGTACATCACCCTGACCCACATCAGAAGTTCCAAAATTGATGGCAATCCCAAATTCTTGTGGTGGATCCCAATAGCTTAAACCAAACATGAGCGAACTTAATACAAACAAAAACAAAATAACAGTAGTTATAATGGTAGATTTACGTTTATGTTCGTTGTCTAAAAAACTCATTTCGATATTATTTAGGTCTAACTGCTAAAATTACTTTGTATTTATTCCGATTGGCAATGTCCATAATTGTTACAGCATATTCAATTGGCACACCTTCTTCTGCTCTTAAAATAAGTGACGGATTTTCTTCTGATTTTAACAAAGTAGCCAGTTCTTGCTCAACAGTTTCTAAAGATGATGGTTTATTATCAATAAAATATTCTAAATTTTTGGTGATGGTAATAGAAACTGCTTTTTTATTTTCTGTTTTTCCTTGCGCTTTGGGCAATAAAATATCCAAGGCGTTAGTGGTAACCAAAGTGGATGTTATCATAAAAAATATTAATAACAGAAAAACGATGTCAGTCATAGACGACATATTAAACGCTGGACTTATTTTATTTCTTCCTCTGATGTTCATTTTTATTGAAAGATTGAAAAATTAAAAGATTGAAAAATTAAACCCTTTGACTGGCACAGGGCAAGTGATTGAAATATTTAAAAATTAAAAAATAAATTAGATTGAAAATATTTATTCCCGACAACCTTTGAATCTTTCAATCTTTTAATCTTTAAATTTATTTATATTGGTTCGTTTAGTAAATCTAAGAATTCCAAAGATTTAGCTTCCATTTGATACACTATTTTATCGGTTTTTACCACTAAATGGTTATATGCCATAAAGGAGATTATACCTACAATTAAACCAGCAACGGTAGTAGTCATGGCGGTGTACAATCCGCCCGATAACATTTTGATATCAATCTGACCGCCTGCGTTGGCTATTTGATGTATGGCAACAATCATTCCCATTACCGTTCCTAAAAATCCTAACATGGGTGCTGCTCCGGCAATTGTTGCTAAAACACTCACGTTTTTTTCGAGGTTATAAATTTCTAATTTTCCAGCATTTTCAATGGCTGTATTGATATCTGCCAAAGGTTTTCCAATTCTAGAAATTCCTTTCTCTACCAATCTGGCACTAGGCGAATTTGTTTTAGCACATAACATTTTAGCAGCATCTAATTTACCATTGGTAACCATGTCTTTGATTTGATTCATAAAATCTTTATCTATTTGCGAAGCTGCTTTTATGGTAAAAAATCGTTCAAAATAGATATACAAAGAAACCGCTAATAAGATAAAAAGCAAACCGATGATAATTTGACCACCTAAACCACCTTCTATAATTAAGTCATAGATAGAGAGTTCTTTTTGTACAGAAACTGCTTCTTGAACTAATTGTTGTACAACTTCCGTTTCTTGTTGGATAAATAACAGCATATAAAATTTATTTGATTCAATTATTTAACGAAAATACGATATGTAAATTGTATTCTACCATTTCTATATAAAAAAAACCGAGAAAAATCTCGGCTTCAAATTTATCCTAACAACATTCTAATCAATATAAAGGCACCCGAACCGCCCAGAAAACCGAGTAATGCAAGCCATGATATATTTTTAAAGTACCAGAAAAAATCTATTTTTTCCATTCCCATGGCTACCACTCCAGCAGCAGAACCAATAATTAACATACTGCCACCTGTTCCTGCAGAAAAGGCAATAAAATGCCATAAAGGATTGTCTGTGTTTTCAGAAAACATCCCAATACTAGCGGCTACTAAAGGCACGTTATCAATAATGGCAGATCCAAATCCTAATGACATTACCACTAAATCAATATTTGGAATGGCCTTATTTAACCAAGCTGCAAAATGAAATAAATTACCTACCGATTCTAAGGCGGCAACTGCCATTAAAATTCCTAAGAAAAACAGAATACTCGGCATTTCTACTTTTGACAATGCTTTGTGTAAGGGACTTTGATGGGCAAGTTTTAATTCATCATTATCGGGTGAAGTAAGCCGCATTTTTCTATTGTATAAAAATTCTGCAGTTAATGCGATGAATGACAAAGAAAACATCATCCCAATATAGGGCGGTAAATGGGTAATTGTTTTAAAAACTGGTACAAAAATAATGCCGCCTAATCCTAATAGCAACATTAACAAAGCGTATTTTGGAGGTTTTACATCTTCTATCACTACATTTTCAATATTTCCTTTAAATATGGGTAAAAAAGATGCGATAGTAGCCGGAATTACAATAGCAATAATAGACGGAATAAACAGGTGTAATATCAAATTTATGGTAGTTACTTTGTTTGCAATCCACAACATGGTGGTTGTAACATCACCAATTGGAGACCATGCTCCGCCTGCATTTGCAGCAATAACTATTATACTGGCATACCAAATTCGAAGGGTTTTATCATCAATTAATTTTCTTAAAATAGAAATTAAAATAATGGTAGCGGTTAAATTATCAATAACTGCAGATAAAAAAAAGCCGAGAATAGAAAAAACCCATATAAGTTTGCGTTTGTTGTGGGTTTTGATAAATCCTTTAATGGATGAAAATCCATCGAAATAATCAATAATTTCTACAATGGTCATAGCACCAATCAAGAAAATTAATATTTCTGCAGTTTTGCCAAAATGATGTAATAAAGTATCTTCAAAAAGTGCAGGTTTAAGTTGATTGATGCTTTCATCAACCATAAAAACATTTAAACCGCCCAAAGAAATAACAGCCCACATTAAGGCCATCATGGTTAATGCCGGAATAAGTTTGTCAAATTTTAGGGTATGTTCTAAAGTGATAAGGATGTATCCGACAATAAATAAAAGGAATAGTAAATTTTCCATTCTAAAAAATTAATTATAGTTTTTAAATGTTTTAAATCAATTTACAATATCATTTTAATATTGATACAATTGATTTTTTTGATAAGTATCACAAATGTAATTAATGTCTTGAGAAATGAATTATATTTTAAAAAAAAATCCGCCAAGATTATTCTAGACGGATTTTAACACTTTATATTCAATGGTTTACAAAATAAATCGCATGCCGATAAAAGCAATGGCTCCAGCTATGTATCCTAAAAGAGCAATCCAGGAAATGTTTTTCAAATACCAGAAAAAATCAATTTTTTCCATTCCCATCGCTACCACACCAGCGGCAGAACCAATGATTAACATACTTCCTCCGGTACCAGCGGCATAAGCAATAAAATGCCAAATTGGATCATCTATTTGATTTGGAAACATTCCAATACTAGCGGCTACTAAAGGCACATTATCGATAACTGCAGAGGCGCCACCTAATAAAATTATCACTAAATCGGATACTTGTGCAGTAGCTAATTCTGTCCCAATCATTGGGGTTGAATCTTGTAACCAATT
>CAMTWE010000059.1:0-8220 GCA_947085395.1 uncultured Bacteroidota bacterium | reverse complement strand
TAAAAGGATTCCTTCAAAGATCAGGAAGTTATATTTTTATAGCAACTATAGTTTCTAGACTTTTTGCATTTACTGGTTCTTGGATTGCTTTAATGATATTGCCAGAAAAAGAACTTGGACTTGCCATTTTTGCGTTCAATATTATTTCTTTTTTAATTCCTTTAGGTGGACTGGGAGCGCAACAAAGCTTATTGAGATATGGTTCTTTTTTATCAACTAATTTAGAAAAAATAAATCTATATAACATTACCTTAAAAAAAGGTGTTAAATGGTCTATTTATTTAATTCTTTTTATAATTATATTAAGTCCCATTTTTACCTATAAATTAAATAGTGCACTTTTATATTTAATCTTATTTTCACTTTCAATTTTAAGTTATTTTTTGTTTGAAATTTTAAAAATTAAATTTAGAATAATTAACAACAACAAAATGTTTGCTAAAATGGATATTGTTTTTAGCAGTATTCAAATAATAAGTATCTTAATATTAAGTTATTATTTCGGAGTTTATGGTTATGTGTGTGCCATTATTATTTCCCCACTAATTACATTTTTAATTTTCAATTCAAAAAATGCTAATTATAGTAATGATGAAATTTCATCATTTAATTTTATTAATAAAGATTTTTGGAAATACGGATTTTTTGCAGGTTTAGCAAACGTGGCAACTCAATTATTATTTGCAATTGACATCATTTTAATAGGATATTTAATGATTGAACCAGAATTTATAACCCATTACAAATATGTAAGTATCATTCCGTTTAGTTTACTAATACTTCCTAATATTTTAATTTCAACTGATTTTGTTTCGATTACTGAAAATGTTAACAATCAGCTTTTTATTAAAAATTATATCAAAAGTTTTATGATGTTATTTTCAATAATTAGCAGTTTTATATTAGCAGTTGTGTTTTTTTTTGGAAAATCAATCTTGAATATTTTTGGCGAAAATTACACGATGTACAACACCCTTTTTACAATATTAACTGTTGGAGTAATCGGCATCTTTTTGTTTAGATCACTATTTGGAAACCTACTTGCTGCTATCGGAAAATCGAACATAAACTATTGGATTGCCATAATTTCATTAGTTATAAATATTATCTTAAACTACTATTTTATCCCTATTTATGGAATATTAGGAGCAGGAATAACTTCAGCAATTATAATGTGGTTTTCAGGAATTTTATCGATGATACTTTTTCTTCACTACTATAAAAACCATCTAAAAGACCTCTGATAAAAATAATAAACCTCTTTTTCTGCCCCAAAACTCTTAAAAAAATCAGCAATATTCGGAATCATTGAACCTTCAAAGTCCAATATTTTATCAGAATTTGAATTATCATTGATTACTTTATTTAAAATTACGCTCAATGAATTAAATGTTTTTCCTGATGCATTTTGTGATGAAAAAAGATAATAAATTCTATTTTTATGAACTAAAAAAACAGCGCCAGCTCTTAGTTGTTTGTCCTGATTAACATCAACCAGAACACTTAAACTGTTTTTTATATTTAATTGATGAACCAACAATTCTAACTTTTCTGAATCCTTTTTATCTAGTAAATATTTGTTAGAATAATGGTTTTTAAATAATGTCAAAAGTGATTGAATTGCCGTATTATTTTCTTCAATAATAGCATTACTTTTCTTTACACGTTCTTTTCTGTCTTTCCTAAAATTCTTAAAAAGCACTTCATAAGTTTTATCCAAGGGTAAAATATAATTCACTTTGTCGGTTACATTTTTACCCCTTAATATATTGCCTGAATTAAACTGAATCGTAATTTTTTTAAACTTCTTTGGAATCGCTTTGATAAAATCAGACACTAAATGCGGAGGAATTTCTTCGGATGAAAAAATGCCCAATTGCTGGGTCCAAGCTGGCGGATACACATATTTTATGAAAAACTTGCGGCGCCACGGCAAGGGCATTACGGCTTCATAATCATTTAAAATTAAGGCATCCCAATTATCGGCTACTATATCTAAATACCAAGAAAAAGCATAAATGCGAGAATTAACAGATTTTTCTATACAAGCATCGTATTTTTCAACTGCTAAATCTAAACGTTTTACATAGTAAATCATACTGCAACACATTGCTGTACAACGCGTTCATAAATTGTACTCCAACCTTTCCAGCGCTCATTTTCACTTAAAGTATCGTTATGAAATAAAGTTACAAAAGTGCCATTTACACTTTTAACGGTATCCAATAATTGCATAATTTTTAGATATCCTTCTTCGGGAGCTAAGTGCATATATTCATTTAAAGTGGCATCCATCACTGCAAAAGGAATTATTTTTAAAGGCGTTTGAATTTCATAATCTAAATCAAAAAAATAAAAAGGCGTACAAGTGCTGGCTCTAAATCCGGGATATTTTGAATAGCCCATGGTATAATCTTCGGCAATTTCTAAGTCGATTAAATGATGATAGGTATCGGGCAATTTTAAACGCAAAAAATGCTGCCGACTCATTTTTATGGGTCTGTTGATGATATCTTCCAATCGTTTGACTTCAATTTTTAATTTTTCAAAATTTTTCATCGTAAAATAGGATGGATGAATTCCTACCGGCGCAAAGTCTGCAACAGATTTTATAAGCGATTGAAATTTAGGACTGTAAACAGAGTTATTGGTATCAAAAGTGGTATAATCTGCCAACAAAAAGAAAAAATGAGTGTTAATTTGATATTTTTCCTGTATTTCTTGCAGTTGATCAAATGTATTAAAAGGATCTTTTTGAAGGTTTAACAACACCAAAGTTCTGGCTTTGATATTTTGAAAATTGAAATTCATAAAATCTTTAAAAAATCCGAGAAAAGACCTAATAACACCTTTGTGTTTTAATGAAAATGCTAAATCTACATCAATGGTTGATAAATACTTGAATGTTCTTTCCTGATAAATTAAATTTGGATAACTGGTTTTGAGAATATTTAAGAGTTTTAAAGCCCAAATATCAATTACAGGTTTTTCTAAAAAATGATGTTTTTGCGCCAAACTATCAACGCCAGAAAACCGCAAATGTTGGTCTAAAACATGGGGTAAATATTCTTCATAACGGCTGATAAGGTAAAAACTAGCCGCAAAAATATCAAAAGGAATCATCCGTTTTATATCCGTCAGAAAAAAACAAGGAACCTCATCCCAATTACCAACATGAATGTCAATATTACTAACGCCTTGTTCAAATAAAAGCGAATGTGGTTTGATAGAAATTTCGTCTAAAATAGGTTTATCAACATACGAAATTTTAGCTCCTTTATACGGTATAAATTCTTCTATTTTGGTGGTAAATTCAATAGGAATATGTAACATCCGCATAAAAATATGCTTAAAAATATAAGAAACACGCGGCGTAATTTTATGGGTATAAATTAAAAGCATAACTATAATTACCTTTTTTATAATTTACTTTCAAAGGTTGTAAAATTTGTTGATTTATTGAAATTTATAAGCAATTAATTTTAGCTTACATCAAACCCTCATCTGCAAAACTAAAATATGATTTTTCGGTAATAATAATATGGTCTAACACCTTAACATCCAAAGTTTCGCCTCCCAATTTCATTTTTTTGGTGAGTTGAATATCAGCATCGCTGGGTTTTAAATTTCCAGACGGATGATTGTGACATAAAATAATGGCGGTTGAATTAAGCTCTACCGCTTTTTTAAAAACCAAGCGAACATCTACCACTGTTCCTGTCAATCCGCCAGAGCTTAACTTACTCTTATACAACACTTTGTTAGAATTATTTAAGTACACAATCCAAAATTCTTCGGTAGTAATTTCACCAATTAAAGGTTGCATAATTTCAAAAATAGCTTTACTTCCTGTAATTTTAGGCAATTCTAACGCTTCTTCCAAACGTCTTCTTCTTCCTAATTCTAATGCGGTGATGATTGAAATGGCCTTTGCATCGCCAATTCCTTTAAATTTAATTAAATCTGCCACCGTTAATTTCCCTAAAGCATTTAAATTATTGTTGATGCTTGCTAAAATGCGTTTAGACAATTCAACAGCGCTTTCAGCTCTAGAGCCAGATCCAATTAAAATAGCGATGAGTTCTGCATCAGAAAGGGCTTGTTTACCTTTGGAAAGTAATTTCTCGCGCGGACGGTCATCTTCTGCCCATGATTTGATTGAAAAGGAGTTTTTTGGATAATTCATAAAAAGCAATTTTTCTCAAATTTATAAATTATAGTTAAAACTATTTTATATTTGCATTAAATTATTCAATTCAGAAATAGTTTTTTGTTAAAACCTTGCTATTAAACAGCTTTTTAATTGTTGAATTTCCACTGACCTAATTAAGAAATAAAAAACATAAAAATGAAAATTATCATTGCAGGTGCAGGAGATGTTGGGTTCCATTTAGCTAAATTATTGTCTTATGAGTCACAAGATATCTACATCATAGACAAAAGTGCCGAAAAATTAAGTTATGTAAGTGCTCATTTAGACGTAATTACAATTAAAGGCGATGCAACTTCACCGCAACTATTAATTGACAATAAGATTCATCAGGCAGATATTCTTTTAGCCGTTACAGAATCGCCCGAAATTAATTTCACAATTGCTATTTTAGGAAAAAAATTAGGTGCCAAAAAAACAATTGCCCGCATCACCAATCCAGAATTTTTGAAAAATGATGTCATAGATTTTGTAGAATTGGGCATTGACTCTGTTATTTCACCCGAAGAATTGGCCGCCAATGAACTTAAAATGCTGGTTCGTCAATCGGCTTTTAATGATACTATTGAATTTGAAAATGGTTCTTTATTTATTTTAGGAGGCGTTTTAAGTGAGACTTCTCCGCTAATCAATTTATCAGTGCAAGAAGCAAAAAACCAATTTTCTGATATTGATTTTATCACCATTGCCATAAAATCTAGTACAACCAAAGAAACTATTATCCCCAGAGGAAATACCATTTTTAATAAATTTGATCAGGTATATTTTTCAACCACTGCTAACAGTCATCAAAAATTACATAAATTGATTGGAAAAGAACATCATAAAATTAAAGATATTATGATTTTAGGGGGCAGTAGAATTGGCGAAAAATCTGCTCGAAATTTTAGTTCAGAAAATTTTAATGTAAAACTCATTGAAATTAAAAAAGAACGGGCTTTTGAACTGGCAGAAAAACTCCCCAATGTTCTAGTAATTCGGGGCGATGGTAGAAATGTTGATTTGCTAGAAGAAGAAAATATTGCAGAAATGGATGTGTTTATTGCCGTTACTGGAAACTCTGAAACCAATATCATTTCTAGCTTAGTTGCAAAATCTAAAGGGGTTAAAAAAACCATTGCTTTGGTAGAAAATATGGAATATATCCACATTTCTCAAAACATCGGAATTGACACGCTTATCAATAAAAAATTACTAGCAGCCAGTAGTATTTTTAAACACATTAGACAAGGTAAAGTTTTGGCATTGGCTAACTTACATAATATTGATGCCGAAATTCTTGAATTTGAAGTTAACAGCAGTTCAATCATCACTCATAAACAAATTAAAGACCTAGCTATAACCAATAAAGCAGTTTTTGGCGGCGCTATCAGAAATGGAAAACCCATGATGACTTTTGGTGATTTTCAACTACAAGTAAATGATAAAGTCATTGTTTTCTGTCTTCCAGAAGCCATTCCAGATTTAGAAAAATTGTTTAAATAACCCATGAAGCGTCTAAATTTTAAAATTATTTTAAGCATACTCGGCTTAACAATCATGCTAAACGGACTTTTTATGCTTTTTGCCGTGCCATTTAGTTTGTACCATCAAGAAAAAGCTGCCAACGGCATATTAACTGCAGGTATTCTGACCATTTTTTTGGGCTTTTTACTCTGGTTTTTCAACAGAAATGCATCCAAAAATTTAGGCAAAAAAGAAGGTTATGTAATTGTTACTTTTGGATGGGTTTTACTGGCTTTAACCGGAACCTTACCTTATTTATTATCCAATTCTATTCATACTTTTACCGATGCTTTTTTTGAAACCATGTCTGGTTATTCAACAACGGGCGCCTCCATTGTTAACAATATTGAAGCATTACCTAAAGGAATTTTATTTTGGAGAAGTGCTACCCATTGGATTGGCGGCATGGGAATTATTGTACTCACCATCGCTATTTTACCTTTATTAGGAATTGGAGGAATGCAGTTATTTATGGCAGAAGCTCCTGGTTTTTCTGCCGATAAATTACACCCAAGAATTACAGAAACCGCCAAACGTTTGTGGCTGATATATTTCGGATTGACGATGGCAGAATTTTTCCTGTTAAAATTAGCGGGGATGACTTGGTTTGATGCTATAAATCACGCCATGGCAACCATGAGTACGGGTGGATTTTCAACTAAAAATGCCAGTTTAGCGTATTGGAATCATATGCCTTTAATACAATACATTGTTACTTTCTTTATGTTTATTGCAGGCACCAATTTTGTGTTGACCTATTTTATGCTGAAAGGGAAATTTAGCAAAGTATTTAGCAATGAAGAATTCAAATTTTACTTATTTGGAATCATCAGTATTTCAATTTTAGTCACTATTTTGATACTATTTTTTCAAGATCCAACATTAAAAACAAGCATAATAGACCCAAAACCTTTTGGCGAAATTGAAAGTGCCATTAGGCATGCGCTATTTCAAGTTGTCGCCATTTTAACAACTACTGGATTTGTAAGTGCCGATTATACCATGTGGAATTCTTTGGCTACCATTCTCATCTTTTCATTATTTCTAATTGGCGGGTCTGCTGGTTCTACTGCCGGTGGAATGAAAATTGTTCGATATTTAATTATCATCAAAAATAGTTTGCTAGAAATTAAGAAATTGTTACATCCAAACGCTATTATTAGAGTTCGTTATGATGGAAAATCAGTACATCAACATATTGTTTTTAATATCCTTTCCTTTTTTGTACTGTACATGCTAATTTTTATTTTAGGATCTATCGTGCTTACTTTCTTTGGATTGGATTTTATCTCTGCCATGAGTGCAGCAGCTTCATCGCTCAGCAATGTTGGACCCGCACTGGGCAGTGTAAGTCCGGTAAATAATTATGCGCATTTATCTGATCATGCAAAATTATTTAGTTCTTTTTTGATGTTAATTGGTCGTTTAGAACTATTTACCGTTTTGGTTTTATTTACGCCTTATTTTTGGAAAAAAAATTAGACTTTCATTTTTTCTTTTAATTCCTCAAAATCTAAATTTCCGTAATTACCAGAACTCATCATCAATAAAGCAGAATTGTTAATATCCAAAGAAAATAAATGTTTTTTAAAATCAACCGGATTGGTAAAAACCACTAAATCATCGCGTTTAAATGCTTCTTTAATTTGATTTTCTGTAATCGATTCTAAGCGTTTTATAGCCACAGCATCTGGAGAATAATAGACTATTGCAACATCTGCACTGTTTAAAGCATTTTCATATTCTTTTAAAAAATCGGCATTTAAACTGCTATAAGTATGCAATTCTAAACAAGCAATTAATTGTTTTTGAGCGTATTGCTCTTTAACAGCTTGTGTAGTTGCTGTTACTTTGGATGGCGAATGTGCAAAATCTTTAAACAAAACATTTTTATTAGTTTCATGCAGTTTTTCCAATCTTTTACTGGCACCTTTAAAAGAGGAAATGGCTTCGTAAAAATCTTCTTCTCCAATTCCCATGTGCAAACAAATCCATTTGGCGCCTTCTAAATTTTGCAAATTATGATGCCCAAAAATGGCTAATGAAATTTTACCTAAACTCGTTTCTAAAATTGTGGTAGATTTTTCAATGGAATAAGAAGGCGTTTTATAAGGAAATTTTTTAATGGTGTGGTTAGATTGATTCACCAACTTCACAATTTCTTCATCTTCTTCATTGTAAATTAAAGCGCCACCAGCCGTTATACTTTCGATAAAAATATCAAACTGCGCAACATAATTTTCAAAAGTGGGAAATACATTGATATGATCCCAAGCAATGCCACTCAACAGTGCAATATTGGGTTTGTATAAATGAAATTTCGGGCGCAAATCAATGGGTGAAGTTAAATATTCATCACCTTCCAACACTATAAATTCATTTTCTTCGGTAAGATGAACCATCGTTTCAAAACCCTCTAACTGTGCTCCTACCATAAAATCTACTGGTTTTTGGTGATAATTCATCACATGTAAAATCATAGAAGTGATGGTTGTTTTTCCGTG
>CAMTWE010000058.1:0-1974 GCA_947085395.1 uncultured Bacteroidota bacterium | reverse complement strand
GTATTAACACAAGGTACAACCACTGTTTTACTTAATAAAACGCAATTGCAAGAAAATCCGGTTTTTATTACCAAAACTTTTGATGTAAGTGGTAGAAAAATTGGTTATTTAATGTACAATGCGTTTACCAGAGATTTTGATAAACAATTAAACAATGCTATTTTACAACTTAAAACAGCCGGAATTAATGAGCTAATTCTAGATTTACGTTACAATTCTGGCGGTTCCGTTCAAAGTGCCGTGTATTTATCAAGTATGATAACCGGGCAATTTAAAGGTCAATTATTCACCAAAGAATATTGGAATGCAAAAATTCAGTATTACTTTGAAACAGAAAATCCAACAAGTTTATTGAATAATTTTACCGATAAAATGACAGACGGAACAGCGCTCAATCATTTAAATTTTAACAGATTATTTGTTATCACTACTGCTAGTTCAGCATCTGCTAGTGAGTTGGTTATTAACGGATTAAAACCATACATCGCCGTAAAATCTGTTGGACGAACCACCAGCGGAAAATATACGGCTTCTGTTACCTTATATGATTCTAAAAATTTTACCAGAACTGGCGCCAATCCAAATCATAAATGGGCCATGCAACCCATTGTTTTACAAGAAAAAAATAAGTTAGGCGAAAATAGTCCAAGCGGATTTGCACCTGATGTAAATTTACCAGAAGATTTTTCTAATATGGGTATTTTAGGCGATGTCAACGAACCTTTATTAGCCAGAACTATTAGTTTTATAATCAACGGAAATCGCTATACAGATATCTCAAAAATGCAAATACTTCCAGAAATTCATAACTCAAAATTAGAAATGCCTTTTGGTGATCATATGTATATTCAAAAAAATATCCCTTTTGATAAAATATTTAAGCAATAATTGTAAACCATTTATGATAAAAAATGTATTCACTTTTTTGATGATAATCACTTTTTTAAGTAGTTGTCATCAAAAAAGCGAATTAGCTACTGCTTTTAATTGTAAGCAAAAGATTTCTACTTCTGAACTTAAAACGATTGCCGATATCCATAAAAACTATTCAATATCCATCCCAAATCATTGGAAAATATCTTATTATTTTGATGAAAATCAATCGGATATTTATGTTGCAGATACCATAAAACCTTTAACATCAACCTATATTTTAAACTTTTCTAATAAAAATGGATTGCTTTTATTAAATGATGAGTTTAAAAAGAAAATTAAACAAGAATTAACAACCGATGGATTAACAATTATTAGTGATAAACAATTTGTTAATAAAGCGCTTACCTCCTATTATATATTTTCAAAAGGAATTAAAAATCAGTTTCCTTACCATCAAATTCAACTTATTAAACCTTTAAATGAGACTTCATTTTTTGATATAAAAATTGAAATTTATGGCGATCAATTAATTGAAGAAAGAATTTGCGAAGCCATACATTATACTGATTTATTGCAAATTCGTTAAAATACTGTTTTTATTTTAGCGTTGTTAATCTATTGTCTTTATTCTTTTATTTGAATAAAAAATATAACATTCTAATTTTCAATATATTCGTCTTTTATCTTCAGTCTTTTTATTCATTTGTCTAATTATCTACCTAAATCCTTTTTCAATTTTCTTTCTATTATTTATTCAAAGTAGTACTTTTGAACAAAATTTAAAATTATGCAACATATAATTGATCGATTTGTAAAATATATTACTATTGATACCCAATCTGATCCAGAAAATCCTGCTTTTCCAAGTACCGAAAAACAATGGAATTTAGGTCATTTATTGGTGAAAGAACTGCAAGAAATTGGGCTCACAAACGTAACTATTGATCATCAATGTTATGTGATGGCTACTTTACCGTCTAATGTTGATTATGAAGTTCCAACCATCGGATTTATCGCTCATATTGATACCAGTCCAGATTTTAGTGGAGAAAATGTAAATCCACAGATTCATTATAATTATGACGGAAAAGACATCAT
>CAMTWE010000057.1:0-8928 GCA_947085395.1 uncultured Bacteroidota bacterium | reverse complement strand
TCTGCCGATTATTCTCAAATTGAACTTCGATTAATTGCTGATATGAGTGGCGATCCAACGATGGTTCAGGCCTTTAAAAACGGAGAAGATATTCATAAATCAACGGCATCAAAAGTATTTAATGTGCCGTTAAATGAAGTTACCAAAGAACAAAGAAGCAATGCTAAAACGGTTAATTTCGGAATTATTTACGGCGTTTCATCGTTTGGTTTAAGTCAGCAAACAGATTTAACACGAACAGAATCAAAAGAATTAATTGATACTTATTTTAAAACCTATCCAACCTTAAAATCATTTATAGATAAGCAAATTGCTTTTGCCCGTGAACATGGTTTTGTTGAAACGCTTTTAGGTCGAAGACGCTATTTGCACAATATCAACTCGCAAAACAGTGTGGTGAGAGCGGGCGATGAACGAAATGCGGTTAATGCACCCATCCAAGGAAGCGCCGCAGATATCATTAAAATTGCAATGATTCATATTTACGATTATCTAAAAGAGCATCAATTTAAATCAAAAATGTTATTGCAAGTACATGATGAATTGGTTTTTGACATCCATAAAGAGGAGCAAGAAATTTTGATACCAATGATAAAACAACTGATGGAAAATGCGTATCAGTTGAGTTTTCCGCTCATTGTTGATGTTGGTACTGGAAATGATTGGTTAGAAGCGCATTAATTGATTTTTTTTACTATTTTTAAATTTCAAACATAATTTCAGCATTAAAATATAAAATTTACCAATTATGAATTCAATTATCAAAAATATTTTAGCAATTATTGCGGGAATTCTCTTTGGTAGTGTCGTAAATATGGGACTTATTACAATTAGTGGTTCTATTATTCCACCACCAGATGGAGCAAATGTTACCACTACCGAAGGGTTAAAAGCAGCCATGCATTTATTTCAACCCAAACATTTTATTTTCCCATTTTTAGCCCATGCACTTGGCACTTTTGCAGGTGCATTTATGGCTGCGTTAATTGCTGCCAATCATAAAATGAAAGTTGCTTTAGGAATTGGCGCCTTTTTCTTGCTGGGTGGAATTGCCAGTGTTTTCATGCTTCCATCACCAACTTGGTTTACGGTTTTAGACTTATTGGGCGCTTATTTTCCAATGGCTTACTTTGCAGGAAAATTAGTTGTAAAAAAATAATAAATTTAGTAATCTAGCATCCAAACAATCCAATTTAATACCTTAGCAACAATGTTTTACTAAAAAAACCTATTATGAAAAACAAAAGTTTATATATCATTTTAGTAATAGTTTCAATATTACTGCTAATTCCTTTGATCGCAATGCAGTTTACCAATGAAATTAATTGGACTATTTTCGATTTTGTAGTTATGGGAATTTTGTTACTAATTACTGGCCTATTGTGTGAGTTTGTCATAAGAAAAGTAACGAAAACCAAACACAAAATTGCCTTATGTATTGTTATTTTACTAGGATTTTTAATTATTTGGGCAGAACTTGCTGTTGGTGTTTTTGGAATAGTTTTCAGCGGAAGTTAAAACACAAATTGATGAAACCTATCATTGTAGAACATTATTTTATTCAAAAAATTGAAACCGTTTGGAATGCCATCACACAATTAGACCCAATGAAACAATGGTTTTTTGACAATATTCCATCGTTTAAACCATTAATCGGATTTGAAACCCAATTCAATGTAAAAGCTCCGAGTAGGGATTTTCTGCATCGATGGAAAATTATCGAAGTCGTCCCAAATAAAAAGATTGTATATAGTTGGAAATACGAAAATATTAACGGAGAAGGAACAGTTACTTTTGAATTGATTGAAGAAAACCATCAAACAAAATTAGTGCTCACCAATGAGGGATTGGAAAGTTTTCCGCAAGATATCCCCGAATTTGCAAGAGAAAGTTGTGTTGGTGGTTGGAATTATTTTATCAAACAACGACTTAAAGAATACTTAGATAATGGATAGTTAACAACGGATAATGGATAATTAAAATTGAATGATTCTGACAGTTTGACTTTGCTGATACTAAACACTTGATTTCTGCTATTATTTTCGCAGTCAACTTTCTGAATTTAAATATCTTAACAATAATTCTAGTTACTAGCTACTTGATACCTGATACCAAAATCTATAAGTCCACTAAATTTTAACGAATTAGACTTAAAAACCAGTTTGCTAAATCGATAAATAATTTTACCTTTGCAAACCTTATTGAAGGGAAAAAATTATTGTTTAATCAAGTACAAAAACTAATAGTGTGAGCACATTAAGTTACAAAACAGTATCAGCAAACAAAAATACCGTTAATAAAGAATGGTTGGTTGTTGATGCGGACGGACATTCATTGGGTCGTTTAGCTTCTAAAGTAGCAATGCTTATAAGAGGTAAATACAAGACCAACTACACTCCTCACGTAGATTGCGGTGACAACGTTATCGTAATAAACGCTGAAAAAATCAACCTTACTGGAAAAAAATGGGACGACAAAATTTATGTTCGTCACACTGGATATCCAGGTGGACAAAGAACCTTAACAGCAACTGAAGTACATCAAAAAGATGCTACTCGTTTAGTTGAAAAAGCTGTTAAAGGGATGTTACCTAAAAACAAATTAGGAAGCGCTTTGTTCAGAAATTTGTATGTATATGAAGGCGCAGAGCACAAACAAACGGCTCAAAGTCCTCAATTAATTAACTTAAACGACTTAAGATAATGGAAGTAGTACATAAAATAGGTAGAAGAAAAACAGCCGTTGCGCGTGTTTATGTTTCAAAAGGAACAGGTAGTGTAATTATCAATAAAAGAGAATTAAATAACTACTTAACTACAGCGTCTTTACAATACAAAGTAATGCAACCACTGGTGTTAACCAACACTCAAAACGATTATAACATTAAAGTAAACGTTTATGGTGGTGGCGTTACCGGACAAGCAGAAGCAATTCGTTTAGGTGTTTCTAGAGCATTAATTGCTATTAACCCTGATTTTAGAGCGATTTTAAAACCAGAAGGATTATTAACAAGAGATCCAAGAATGGTTGAACGTAAAAAATTCGGTCAGAAAAAAGCGCGTAAGAGATTCCAATTCTCTAAACGTTAATACAGAAAATATTGTTGAAAAACAGCTAATTTTCTAAAACAGATCATTGAATATCATATTAATAAATTGTCGTTATTCCATAACAAGAATGAAAGTTTAGCATCCAAATAGGTAAGACTGATTATATCACTACTTACCTATTGCTAACTCGACGGAACGTAAACTAAACAACAAAATGACAAAAATCGACATCAAAGAATTGCTGGATGCAGGTGTACACTTCGGTCACCTTACCAGAAAATGGAACCCAAACATGGCTCCATACATTTACACAGAACGCAATGACGTTCACATCATCGACCTTTACAAAACTGCTGCTAAAATTGAAGAAGCTGCTGAAGCATTGAAAAAAATTGCTGCTTCTGGTAGAAAAATTCTTTTTGTAGCTACCAAAAAACAAGCTAAAGACATTGTTGCTGAAAAAGCAGCAAGTGTAAATATGCCTTATATTACAGAAAGATGGCCAGGTGGAATGTTAACCAATTTTGTTACCATTCGTAAAGCTGTTAAAAAAATGTCATCAATTGACCGTATGAAACAAGATGGTTCTTTTGAGCAACTTTCTAAAAGAGAAAAATTACAAATAGATCGTTTAAGAGCTAAGTTAGAAAAAAACTTAGGTTCTATTGTTGATATGAGCCGTTTACCAGGTGCTATTTTTGTGATTGACACTAAAAATGAGCATATTGCAGTTGCAGAAGCGTTGAATTTAAGTATTCCAATCTTTGCAATGGTAGATACCAACTCAGATCCACGCCCAATTGATTATGTAATTCCATCAAATGATGACGCTTCAAAATCTATCGAAAAAGTTTTAAGCTACATTATAGAAGCTATTGCCGATGGTTTATCTGATAGAAAAGAAGAGCCAAAAGAAACTAAAACTGAAAAACCAGAAAAAAGAGCTCCTAAAAAAGAAGTGAAAGTAATTGAAGAAGAAGTAATTGAAGAAGAAGTTGATGAAATAGTTGCAACAGAAGAAGAAGTTGAAGACACTTTAGACAACAAAATCGAAGAATAATTTAAAATATTTAAAATTTAAAAAGATGGCAAATATTACAGCCGCAGAGGTAAATAAATTAAGACAGACTACAGGTGCCGGAATGATGGATTGCAAAAAAGCATTGGTAGAAGCTGAGGGCGACTTTGAATTGGCAATTGAAATCCTTCGCAAAAAAGGACAAAAAGTTGCTGCTAACAGAGCCGATAGAGAATCATCAGAAGGTGCCGTAATTGCTAAAGTAAATGAGGCAAAAACAACTGGAGTTATTATTTCTTTAAATTGTGAAACAGATTTCGTTGCAAAAAATGATAATTTTGTTGCTTTGGCAAATCAATTGGCAACAATTGCTTTAAATGCCGACACAAAAGAAGATTTTTTAAATGCTAAATTTGACAATATCACCGTAGCTGAAAAATTAATTGAGCAAACTGGTGTAATTGGCGAAAAAGTTGAAATTGGTGCTTTTGAAAAAGTAACTGCTCCTTATGTAGGTTTCTATATACACGCAGGTAATAAAATTTCAACTTTAGTTGGACTTTCTGCAAATGTAGAAGGTGCAGATGTGGTTGCTAAAGATGTTGCAATGCAAGCAGCTGCAATGAATCCGGTTGCGCTTAATGAAGAATCTGTTGACCAATCAGTTATCGATAAAGAAATTGAAATTGCAAAAGACATCTTACGTCAAGAAGGAAAAGCAGAAGCAATGTTAGACAATATTGCCAAAGGTAAATTACAACGTTTCTTTAAAGACAATACTTTAGTAAACCAAGATTTTATCAAAGACAACAAATTAAGTGTTGCTCAATATGTTAAAACTATTGGTGATGTAACTATTGTTAGTTATAAAAGAGTAGCTTTAGGATAAGCTATTTTTAAATACCATTTTAAAAACACCCGCAAATGTTGGGTGTTTTTTTATTTTATTACATTCACCTGAATTAGTATATTTGTTAAACTTTCAATCATCATTATGAAATAAATCTTTAAAAATATAAATATTTCAAATGAATAAAGGCAAATTAAACCTGACCAAAAAAATAATATTGACGGATGAAATATAAAAGAATTTTACTCAAACTAAGTGGCGAATCATTAATGGGCGAAAATCAATACGGAATTGACCCAAAAAGATTATCAGAATACGCAGATGAAATAAAAGAACTCATTGAAAAAGGGGTAGAAATTGCCATCGTAATTGGCGGTGGAAATATTTTTAGAGGCGTTGCTGGTGCCGGAAACGGCATTGATCGCGTACAGGCCGATTATATGGGAATGTTAGCAACTATCATCAACGGATTAGCACTTCAAAGCGCTATTGAAGATAAAGGCATTAAAACCCGCCTGCAAACTGCTATTAAAATGGAACAAATTGCAGAACCATTTATTAAAAGACGCGCAGTGCGCCATTTAGAAAAAGGACGCGTTGTAATTTTTGGAGGCGGAACAGGAAATCCGTATTTTACAACCGATACCGCTGCAGTGCTTAGAGCTATAGAAATAAATGCTGATGCAATTTTAAAAGGAACTCGTGTTGATGGAATTTACACTGCAGACCCAGAAAAAGATTCAAACGCCACCAAATACGATACTTTGTCTTTTAGGGATGCCATCTCTAAAAATTTAAAAATTATGGATACAACGGCATTTACTTTAAGTCAAGAAAATAAATTACCGATTATTGTATTTGATATGAATAAAAAAGGAAACTTGCTAAAAGTAGTTTCTGGAGAAAATATTGGCACTACAGTTCAAGGATAAATTAGAAATATATTTCTTTTTATTAAATTTGAACTTTAAATTACATTTATGGAAGAACTAGACTTTATTATTGACAGTACCGAAGAATTAATGAGTAAAGCCATTACTCATTTAGAAGTTGAATTTAAAAACATTAGAGCAGGAAAAGCTTCACCTGCCATGTTAATGGGCGTAAAAGTTGATTATTATGGCACTTTAACGCCGCTTACTCAAATTGCCAATATCAATACACCCGATGCCAGAACTTTATTGGTTCAACCTTGGGAAAGAAAATTAATACCAGAAATTGAAAAAGCCATTTTAATAGCCAATTTAGGATTTAATCCGATGAATAATGGCGAAAATATCATCATTAATGTTCCGGTTTTAACAGAAGAACGTCGTAAAGATTTGGCAAAACAAGCCAAAGCTGCTGCAGAAGATACTAAAATAGGTATCCGAAATGACAGAAGAAATGCAATGAATGACCTTAAAAAAACAGAAGCATCTGAAGATATGAAAAAAAATGCCGAAGTTGATATTCAGACTTTAACCGATAAATATATCAAAATTGTTGATGAATATTATGTCATCAAAGAAAAAGAAATAATGACAGTTTAAACAAAAAAGCACTTTTAGAGTGCTTTTTTATTTAAACTCTCTAATTTGAGAATTGGATGATTTGAAAATTTGAAAATGATTAAAAAATATTCATCTACTTTACGAACTTTATGAACATTTTAACTTTATGAACATTTAATCTTTTAATCTTTTAATCAAATCACCACTTAACCCAAATTTTGTACATTTGCACAAAAATTATAGCATGGGTTTTTGGAACAGAATAGCACGATTTATACTTACAAGAAGATACTTTATTTTAACCATCATATTTGCCGTAACTGTATTTCTTGCATCGCAAATGAAATACATGCAGTTTACGCATACAGAAGCCAACTTGCTTCCTAAAGATCATGAGGTAAACATTACTTATAATCATTTTTTAAATATTTTTGGCGAAGAAGGAAATATTGTAATTCTTGCGGTTCAAGACCCACATCTTTTTACGCCAGAAAAATTTAATCATTGGACACAACTTTCTCATAAACTTAAAACCTATGATGAAGTTGAATTAACAGTTGCTTTAGCTGATATTAAAAAATTGGTAAAAGATGAAACTCAAGAAAAATTTATACCACAAGCATTAATAAAAGGCGATTTACACACCATTGAAGAAATACAAGCATTTAAAAAAGAGGTTTTTAACAACCTACCTTTTTACGATAATTTTCTTTACAATAAAGAAACGGGAACTATTAGAACCATCATGTATCTTAAAAAAGATATTATTAACACTAAAATTAGAGAACGTTTTATTATTGACACCTTTATACCTTTAATTGAAAAATTTGAGAAAGAATCTGGTTTAAAAGTACATGTTTCTGGTATGCCTTATATCAGAACACTCAATTCTCAAAATATTATTGATGAAATGGGTATGTTTGTCGGACTCGCATTATTGGTAACATCTTTTATTTTCTTCTTCTTTTTCCGTTCATATAGAGCCACTTTAATCACCTTTTTAGTGGTTAGTATTGGCGTTATTTGGGCATTTGGATTTATCGGATTGTTGCGTTATGAAATTACAGTTTTAACAGCACTTATTCCGCCATTAATAATCGTAATTGGAGTTCCCAATGCTATTTTTCTCATCAATAAATACCAGCAAGAAATTAAAATTCATGGCAATCAGGCAAAATCTTTACAACGTGTAATTACAAAAATAGGAAATGCCTCTTTTTTAACCAATGTAACAACAGCTTCTGGGTTTGCAACTTTTATGTTTACCAACAGTCAGTTGTTAAGAGAGTTTGGGGTAATTGCAACCATCAATATCATGGCCATTTTTCTACTGTCAATTTTATTGATTCCAATTATTTACAGCTTCATGAATATTCCAAAACAAAAACACCTAAGACATTTAGAGCGTAAATGGATTGATGGAATTGTTTCATGGATGGAAAAAATGGTAAAAAACCATCGTTTTGCCATTTATGCTACCACTACTTCACTCATCATCATCAGTATGATTGGTATTTATATGATTCGTATTTCTGGAAGTATTATTGAAGATATGCCAAAAGGAAAACCGTTTTTTAAAGACATCCTTTTCTTTGAAAAAGAATTTGGCGGCATCATGCCACTCGAAATTTTGATAGATACCAAAGAAAAAAATGGCGTTATGAAACTTTCAACACTTAAAAAAGTTGAAAAACTACAAGACGAAATTGATGAAATTCCAGAATTATCAAAACCAATTTCCATTGTAAATGCCGTAAAATATTCTAAACAAGCTTATTACAACGGAAATCCAAAGTATTATCAACTGCCAACATCTTTAGAAAAGAATTTTATTTTAACCTATATCAAAAATTCATCTAATGATATGAACGGACTCGACAATTTTGTTGATCCAACCGGAAGATATATCAGAATTACCACTTTTATGAAAGATATTGGTACTGATAAAATGGAAAAAATTGAAGAACGCCTTTGGGGAATCATCAATAAAGAATTTCCAAAAGAACGTTTTAGCGTTATTATGACCGGTAAAGCACTGGTGTTTTTAAAAGGAACCAATTATTTGGTAAATAATTTAACCATTTCACTTTCTTTAGCCATCTTTTTAATTTCCTTATTCATGGCTTTTATGTTTCGTTCTTTTAGAATGATTATTATCTCTATTATCCCCAATATTTTTCCGCTTTTATTTACCGCTGGATTGATGGGTTATATAGGAATCCCTATAAAACCATCTACCATTTTAGTATTTAGTATTGCTTTTGGTATTTCTGTAGATAATACCATTCACTTTTTAGCCAAATACCGACAAGAATTGGTTAGTAACAATTGGAAAATTAACAAATCGGTTTATGCAGCCATCAGAAGTGCCGGAATTAGTATGTTTTATACCTCTATAGTATTATTTTTCGGATTTCTAGTTTTTACCGTTTCTAGCTTTGGCGGAACCATTGCTTTAGGCGGATTGGTTTCAATAACACTATTAGTTGCCATGATTTCAAACCTTTTGTTATTACC
>CAMTWE010000056.1:0-4415 GCA_947085395.1 uncultured Bacteroidota bacterium | reverse complement strand
TCTTCAATCGCTTCAAAAAGAGCTTTAAAGTTCCCTTTTCCAAATGATTTTGCTCCTTTTCGTTGAATTATTTCATAAAAAACAGTCGGTCGGTCTTGTATAGGTTTTGTAAAAATTTGTAATAAATATCCTTCATCATCTCGATCAACTAAGATACCTAATTCCTTTAAAATGAGCAACTCTTCATCTATTGAACCTACTCTTTCGAGCACTGTGTCATAATAGATTTTAGGGATACTTAAAAACTCAACACCACGTTTCTTTAATTCTGAAACCGTATAAACAATATCATCGGTTGCCATTGCGACATGCTGAACTCCGGGGCCATTATAAAAATCAAGAAATTCCTCAATCTGCGATTTCTTTCTACCCTCGGCAGGTTCATTTATAGGAAATTTAATTCGTCCATTGCTATTAGACATTACCTTACTCATCAATGCTGTATAATCAGTTGAAATATCTTTATCATCAAATGAAACAATTTGTGTAAAACCCATTACTTTTTCATAGAATTTGGCCCAAACATTCATTTCGTTCCACCCTACATTTCCAACCATATGATCCACATACTTAAGTCCTACTTCATGTCTCTTATATACAGGATTCCATTCTATAAAACCAGGAAAGAAAACTCCTTTATAATTTTTTCTCTCAACAAATAAATGGACGGTTTCTCCATACGTATAAATGCCTGACGTTATTACCTCGCCATGTTCATCTTTGTGAGCAACAGGTTCTGAAAAGGACTTAGCACCTCTACTTATTGTTTCCTTATAAGCGCTTCGCGCATCATCAACCCATAATCCGATAAATTTAACACCGTCTCCATGTAATTTTTGATGCTCTGCAATGAGAGAATCAGCAACCAACGATGAAGTTAACACAAATACAATTTTCCCTTGTTTAAGCACATAGGAAGTGCGGTCTTTTAGTCCGGTTTCTAAACCCGCATATGCCAATGGTTGAAATCCGAATGCATTTATATAATAGTGTGCAGCTTGTAGGGCATTTCCTACGTAAAACTCCACATAATCTGTTCCGTTAATGGGTAAAAAATCTTGTTCTGAACTCATAAATTTAGTATTTTAAAATTGGTTAATCAATCCATGATTGATAATAATCTTTGTCTTCTATTGCCAAACCTTGTTTGGTGATTTTAAGCGGATTAAAAGTGTCTAGCATAAATGCCAGTTCATTGGTTTCTTTTTTTCCGATACTTTTTTCAACGGTTCCCGGATGTGGGCCATGTGGAATTCCTGTTGGATGCAAGGTAATTTGACCTTTTTCTACATTTTTCCGACTCATAAAATCGCCATCAACATAATACAAAACTTCGTCTGAATCTACATTGCTATGGTTATAAGGCGCTGGAATGGCTTGCGGATGATAATCGTACATCCTAGGCACAAATGCACAGGTTACAAACTTATTGCCATCAAAAGTTTGATGAATTGGAGGTGGCATGTGCAACCTACCAGTTATGGGTTCAAAATCATGAATTGAAAATGCAAAAGGGTAATGAAATCCGTCCCATCCAATAAGATCAAAAGGATGTGAAGCAAAATGATAGGGAAAAATCTCATCATCGCGCTTAATCATCACCAAAAAATCGCCTTCCTCATCAAAAGAAATTAATTTTTCTGGAGACCGAATATCCCTTTCACAAAAAGGAGCATCTTCTGTTAACTGGCCGGCATTGTTGACATATCTTTTTGGAAATCTAAAAGGCCCAAAAGATTCAATAATTAACAATCTATTTTGATTGGTTGTAAATTCTAACTTGTAAATTACGCCTCTTGGGATGATTAAATGATCGCCATAAGAAAAGAGAAGTGTACCGTACATGGTATGGAGAATGCCGCTTCCTTCATGAATAAAAATCATTTCAGATGCCTGAGAGTTTTTAAAAAAATATTGGGTCATAGAAGCTGATGGCGCCGCCAAACTCATATAAACATCATTGTTAACCAAAACCGGAATGCGACTTTTAATATAATCACTTTCTGGCTTTACTTTAAAACCCTGAAAACTTCTGTGTTGCATATTTTTAGCTACAGCAACTTCTGGCGCAACAGAAAATGATGGGTCAATTTTAAGTACACGCGTTGGCGGATAATGGTGATAAACCAATGAGTAATTATCAGAAAATCCTTCGGTAGAAACCAACTGTTCTGCATATAACTCACCATTTGGTTTGCGAAATTGGGTATGTCTTTTTCGGGGAATTTCTCCCATTTTTTTGTAGTGTGGCATGAGATTATATTTTTAAAGTTTCATCTAAGAAATTGGTGTTTACAGTCAATATTTTTTATGGATTGATAGCAATACTCGGTGCTATTTCTAAAAGTTTCAATCCATCATCAATTAGTTTTCTGAGTTCCTTTTTTAATTTTAATGCCGCTAAGTTTTTTAAAATAGATGCACTTATTTCATTTCTCCCTTTATGTTTCAGAATTTCTAATAATTCGATTTGAATAAGCCATTCATCCGAATAATTCTTTTTAATTGTATTCCAGAGATTGCTTAGTTCATCTTCATTTATTTCTTTTTCTCTAGCATTTCGAACTAAAGAATATAATTTATGGAGTTCTAGCGCTTCTTTGCTATGTTCAATTTTGATGGTTTTATCTTTAAATTTAGGGAATTGAAATCCATAAGCTTCAGGATTTGCAGCACCAGAATAGGCCGAAACTATTTCACATCCAACCGCCATATCGTATAAACCCCATGCAGGTTTGAATAATATTTTTTGTTGATGCATCACCAAACAATCTGAAAAAGTAAGCAGTATTATTTTTCCTTTTTTGATTACTATTTTTTGAAGTATGCCTTTTACAGAAACGCCCGATTCAAATTCTAAACTGGCATTTTTTCCTTCAACAAGATTATACTTTTGAAGATCTTGTTGCTTAAAATCTTCTAATGGTTTTGTTTGATTTTTAAGCAATCCACAAGGAGCTCCAAATCCATCTTTATGCAGTTCTATTGTATGTCCTGGAATTTCAATATTATTGAAACATAAGTTTGTTTTGCCCACTGTTTTTATATAAGCAGGAGTATCTATATGCTCAATTACTTCACAAAAAACACCACTTACTTGTATGCCCGAACTGTAAACAAGGGTAGCAACATTTTCAGATTCAATTGCCTGTTTAACGCCATAAAGTCCACCTCTTTTATAAGCCAAAGTTTTTGTAAATTCATCGAGTACGCTATTGAGTGTTTTAAAATCTGGCGTTACAAAAAGTTGCGGTTGTTGGGTGGTAATATCAAAACTATAATCGGCTGTTTGTATGGTATAAGGAATTTTTTTTACATTTTCTTTTAAACAATTTACACTTTCATCGATAGATGATAACAATCCGGCGCCATATATTTTAGGATTTTTCAAATCTCCTATTAAGCCATATTCTACAGTCCACCAATGCAGGTTTCTTAGCCGATTCATTTCAGATGATTTATCTATTTTTTTTTCCAAATTTTCAATTTCCATAGTTACTTCTAAAATACTTTGAGAAGTTGAATATGGATTGGTTTTTAAAATAGACAACAAACGAATGGCTTCAAACAGCTGATAATCCATAGCTGAAGAAAATGCCTTAGCACCAATAAATCCGATATTTTTTAGGTATTGCGCATATTCAGCATCTGCAATAATTGGAGCATGACCAGCGGCTTCATGAATAATGTCTGGAGCTGGAGTGTATCCTATTTGATTAATAGGTCGAATATCTGCCGCAATTACCAATACATTATAGGCCTGAAATTCCATAAAAGCTGCGGGAGGAATAAATCCGTCAACGGCAACAGCTGCCCAACCAATTTCTCGAAGTATTCTGTTCATTCCATACATATGCGGAATTGTATCAACACTAATACCGGTTTGCACTAAACCATTTATATACGAACCATGTGATACTTTGGGAAGATAGTGCGTATTTTGCCGCATCACATAACGCCATACAGCATGATCTTGCGGAGTATATTCATTATAGGGCTGTTCAATTATCAGATTCATTAAATGTTTTGGTAATTTTTCCAAAACCTCATTTGTTTCCATAAACGTTTAATTAAGAATCAAAAATGTTCTTTAGTTTTATTTTAGCAATATATTTATTTAATCTAAATAAAGATACTAATATTTTCATAAAAGTTTAATTTGAATCCAATTTTATTGTTTAAATGATGCTAAAAGTCTGTATCTATTACAAATACATCATACTGATAATGGAGGGTGAAAATTTTTATATTAAGACTGCTTGACAAATCCCCCATTTTCTTTGTGGTACTTTTTGATTTTTTTCATCAAGTTCTGCAAGTTGTTTTGTGACTTCACTTTGTCGGACTCAGCAAATCACTTAGTGGTTTTTGTGGTATAGCAATTTAGCTTTTCTGAAACACTAACAGTTCGCTCC
>CAMTWE010000055.1:0-11011 GCA_947085395.1 uncultured Bacteroidota bacterium | reverse complement strand
TTGATGGAGATCAATTTAATGATGAAGATTGGAACTCAAAATGGGGTGTGCATGATCATATTTTAATGAAACGATTTTTGGCGGATAGAATTAAAGAAACTCAACCATTTTTTAGCATCGTTTTTACGCTTTCTAGTCATGAACCCTTTGAATTTCCTGAAAAATATAAATTCGGAAAAGATACCGAAGCAAACAAATTTAGAAGTGCAATTGCATATACCGATAAAACCATCGGAAATTTTATTGACCAAGCTAAAAAACAAGCTTGGTGGGATAATACGCTTATTATAATTTTAGCAGATCACGGGCATCCGTTACCACAACATGAAGCAGGTTTTAATTCACCCAAAAGATTTCACATACCAATGCTATGGCTTGGCGGTGCTTTAGCACAACAAAACACAACCATATCTAACTTTGGTTCCCAATCTGATTTTGCCTATTCCTTGCTTTCACTTTTAGGTGCAGACCCTAGTGATTTTAAATGGGGAAATAATATTTTAAAACCATCCTCAAATCATTTTGCGCATTATGTTTTTAACAAAGGATTTGGCATTATCAACAAAAATGGCGCAGTTGTTTATGATTATGTGGCTAAGAAAAATATTATTACCGAAGGAAATCCCGATAAAAATTTAGAATTATTAGGAAAGGCAATGACCCAATTAACCTATCAAGATTTTTTAAACAAAAATTAGTTCGATTATATTTTCAACAATACTTATCAATCCATTTTTAAAATGACACAATTTACCTTAGTTTTTGCCAGTATTTTAGGCGGATTAGCCGTTATTTTTGGTGCTTTTGGCGCCCATTTGTTAAAGAAAATTTTGTCTGATGAGCAATTAAAAAGCTTTGAAACTGGGGTGAAATATCAAATGTATCACGCCCTAATTTTATTGATAATCGGTTTTAATTTTGACCTCAACACAACAATTCAAAAATTGATGGTTTCAAGTTTTATGTTGGGAATTATGCTATTTTCATTCAGTATTTACGGATTGGTAATTTCTGCTGCCAAGCACAAAAAACTCACTTTTTTGGGACCGATTACACCACTTGGGGGATTGTTATTAATTATTGGTTGGGCGTTGTTGTTGGTTTCTATTTTAGATTTTAATCAATAATATCAAATAATTTTTAAAATACTTGTATAAAATTTTCGGTTTAATAACTGATGAATCTTTATCAATTATATTATAAAGTTAAAAAACAAAAAAACCAACATTTTTATTCATTTCTCATTATTTAAAATAAATGTTTTGAGTGATTATTGATTATTGAGCTTGTCGCTTTCTGCTACAATTCTACCACCTCGCACTGTGGCGCCTATCACAATACTAGCGCTGATTATCACCAAGTTTTTAAATATATATTGTCCTTCGAGTGTAAGTGCATAGGGAAATTGAGTGAAAACTTCTGCCGGAAACAAAAATATTGGAGAAAGCGTTCCTAGCATTTGCAGGTAAAGCAATAATAAAGTCTCTCGCATAAATTTATTAAAAATTAAACCTACGCCAATTAGCGTCTCCCAAAAAGCCAAACCAAACATAATTACTTGACCAGGAATTAAATTGAAGGTAAGTAGCTTAATGGTGTCAGTAGCCAAACCTTCTGCCGGACTCAAAGATGGGAAGAATTTTAATGCCCCAAACCATAAAAAAATAATACCAATGCTGATGCGTAATAAGAATATCCCTTTATTGGCCATCCAATTGGTGATAATCATATCAATTTGCTGAAATTTATGTCCTTTTAAACTCATGATAATCTATTTTTTCTGCAAAAATCTTAATAATTATTACACCATCATATTTGAAGTTGTATAATTATGTTTTTATTATGAAATATTAAACTTGAAGAATATTTTTTTTTGATAATGCAATTTTTTAATTGTATACTAAATTTTCGTATATTTAAAATCAATTTTTTAGAAAATGATCATTCGCTATAAAAAGAAATATCTTAAATCTAGACTTATTTTCGGAATAGGTTTTCCTTTGTTGGGATTAGCAGCTATTTTATTGGATGACAATCCTAGTATTTTTTTCTATGGTTATTTTCTTATTGGCTTCATAGGTTTAGCAACCTACCTATTTGAAAAACAAAAACAATATTTAAGCATTGAAAATGGCATATTAACTAAAAATACGCTGTTTCCAAAAAAAATTCATTTAGCAGATATCATTCTAATTAAAAAGTTTGCGGGCGATTTAACTTTAATAACTGAAAAAGAAAAATTGGTTATTAATATTGATTTAATAGATGAAGAATCTTTTGTAAATTTAGAATTGTTGCTAAAAACGTTAGCGTTAAAGAGACTTTAATTTCAGAGATGCTTCTTCCGATTTCATCGAAATTCAGCATGACAAAACCAGTGGGTTTTCTGCGAAAATTCGGGTATCGTTGCTAGTGTCTATTCCGTTTCTTTTTCTTTCGAGATTCCAGTTACGCCACCAGAAACGATAAATTTCATCAACTCGCTTGATTTTACCTCAATTGGTTTAACTTGTGATTTTGGCACTATAAACAATTCGCCCGAAAAGTTATACGAATGCGGAAAATAAACAGCTACTTTGTCATTTTCGGGTAGAAAATCTAAATGTTCTTCGGTTACAAATCCCAATTTTTCTATATCAGAATCTCTATTTATTTTAACCAAAACCGGTTTGTTAAATTTTTTGTCTTTCCCTACAAAAACGGCTACTAAATCATCAAAAGCGGCATAAATAAATTTTAAAAAAGGAACTTTTTCGATGATATTTTTAAACAACTTTTTTAACGGATCGGCAATAATGGTTTTCCCTATAAATCCGATAAAAATGATAAATAACACCAATATCAGCAATCCTAATCCCGGAATTTTTATGCCAAATAAATCAATCAACAAATTTTGCAAAATGCCATCCATGAAAGTAAATATGCCAAAAACAATATAAATAAGAATTGTAATTGGCGCTATATAAAGCAATCCTTGTAAAAAATAACTAACTAGTTTATTGACCATAATAATTTTGTTTAAAGTTTTTTTTGTTTAAAGTTTAACTGTTTAATCGGTTAATTGTTGAATTGTTTAACTGTTTACTGCCTAAAGCTTATTGCTTATTGTTTAATCGGTTAACTGTTTAATCGGTTAATTGTTGAACTGCTTACTGCTTATTGCTTACTGCTTATTGCTTACTGCTTACTGCTACTTAATCTCCATCACATAAGGCAATCTTGCTTGTACACCTTCTAATTTAGACATTTGTTGCATGGTTTCATAAAGTTTGTATTGTGCATCGCCTAATTCTTCTTTTAACATATTTATTTTAGACATCTTCATAAAAGGCATCAAATCAAAAGCATCTTTCAATTCTTTTTTAAACTGCGGATAATTTACGGTTTTATAATCGGTTGTTTTAGAAATCAATGCGGCATATTTTATAGCATCTTCCATGCTTCCCAATTCATCAATCAAACCATTTTTTAGGGCTTCAGTGCCAGACCAAACGCGACCTTGCGCAATGGCATCAACTTTCTCTACACTCATATTTCTACCAGCCGATACGCGGTTTAGAAAAGTATTGTAAATAATTTCTATGGATTCTTGGGTAACATTGTAAAAATCATCAGTCATAGGTTCAAATAAACTGTAATTTGGAGATTTGTTTGTAGCCACTTGTTCGGCATTAATTCCGATTTTTTCAGAGAATTTGTGCACATTGGGTATAAGTCCGAATACACCGATAGAACCTGTAATAGTGGTTGGTTCGGCAAAAATTTTATTGGCATTACACGCAATATAATAACCACCCGATGCTGCTAAATTTCCCATAGAAACTACGATTGGCTTTTCTTTTTTGGCCAATTCTAACTCGCGCCAAATCATATCAGCAGTTAAAGCAACGCCTCCGGGTGAATTTACGCGCAACACTATCGCTTTTACATTTTTATCTTTGGCAGCTTTTTGTATGGATTTAATCATCATTTCTTGTCCCACATATTCTTCATTTCCTTTACCGTAAATAATTTCACCTTGTGCGTAAATAATTGCAATTTTATCGGTTGCAGTACTTGTTTTTCTGCCTTTACCAGCTTTGATGTAATCTTTTAAAGTAATGACATTTAAGGATTTATCGTCAGCAATTTCAATATTTCGTTTTAAAAAAGAGGTATATTCATCTTGGTAAGCAATTTGATCTACCAATCCGTTTTTCGATGCTAAATCAGCACTTCTACCTCCTAAATTATCGGCTAAAATATTGAGTTCATCTACGGTTTTATTTCTATTAACGGCGATTTCAAGAAGCATATCACCCCAAATTGCCGTTAAAAATGATTTTATTTGGGTTCTATTTTCTTCACTCATTTTATTGTAAAGAAAAGGTTCTGCGGCACTTTTGTATTTTCCGTGTCGCACCACTTCCATTTTTACGCCATATTTATCTTCAAAATCTTTGTAATACAAAACTTCGGTACTTAAACCTCTAAATTCTACCATTCCTAAAGGATTGATAAAAACTGAATCGGCAACAGAACTGAGGTAATAATTTTTTTGGTCATAAAAATCGGCATAAGCAGTTACAAATTTCCCAGTTTCTTTAAATTCTTGTAATTTTCTGCGGATGGCTTGTGTTTGTGCTATTCCGGCATTTAAAAAAGTCATTTCAATGCTAATTCCTTCAATATTACTGTCGGTTTTGGCGTTTTCAATGGCATTTAATACCTGATCTAAACCTAAATTTTTCGGATCCATTTCAAACAAGATTCCTAAAGCGCTATCATCTTTTGGTGCATAATCTTTTAAAGTGCTATCATCAAACGTGACTTTTAAAACAGATTGACTTTTCACTTCAATTTCTTCTTCGGTTTGAAACACAGAAGCGATGATTATCAATAAAAAAAAGAAAATTCCGAATGCGATAAAAACGCCTAAAATAGTTGATAGAATGTTTTTCAAAAAGTTCATATGAAAATTGTTTATAAAATGATTTACAAATATACTGTATTAAAGATAACATTTATTTTCTTTGTAAATATCAATTATGAGCAAAGTAAAAACCATTTATTTATCCTTAGGCAGCAATCAGGGCAACCGATTGGAATATCTCCAAAAAGCTATCAACTTGATTGGCATGCGCATAGGTACCGTAGAAAATATTTCTGCTACTTATAAAACCGATTCTTGGGGTTTTATTGGTGATTATTTCTTGAATATTTGTGTATCACTTACTTCAGATTTTACGCCACAATTGCTTATTAAAGAGGTGCTGGAAATTGAATACCTAGTGGGCAGAATTAGACCTTTACAAGGTGGTTTTGCTTCACGCGTTATTGATATTGACATCCTTTTAATTGACAATGAAGTTATTAACACTCATAATTTGGTAGTTCCGCATCCAAAAATGTTAAACCGAAAATTTGTGTTAGAGCCCTTGGCAGAAATTGCGCCCAATTGCATTCATCCAATTACCAAAAAATCTATTTCAGAATGTATCATTGATTGTGTTGATAATTCTTTAGTTGAAAAAACAGAACTTAAATTAAACAGGCCAATTCCTTTACACGAAAAGTATAATTATATTGCTATTGAAGGTAATATTGGTGCAGGAAAAACTTCGTTAGCCAATTTAATTGCGCAAGATTTTAACGCTAAAATGGTGTTGGAACGCTTTGCTGACAATCCGTTTTTACCTAAATTTTATGAAGATAATGAGCGCTTTGCTTTTCCGTTAGAGATGAGTTTTTTGGCCGATCGTTATCAGCAATTATCAGATGATTTAGCCCAATTTGATTTGTTTAAAAATTTTATCGTTTCTGATTATTACATTTTTAAATCGCTCATTTTTGCACAAGTAACGTTACAAACAGAAGAGTTTTTTTTGTATCGAAAAATATTTGATGTGATGTACAAAGAAATTACTAAACCCGATTTGTACATCTATCTCTACCAAAATACCGACCGATTGTTAGAAAATATCAAAAACCGCGGACGTACCTACGAGCAAAATATCAGCGGTAAGTATTTAGATAAAATTCATAAAGGTTATGCCAATTTTATACAATCAGAAAATCTTATTAACACTTTAATTATTGATGTTTCTGAAATGGATTTTGTAAATAACAAAGATGATTACCATCGCATTTTGAGTATGTTGTAAATTTTGACGCTATTTTTGGTGAGTTAAAAAGTGCTTATTTTTAGCAACATATTTTGATTAGATTTACTAAATTCTAAATATCAACACTTAACTTTAAATTTCTTCCAAAACCTTCACGGATAATTCTCATCAGCGTAGAAAGTCTAATATCACTTGCGTTATTTTCAATACGAGAAATATAGGTTTTGGTTGTCCCGCACTTTTCTGCAAGTTGTTCTTGGGTTAAACCTTGCGCTTTGCGAAGTTCTTGTATCATTACGCCGAGTTTAAATGTTTCAAAACCTTCTTCATATTGTTCACGCGATGCTGTTCCGCGTTTTCCATATTGTTTGTCTAAGTGATCAACAAAGGAAGTTAAATTTTTAGGCGTCTTTTTCATCGAAGTATTGTTTTTTAAGTTGCGCTGTTAATTCTATTTCGTTCTTGGGTTTTTTTGAGTTTTCTTTTGAAATCCTTTAAGCAAGACCTAAATTCTTTCAAAAATAGATTTTACAATCACAAAACAAATTTAAATTAAGCATAAAATCCAAATTAACTAAAATCACCGTTAATAGTAGCACCTTTATTATTTCAGATAAATTTCGTTTTTCACATAGCTATTATTTAGCCAAAAACAATGTTTAGTGTATTCACTCAACTTTGTTAATTTGTCTTTTTTAGGCAAAGGATAAGTATCCAAAGCATTTATTGCGTGTGGACGAACGTGAGAAATAGAACTGAATTTTTTGTTAGGAAAGTTTGTGAAACGAATTTCCTTGCCATTTTTATTAGTTTTTATTTCTTTCACAATTTCGCCTTTCGCTACAATTTGTTGTGTTTTTGTCCAAACTTTCTCAACTTCGATTAAGTCTAGATATAGCATATTCCAGAATTTCACTTTTCTTAAAACAAGTTTTTTGTTCTCAAATTGAAAGAAAACAAAAAGGAATTTATGTTCTAAAATTTCTTTGAAATCAGAGTTTTCCCAATCTTGATTTACAATTTCTTCATATTTGAAAGTTGGAAATGAAATATCTTCTTTTGGCAAATCATTTTCTTTTAGACGAACAGTTTTTACAATAATTTCGGCTTTTTCAAACTCTTCTATTTCTTTGTCTATTGAAATACCTAGAATTGCTTTTGTTAAGTTTGCGTGAAAACTTTTTGCTTTTGTATTGATTTCAATTTTTAGAATTTCAAGAATATCTTCTTCTGTTTTTCCGTAAAATGGTTTAAATTTAGAAATTACAATTTCTTCAATTGATTGTTTTTTTGCAGTTTGAACACTTGGTATTAATTTCCCATATATTTCCTTACTATCGTTTTTAAATGATGCAATAATGTGATTCACATAACCTTGCTTAAAAGAATAAGCTCTTTGTTTTGCCGGAATTTCTGAAAAAGGTTGCTTTCTAACTGATAAAGCATTTGCCCCTTTGGTACAAGCGCCAAGATAAAAAGTGTCGCCTTCAGAAAGTTCGTGTGCTTTTCCATCAGCTATTTTCTTTGTAATTAATTCCCAATCTTTCTTAATAATTTCTAAATCTGTAGATGGAAAACTCCATTCATCAACAAGTTTTATCAAGTAATCTAAAATGTCAAAACCAGCTTGATGTAAATAGAATATTAAGAGAATGCTTGCATTCTTTTTGACAAAATCACTATTTTCAAAATTTTGATTAACAACATTAACGTAGTTAATGATGTTTAAAACTAAGCGCTCTTTAGAGCGATATTCATTGTTTTTTAATTGTTTTAAAGGCGAAGATTTTAGCTCCATTCCAATTTGAGCAAAATCTGCTTCCGCTAATGAATTTGGTTCATAACCAAAATAAAATTTTTCTAAAACTTGACCGAAGTTTCCTTTTCCAGAATAGGAATGCTCCAAAACTTTTGGGCGTTACCTAAAGGTCGGGCTTTCCGTTCCAATCTTTTTTGGCAGAAAAAGCCAAAAAAGGATTTCCTCTGCAATCCCTAACGCAATCTCGATTAACCGAAAAATTTATCTTTTTAATGATACATATTGTCGGTTGATCAAAACATACAATATGTATAGTTTTGCTTTTATGATAAATGAATTTCTTTTAAAAGAATTTGGAGATAGAATTAAGCAATTACGCCTTCAAAAAAATATAAGCCAAGAAAAATTATCCTTTTTGACAGGCTTTCATCGAACTTATATTGGAATGATAGAAAGAGGTGAAAGAAATATTTCACTTTCAAATATGGCAGTTTTTGCCAAAGTATTTGAAATAAATATTTCTGAACTTTTAGATTTCAAAAATATAAATCCAAATCATAGTTATAAAAATTATGAAATAAAATCTGATAAGTAATGTCAAGAAAACACTCATTCGTATTGACATTATCTAATAATGTTACAGAAAAAGAAGGCGTAAATTTTTTAATTGAAAATTCAACAGGATTTTTTAAAATTGATTTATCAACTAAAAAAGAATTATTAGATTTATTAAATATTGAACATAGATTTTTACAAGCTTTTGATTTAATTTATGTTCCAGAAATGGTTGGGAAAATTGTTAACACTGAATTTGTTCAAACTTATTTAGAAGATATAATTCTTGTTGAACTAAAAACTACGAAAAAGTATTTACCCGAAAATCCTAAAGGTTTCTTTTTTGGTGCAACCGAAAATGAATTCAATTTTGGAAAAATTCTTGGTTCAAGATTTAGATTTTGTTTTGTAAGTATAAATGAAAAAGGTTCTTCATTTGCATTTCTAACTTTAGATGAATTAGAAGAAAGAATAAAAAATAGAAGAATTCAATATCAAATTAATTTATAAATTCTTCAATATTGAATTTACTGTTACTAAATTCTTTTATTAATTCTGTTTCGGTGTAGCAGTATTGCTCAATAAATTCAATTTTTTGATTAATATCAAAGTAATAATATTTATCATTCTTAAAGTAAATCAACCAAGTTGAAGTTATAATTCCATTTTGTTTTTGGATTTGTAATCCTTCTGAATTATCTTTTTTTAGATTGTCAATTATTACTTGAATGTTCATATTTATTGCGGTTTTGCGTTAGGGATTGAAGAGGAAATCCTTTTGTTTTTTTTCTTTAAAAAAACAAAAGATTGGAACGGAAAGCCCGACCCTTGGGGAACGCCCAAATTATATTTATTACTTTCAAATTTTGTGTGATTATCAGGAAACATATTTAGTTTTTCTAATTCAACTGGCGATAATCTTCTATAACCTTTTGCAGTTTTTATAACGTGTTTAAATCTCGATGCAGATTTCCCACCTTCGCCTGTTATTATTGTTCTCGATGGTTTGTCTAATGAATCAGGAAAAATCATTCCGCCCTCGCTATAATTGTACTCAAAACCTTGAGAATTTTTTCTCATTTCTTTTTTTGCCCCTTTTAAATAAAACCATTTTTCTAATTCTTCTTCTTTTATGTAGAATTCTTCGGTTACTTCTCCGTTTTGAATAATGTCTTTTAGTATTATAAATTTGTCTTCGTAACTTGGTTTAGTTTTAATGGTAGTTACAATTCCATCAATCATAATTCCAGTATTTTCAAAAAGTCCTGTTTTTCCGTTTTTGTTGAAATTTTCTGAAATTTCAACAATATCTCCTTTTAATTTGAATTCATTAGGAAATAAAAAATGATCATACTTAACTGGAAAAGCGTTTGCTAATGTGCCATCTTTAAGAATCCATTCTGATGAATTATTTTCTTTAATTTCATTGTAAATAGTTGAATTTTGAGAATAAGCCAAAATAAATATTCTTCTTCTTCTTTGTGGCATTCCATATTCAGCAGCGTTTATAACCCTCCATTCAACGGCATATCCTAAATCGTTTAAACTTTTTAGAATTATGGCAAAATCTCTTCCACGTTGTCCAGATGGTGAAATTAAAAGTCTGTCAACATTCTCAAGAAAAATGTATTTTGGTTTGTTTTCTTTTTCATTCAATATTTTATGGATTGACCACCACAAAACACCTTTTTTACCAATTAAACCTTTTGAGTTTTTAAGCGTTGTTGCAACTGAATAATCTTGACAAGGAAAACCACCAACTAACAAATCATGATCTGGAATTTCTGAAACTTCAACAGAAGCAATGTCTTGATTACTATGCCCATTTTGTCCAAAACGCTTTTCATAAACCATTGATGCGTGTTGCACTTTAGTTGATGGTTCCCATTGATTGCTCCAAACTATTTCATATGGACTTTCAAAATCTTCTTTATAATTTGACGATGCAGATTTGTTATTCCAACCTTCTAAACCAAGGCGAAAACCTCCTACACCAGCAAACAATTCTACAACTTTTATTTTATTTTCCATCGTGAATAGTTTTTAAGTAAATTGCTTTTTCTTCTGCTACTTTTAGAACTTCTTTAATATTATCTTCGTAAAAAATAGAGTTTGCAATTTGATCACTTAACCAACTGGTAATCAATTTGTGTTTATCCAAATTATAAAATTCCGCAAACTTTTCAACTTGTTCTTTAGATGCTTTTCTTTCTCCACGTTCAAATTTACTAACAATTGCTTGATCTATATCAAGTGCAGATGCAACTTTCCTTAATATCAAACCTTTGCTTTCTCTTTCTGTTTTTATTATATCTCCAAATGTTTCCATAAGACAATATTTGTTTTGACAAAAATAGTCAAATTAATTTCAGAAACTATTTTTTTGTAAATTTTTTTTATGTATTTTGAAATTCGTTTAAGTATTGAAATAATCCAAAAAAATCAATTTTACTTTCTCGGCTTATATCTCGATTTTTCAAAAATTTCTTCTGGGGCTGTTTTAATCATTTCTGCAATGGTAACCTCATTGTTTTTCATATACGAAGCTACAATTTGCCAGCCCATCCAAACACCAATTCTGCCCGGCGATTCT
>CAMTWE010000054.1:0-14951 GCA_947085395.1 uncultured Bacteroidota bacterium | reverse complement strand
TTGATAAGCGCCCATTCCGATACTGTCGCAAATATAGGAATTATTTTCACAGAACATCATTAAATCATTTTCAATAAACCGGATAACTTCTTCTTTAATAAACTCAGGATAAAGCAAGTGAACATTGGCTCCGGCATCTAAAGTAAAGCAAATTGGATGATTTGTTTTTTGTCTAAATTCCCAAATTTTTTGAATAATTTGAAGCGTGTTGGGCTTCATCAATATAAAATAAGAATTACTAGTCATCATCATGGCGTGTAAAGTAAGCGCTTCACTTTCAACAATCGAGATAAAATCTTCCAAATTTCCGGTCTTTAAACTTTCTGTAAGTTTTTCTAAATTTTGATGTGCTTGTTTAAATCGTTGCGCTGCAAAAGGATGATTTTCCATTAAACGGTGACCAACAGTACTACTTACTTGCTTTTCACCTTTATCAACCAATAAAATGGTATCTTGATAATTGATGAATTTTGGATGGATTTTATACGGAAAAGGAATCCCAAATAAATCTGAACTACCTTTAATTGTTTTATTTTTTCCCCAAACTACAATTTCATTTTCAATGCTTCTGCAAGCACTTCCAGAGCCCAATCGCGCTAAAAATGATGCTTTTTTATAGAAATAATCATCAGTCATTTCTGGATTTAATGCTTGCTCAAAACTCATTAAACACATTGCTAAAGCCGCCATTCCACTGGCAGAAGACGCAATGCCACTACTGTGCGGAAAAGTATTGTGGGTTTCTATTTTAAAATGATAATCTTTTAAAAATGGCTGATAAGTTAAAATGCGCTCAAAAAATGAGGTAATTTTTGGTTTAAAAGCATCATTTAATTTTCCATCAACAAAAACAACAATTGAAAAAACATCATCTGCAATCTTTTTTTTATCCACAAAAAGAGTTGTTTCTGTTTTACATTCATTCAACGTAAAACTGATAGATGGATTGGCAGGTAATTGTGGTTCTTTTTTTCCCCAATATTTAATTAAAGCAATGTTACTAGGTGCAGACCACGAAAAGCTACTACTTTCCATTTGAGAAGTTTGACTTTTAAATATAAAATCTTTTGGTTTTAACATCATTTTTTAGATAAATTTAAGTATTTTGATATTTACTAATTAACAACAAATTAGCTTTGATTAATAATTGATAAAGCTGCAATATAAGCGCCTGTCCAAGCATTTTGAAAATTAAAACCGCCTGTTACGGCATCAATATTTAAAATTTCGCCAGCAAAATAAAGATTTGGATGTATTTTGCTTTCCATGGTTTTAAAATTGATTTCTTTTAAATCAACACCTCCGGCAGTTACAAATTCTTCTTTAAAGGTACTTTTTCCATCCACTTTAAAAGTTGTATTGGCAATGGTTTTAACCAGCAATTGCATTTCTAGTTTGGTGCCATCTGCCCATATTTTTTGCGTATCAATATTACAAAATAAACACATTTGTTCCCACAATCTGCTCGGAATTTCAGCAAAAGGCGATTTAGAAACTATTGTTTTCTTCGGATTTGCCAATTTATACTCTTTTAAATCATCCATCAATTTATCTGTAGCTGTTGAAAGCCAATTTACTTCCAACTCAAAACAATAATTAACCTCTGCCAAATAACGAGCCGCAAAAGCAGAAAGTTTTAAAATTGCCGGCCCGCTTAATCCCCAATGGGTAATTAACAAAGGTCCATTAGAAACAAAATCGGTATTTTTGATATGAACTTGAGCATTTGGAACTGAAATTCCGGGAATCGGTTTTAAGCGATTGTCAACTATATTAAAGGTAAATAAAGAAGGAACAGTATGAATAACCGTATGACCTAAGTTACTAATTACCTGAAAAATACGATTGTTACTTCCGGTTGCCATCAACAAATCATCGGCTAAAAAATTTCCTTTGGAAGTGATGATTTCAAATTGATTTTCCTTTTTTAGAATGGTAGCAACTCGATGCTGAATCAAAACTTTTACACCCAATTTTTGAGCTGTTTCTAACAAAAAATCAACGATGGTTTGCGAACTGTTAGATGCTGGAAATACCCGATTGTCATCTTCAATTTTTAAAGGAATTCCGCGAGATTCGAACCATTCCATAGTATCTTTTGTCATAAATTGATAAAAAGGTCCTAACAATTCTTTACCGCCTCTAGGATAAAATTTGATGAGTTCTTTGGCATCAAAACAAGCATTGGTTAAATTACATCTTCCACCACCAGACATTTTTACTTTTTGCAGAACTTGATCACTTTTTTCTAGGATGATTACCTCAAAATCGGGTCTATTTTCTGCAATATTTATTGCAGCAAAAAATCCAGCTGCGCCACCACCAATTATAACTACTTTTTTTCTCATTTTAATTTATTTTTAACGCCATTTCTATAAATGGGATTACTGTTTTGTATCCTTTATTACTAAAATATTGAGGCGTTTCCTCATTTCCTGAAGCTAAAATAAAATCGCCACCCCAAGCGCCTAAACTTTTTATTTGTCCGAAATAATCGGGAAAATGAGTTTGTTTAATCGGTTTTTGTTGGATTATTTTAGCAATAATTTGTTCGTGTTGCACTATTAATTTATCAAAATCAACTATGTTGGATGCTTTAAGAATTGCTTCTGTGATGGATGAAATTTCGGCAATTTCAACTGATAATTTATCCTGATTTTTTCTGTATTGTTCAATTCCTTTTCTACTGTCTTGTTTTTGATTGAGATGAACAAAATACAATTGATTTTTAAAACCCGGATTGAATTGTACTTCTTTTACAATTGGTTTTTTATCAACTAATTGATACAAAATTGGATGATTATTTTGAGCACAAGCAATGTCATAACCACTTCCTCCAAAAGTTTTTTTCAACAACTCAAAAGCATCAACTTTTGCCCAATTAGCAATATTATTGATTAAAGTTGAGGAACTGCCCAAACCCCAATTTCTAGGAAATGTAAGTTTTGTGGTGATATGAAATCCTTTTTTATCGGCTAAAAAAAGTGGATTTAATTTTTGGGCTTCCTTCAAAATATTTTGAAGCATTGATGCAGTATTTTCTACCGGATTTTCTACTTCAGAATAATAAGAAGAGCTTATTAATTGTAAGCTTTTTGATTCCATTTCACACTCAAACCAAACTTGATTATTTTCATCCAAACTTTTCCACAAAATGATTGGTTCATCTGCAGTAAAAACGGCTAAACTTTGTCCAAATTTTGTAGGAATTGCCAATGCCGCAGCGCCGTCTAGCACTAAATATTCTGCTGTGAGTAATAACTTACCGTGGCTTCGGCTTCGCTCAGCCACCTTTTGATTATCTTTCATGAGTATCAATTTTAGGTTGAGCGGAGCCGAAGTCAGGTGACTGAGCGGAGCCGAAGTCTAATTGTTGATACGCTTCTCTAACTGCATTATGAGAAATGGTTTTATCTTTAAAATAGGAAATTAAAAATTGCGTTTCCAGCTCAGTAGCACCCAATTGTTTGATAATATTATTAAGGTGCATTTTCATATGTCCGTGCTGAATTCCTTTAGTAGTTAGGGCTTTTATGGCTGCAAAATTTTGTGCCAATCCAATTACAGCTACAATTTGCATCAATTCTTTAGCCGTTGGATGTTGCATCATTTCTAAAGAAAATTTAGAAAGTGGATGCAGTGATGTTAATCCGCCAACAGTTCCTAATGCTAATGGAACTTCAATCCAAAATTTAAAAATACCGTTTTCAATGCTGCAATTTGTTAAGCTTTTATAGTGACCATTTTTAGCTGCAAAGGCATGAACTCCAGCTTCTACAGCTCTAAAATCATTTCCGGTGGCAATTACAACGGCATCAATTCCGTTCATAATTCCTTTATTGTGAGTAACTGCTCTATAAGGCTCTACGTTTGCAATATTAACTGCAGTTAAAAATTTTTGTGCGTTTTCTTCGGCATTTTCTTTGTACAAATCGGTTACTTTACAACTCACTTCAGCCCTAACCAAACAATTGGGAACATAATTAGAAAGAATGCTCATGATTATTTGAATATCCTCTTTTTTAAATTCCAGGGCGATGGCTTCTAAACAAGTATTGATAAAGTTAGCGCCCATACTATCTTTGGTGTCAAAAGTAATGTGTAGTTGATAATATTGGGCTAAATCTGCGGTTTTATCACGGAGTTCGATGTCTAAAATTCCACCACCACGTTCACGCATATTTTTAGTGATGGCGTTGGTAACCTCAATTAATTGTGGTTTTTTAGTTTCAAAATAGTTTTTTAAAGCTGCTTTATCTCCCTCAAATAAAAAATGAACTTGTCCCACTTTTACAGTCGAAATAACTTCTGCTTTAAATCCGCCGTGTTTACTCCAAAATTTAGCCGTTAAAGACGCTGCAGCAACAACAGAGCTTTCTTCAATAACCATCGGCACCGTATAAACCTTGTCATTTATCAACACATTTGGAACCACGCTAAAAGGCAAATAATAGTTAGACACGGTATTTTCTACAAAATCATCGTGTAATTTTTGCAATTTAACATCGGCATTCCAATACTGTTTTAAAACAATAATTGATTCCTCAGAATTTGCAAACATACGTTCTGCAATCCATTGAATCTTCTCTTCTTTTGTCAATTTTGAAAACCCGTTGATTGTTTTTGACATTCTTGAAATTAGTTAAAATCAGTTGCAAAGATAATTTTTTATACATTAAAATATAAACTCATTTTATTTCAATTTTGTGTTAATTACAATTATATTTGGTACTTCAATTCAAAATTTAAAAAACGCTATGAAAAAAAATGTATTTAAATTAACCATATTGTTGTTAATGGTTATGTCGATAATAAGTTGTCAGAATGAATTAATAGAAAAAACAAACAATGAAATTAGTTTTTCTCATTTAATAAATTTTAGAGGTCTAAAAGTAAATCATAGATTTTCAACCCCGATTGAAGCACTTGAGGAAGTACAAAACTATACTTATATCAAAAAGTTGTATTATGATAAAAGAGTAGTTTATCATAAAAGAAGTGAGTCTTTAAATGCATATAGTTCAAAGGAAGAAATAATGCCCTATAAAGCTATTGTGGAGGAAACTGAAAAAAGTTTAATTGATTACCCCTATAGTGAAGAAGAAGAAATGCCATTCGAGAAATGGGAAATGATAAGGAATGATTTTCCCACTATGACTGATGAAGAAATTGAAGAAGATATTGATTTAATTGATGACTACTATTCACTAAATTTAAATTATGAAGTAATTACTAAAGTTGCACAAAACCAAGAAACAGGTTCATCAAACACTGCAAATGATTATTATTATGGTTACAATTCCTTATGCGTTATAAGTAGAGGAATATTAGGAAATTATAATTTTACACTAGGTCTATATTCTTTAATTAAATCGAGTAATTTAGCTAAAACTTATTCCAATAGCGCCTATCCATATTTAGAAGATAGCAATACCAAAAAAGATGCATATCGACACGTAATTTGGAATGCATTATTAGCAAAATATTATTTAACTTTATCTTCAAAAAAACAACGTATAGAATTTGCGAAATCTGTAACCGATGCCAATGAAACTTGTAGTAATAACAATCTAGATAGTATGGAAATGGATTATCATAATAACGCTATAGGTAGAAAATTATTTAATGAAACTGCTTTTTTCAGAAGACTTTGGGGCATAATTGTTGGATTAAATACACCTAGCGATACAACGCTCAAGAATAAAACGAAAATATTGGTTGAAAATGCAAAATTTATAGATGCTGAAACTATAAATAGTATAAATTTAACTGTATTTGAAATAAAGAATACAGATGTAAATAGCGTTATATATTTAGTTAAATAAAATTACAAATATGATGAAAAAGATATTAACATATTTATCGTTTAGTTTTATGCTGTTTAGCTGTGATATAGACAAAATGTTACCTGATGCTGGAGGAGTAACCTTTGTTTTATTAAACGCTACAAATAATAACTATGAAAATGCAAAAATATATATAGGAGCTTTAAAAAACGGAGTTTTCATTAAAACAGATTCAATTTTAGTGCCAACAATAGTTTCAAACGAAAATGGCACGATATTTATTAATGGTATAAAATACGCTAGAACAGTTGCTATTCCACCATTTTCTGAACATTGGAATGATGGTTCTGGTTGGCTTCCAAATTTAAATAAAATTAATATTATATCTGATAAAGGCACTTTTCTGCTTCAATTATCAAAAGATAGAAAGTTGTTTTTTTACGATTTTAATTTCCCTAGATCTAAATATTTTAACGATGCATCAATTACTTTATATATTGATCAAGATGTAATAAGAGAACGCAAATAGAATAATCAAAATATAGAAAACCCGAAGTTAAAAGACAATTTTTATCAACCCATAACATTATATTTCAAAACTAATAGATTCACTAAGTTAAGCTATAAACCTTATACAACTTTGTATTCACTAAAATTAACGCTGAATCTTCAATTATCACCGTAAGATAATTGCTAAACTAAACGATTTATCTATGAATTTTTCTTAAACTTGCGATGTTTAAATTTGATTCACTTATGAAAAAATTAGTTTTACTTCTTTTTATAATATCCACTACAGTTGCTGCTCAACAAAAAAATATAACACTTGATGAAATTTGGGGCGGTACTTTTAGGGTTGACAGAATGCAATCTTTCAATGCGCTTAAAGGAAATTACTACGCTGTTTTAAATTATGACAGCAAAATAAAATCAACCACAATTGATAAATATGATTTTGCTACTTTAGAAAAAGTTCATACTGTTTTAAGCACCTCAGATAACACTTCTATAAAATCAATTGAAAATTATCAGTTTAATAATGACGAAAGCAAATTGTTAATTACCCTAGAATCTACACCAATTTACAGACATTCAACTCTAGGGAAATTTATTGTTTATGACATCGCCACAAAAAATATTATACAAGTTGATGCAGATTTTATTCAAGAGCCCACTTTTTCTCCTGATTCTAAAAAAGTTGCTTTTGTAAAAAACAACAATATTTATATCAAAAATTTAGAAACGCAAGAAACCACTCAAATTACTTTTGATGGAAAAAAGAATGAAATTATTAATGGTATTGCAGATTGGGTTTACGAAGAAGAATTTTCATTTGTGCGTGCTTTTGAATGGAATGCGAGCAGTAACCAACTCGCTTTTATAAAATTTGATGAACGCCAAGTGCCAGAATTTTCTATGGATATTTATGGCAAACAACCGTATCCTACTCAAGAAGTTTTTAAATATCCAAAAGCAGGCGAAAAAAATGCTATAGTTTCTTTGCATAATTATCATTTAGAAAGTGGCAATACCTCAAAAATTAACTTAGAAAATTACGAGTATATTCCGAGAATTAAGTGGACAAACCAAGCCAATGTACTTTCTGTTATGACATTGAATCGCCATCAAAATGATTTAAAATTTTATTTTGTAGATACTCAAAAAACTACGACCACTTTAATATTACAAGAAACCGATAAATACTATGTTGATATTCATGATAACTTAACTTTTTTAGCCGATCATAGTTTTATTTGGACGAGTGAAAAAGACGGATTTAACCATATTTATCACTACAACAAAACCGGAAAATTAATCAATCAAATTACCAAAGGAAATTGGGAAGTGACCAACTTTTATGGTTTTGATGAAATAAATAAAATCGTTTATTATCAATCAGTAGAAGATGGATCTATTAACCGTAGTGTTTATGCTATCAACATCAACGGGAAAAATAAAAAGCGTTTAAATACTACTATTGGTAATAATAGCGCCTCATTTAGTAAAAACTTCCAATATTTTATCAATACTTTTTCTGATGTTAAAAACCCGCCTTTTTACACTTTACACAAAAATTCTGGTTTAAAAATTAAAGACATCATCACCAATGAAAATTTGAAAAATAAAGTTGCGACCTATAATTTTTCACCTAAAGAATTTTTTAATCTTCAAACAAAAGATGGAAATTTTAATACTTGGATGCTAAAACCAACCAATTTTGATGCTACAAAATCATACCCTATGTTGATGTTTCAATATTCGGGTCCGGGTTCTCAAAGTGTGAGCAATACTTGGTTTGGCGCTAATGATTATTGGTATCAAATGTTAGCGCAGCAGGGTTATTTGGTGGTTTGTGTAGATGGAAGAGGAACTGGATATCGCGGTGCAGAATTTAAAAAAATGACTTATAAAGAATTAGGAAAATATGAAGTCATAGACCAAATTGAAGCTGCCAAAGAACTTGGAAAATTGCCTTATATTGATGCAAACAGAATCGGAATTTGGGGTTGGAGTTACGGTGGATTTATGGCTGCAAACGCGATACTTAAAGGAAATGACGTATTTAAAATGGCCATTGCAGTGGCACCAGTAACTTCTTGGCGTTATTATGACAGTATTTATACAGAACGTTTTATGCAAACACCACAAGAAAATGCAAGCGGTTATGATGAAAATTCGCCCATCAATCATGTAGATAAATTAAAAGGAAAATTTTTAATAGTGCACGGAACAGCCGATGACAATGTTCATGTTCAAAATACTATGTTAATGATAGAAGCATTGGTACAAGCCAACAAACAATTTGAATGGGCAATATATCCTGATAAAAACCACGGAATCTTTGGCGGAAAAACGCGCTTACATCTCTATCAAAAAATGACTGATTTCGTAAAAAATAATTTATAGACGATTCAGATTAAATATATCAATCAATCTAAAAAATTTAATTACATTTAGCCAATTTTAATTCAAACATTAACTATTTAACACTTACAAATTATTAATTATGAGCACAAGAACATCTCATCCTAGAGCGCTTTACACGCTTTTTGCCACCGAAATGTGGGAGCGTTTTAGTTACTACGGTATGCGCGCCTTATTAACCTTATACCTTACAGCAGAATTAGCAAAAGGTGGTTTTGGTTTAAACAGAGAAGAAGCCCTAGCATTGTATGCTATTTTTACTGGTTTAGTTTATTTAACGCCAATTCTTGGTGGTTGGGTAGCTGACAAATTCCTTGGAAAACGAAAAACCGTTTACATTGGAGGTTTGGTAATGGCAATTGGTCAATTATTATTGGCAACATCGGCTTTTATGTCTAATACTTTAGACGTAGAAACACGTTTATTAGTCTTTAATTTTGGTTTAGGCGTATTGATTATTGGTAACGGATTTTTTAAACCAAATATTTCTACCATCGTAGGTGATTTCTATGAAGATAACGATCCTAGAAAAGATGCCGCATTTAACATTTTCTATATGGGTATTAACCTAGGAGCCATCTTAGGACCTTTTATTGCAGGTGCTTTAGGCGAAAATGTTCATTGGGGTTATGGTTATTTAGCTGCAGCAGTAGGGATGGTAATTGGTGTTTTATGGATGAAATTCAATGAAACTACTTTAGAAGATAAAGGATTGCCTCAAAATTCTCCAGTAGGAAAATTAGTACTTGATACTAAAGATTGGAGCGATATTTTTGCTTATACCATTGGATTGGTTTTAACTACCCTAGTAGTAGTATTAATTTGGAGAGAATTACCAGACAATGTAACTAGTATTATTTCTTATATAGGTTTTGCTTCCTTAGTTTTAGGATTGGGATATGTTATCTACAACGGAACCAATGGTTCTGCAGAGTGGAGTAGAATGTCGGTAATTTTAATACTTGCTTTTTTCAACATTGCTTTCTGGGCCGGATTTGAACAAGCTGGTGGAACCATGAATTTATTTGCATACGAAAGTACCGATAGAATGTTGTTTGGATGGGAAGTTCCTGCTTCGTGGTATCAAAATATCAATCCGCTTGGAATCTTAATTTTTGCCCCAATTTTTGCTATTTTATGGTTAAAATTAGACTCCATGAAAATGAATCCAAGAACACCTATTAAATTTGCAATCGGACTTTTCATAGGCGCTTTGGCTTTCTGGATTATGTCACAGGCTAGTAATGCAGCAGCTGGTGGAACTTTAGTTTCTCCTTGGTGGTTAGTAACCGTTTATTTTGTTTTAACATTAGGAGAATTAATGTTATCTCCAATTGGTTTATCTATGATTACCAAATTAGCACCAACAAAATTAGTTTCGGTAGTTATGGGATTATGGATGGCGAGTTTTGCCGCTGGTAACTATTTAGCGGGTATGCTAGAAAGTATTTTGCGTAAATACGATTTTGAATTATATCCATTTATTACGATGTTAATGTTGGGTTCTGGACTTTGTTTGGTGATTTTATCGCCTTACCTAAAAAAAGCTATGAAAGGAATTCATTAAAAAATTTCAATAAATATTTAAAGCTCAGATTTTTTTAGTCTGAGCTTTTTTTGTTTAATCCAAATTTAAAAACACATTTTCTGAGCTTTTAAATATCATCTTTTTGAGAATCATTTTTTTGTATATTGCAAACTTTTACTAAACTAATCAACTTTAAAATGAATACAACCTCTAACGATTTTTTTAAAATACAAGTGTTAGGTCACCCTGCCGGACTTTTTGTGTTGTTTTTTACTGAAATGTGGGAACGTTTTTCTTTTTACGGAATGCGTTCATTATTAGTATTATTTCTAATCAGTTCAATTGGAATTGGTGGCTGGGATTGGCCAAGAGAAAATGCCCTAGCACTTTACGGTACTTATATTTCCCTGTTATATTTAACGCCAATTATTGGAGGCATGTTAGCCGATAAATATTTAGGAACACGTAATGCTATTATCATTGGTGCTATTATTATGACCTTAGGTCATGCAAGTATGGCGATAGAATCTAGTCCAATTTTCTTATATATCGGTTTAGCATTACTAATTATAGGTACAGGTTTTTTTAAACCCAATATGACCTCATTTATCTCGAAACTTTATACAGATCATCCAGAGAAAAAAGACGGTGCTTACACTATTTTTTATATGGGCGTAAATGCTGGTGCTTTTTTAGGAATTATGTTATGTGGTTACTTAGGAGAAATTCTTGGTTGGAGTTGGGGATTTGGATTGGCTGGTATCTTTATGTTATTAGGTTTACTGCAATTTACTTTAGCCCAAGGAATTTTTGGCGATGTTGGATTAAAACCAATTAAAATAGATGCTGCATCAGTAAAAATAAATCCTGAAGACAAATTAAATCCATTTTCTTTTGTTGATAAAATTATCATTATTTTTATCAGTATTGCTGGTTTAACATGGGTTATTAACGATCCTTTATCAAAAATTATCAATTACAATTTTCTAGAATTTGGTGGAGTAGATTTATCAAATTATACCATCATTATCACTTTAATATTATTTCTTTACCTTATCATTTCAAGAATTGTGCGCTACAGTCCAATTATCAGAGATAAAATGATTGCAGTGGTTATTTTTGCCTTTTTCATTATTTTCTTTTGGGCATCATTTGAGCAAGCAGGAGGTTCTATGAGTATTTTTGCTAAAGATTATGTGAGTAGAATTTTATCGGGTAATGATGCATTTATTTTTAATATTGTTGATATCATTATTACGGTTGTTCCTATCGGAATCATCACTTGGGTATTGTTTTTACTTTTTAAACAAACTTTTAGACGATACTTATTTTCTAACTTAATTTTGGGCTTTAGTTTTATCCTTATTTGGGCGTTGGTTATTTGGAAAATCGATAATAATTTCAGCACCTATTCGTACAATATTTCTTATCCTACTTATGAAATAACTACCACATCAGAAAACGGAACATCACAAACAAAGGCATTTCCTATTACTTCAGAAACAGTAGTTCCAGAAAATGCAGTGTTAGTTACTAAAAAATCAGTAGTTAGAATTGCATCAGAATTGAAAGAAAATGATCAAGTGGCCATGATTGATGTTGATAAAAAAGGTTCTAATTTCAAGTATTTAACTGATGAAAAAGCAGCCGTTATTACAACATCCATTAAAGCAACCATTATTAGTAAAAATGAAAATGAAATTGAAATTCCAGCAACTTGGTTTTTAATCTTAAACTCATTGTTTATCATTGCTTTAGCACCTTTATTTTCTAAATGGTGGGAAAGTAAGTACAACCCAAGCCCGGCAGCAAAATACGCCATTGGTTTGTTCTTTTTAGGAATTGGTTTTGCCTTTTTAGCGTATGGCGCATCTACCATTCCGCAAGGCGCAAAAACTGCATCAGTTAGTATGTTTTGGTTGGTAATGGCTTATTTTTTCCATACTTTAGGAGAGCTTTGTGTATCGCCCGTTGGTTTATCGTATGTTAGCAAATTAGTACCCGCCAGAATGATTGCTTTTATGTTCGGAGTTTGGTATTTAGCACTGGCCATTGGTAATAAAACATCAGGAAAAATGGGCTCTATGATTGATGATATCACTAACAATTATGATATATCAACTTTCTTTTTAATCTTTACTTTTGTGCCAATTATCATAGGAATCATAGCTTTATTATTAACACCTGTGTTGAAAAAATTAATGCACGGTATTAAATAGAATTGTTACTTTTGAAAAAAATTAATTGTTTAGGTATCATTTTTGATTCATCAAAAAATAAAAAAAATAAAAAATGAAAAAAATAATATTAATTGCTTTAGTTGCTGTTATTGGTTTATCGTTTCTACCAATAAAAAAAGAAAAGAAAATTAATTGGATAACTATTGAACAAGCAGAAGCTGCCCAGAAAAAAAATCCGAAGAAAATAATGTTAGATGCCTATACCATTTGGTGTGGACCTTGTAAGTTGTTAGATAAAAACACCTTTACCAATCCAGATTTGATTGATTATGTGAATAAAAATTACTACGCAGTAAAATTTAATGCAGAAGGAAATGACGTGGTAAAGTTTAAGGGACAAAACTATTCTAATCCTAATTTTGACTCTTCTAAAACTGGCAGAAATTCTCAACATGAGTTGTCTAAATTATTAGGGGTAAGTGCGTATCCAACAATTTTATTTTTAGATGAAAATGCCGCTGTTATTACACCCGTAATTGGATATAGAACTGCTCAGGAATTAGAATTGTATTTAAAGTTTTTTAAAGAAAATAAACACAAAGAAATTACCACTAAAGAAAGTTTTGCAAAATACAGCGCAGAATTTAAATCCACTTTTTCGCTAATCAATTAGTAATTCTATTTTAAAATAAAAGCTCCTTTTTGTCCGGTGTGATGAAAAGGAGTTTTTCTTTTTTTACAAGTCGATGCCCATAATTTTACATAAGAAGCATAATTAGAACCATCTGCAATAATTTGTGTTGGTTTTAAATCATTTATCAATCTATCCAAATTAATTTTTGGTGAATTTTGTAAAAATATGACTTTCGGTTTAATTATATCTATTTGATATACAGTACTTTCATCAACTACAAGTACCCAATCATTATTTATATTAAATATGTTTTTAGGATAATCAACTTGTATTTTATCGATTGCATTTCTAATTTGATAAGCTATTAAAAACCGCTCTTTTAGGATGGATTCCGAATCTAAATCGGTAAAATAATTAAGTCGATTTCCCTCCTTTCGTCCAATAATTGAATGTTTACTTTTATGAAATATAACCAATTCATTTGATTTTTCTTGTTTCCATTTTGAAGAAAAGAGCACCAATTGAAATAGAAAAATTGAAACAAGTAATAATGTCAAATGCTTTTTATTTTGATGTTTTAAATAAATGAAAATAAGAAAGATAATAGTATAAAGCGATATAAGCATCCAACCATCAAAGGAAATGTTTTTAATTAAAAATGATTCTTGAGCTGCAATCCATTTAACAACTGCGTTCATCAAAAAAATTAATTTAGCATAACTCTGCACCAAAATTAAAGGAAGCACATTTAATAAAGCAAGGATAAAAACTAATAATCCACCAATTAAAATAATTCCTAAGATTGGAATGATGGCAAAATTGGTAAACATAAACAAGCTTGGAAATTGATGAAAATAGTATAAACTAATTGGTAAAACACCAATTTGAGCTGCCATTGAAACGGTAAATATATTCCAATAAAATTGTAAAATTATATTATTAGGGGTCCAAAATGTTTGAAAAATTGGCTGAAAAATAACAATCGAAAAAACAGCTGCATAACTGAGCTGAAAACCGACTTCAAACAAAAAATACGGATTTATCAACAATAAAATCAATAGTGACACAATTAAAGTGTAGAAAATATTAGTTAGTTTTTGCAAATTCATTGCAACAGCAACTATTGAAAACATCAAAACAGCTCTAACCACAGAGCCCGACAAACCAGCAATAAGCGCATACATCCAAAGCAATAAAACAATCAAAAACATTTTCCATAATTTTCCATTCCTAAGCCGCTCAATCGGCTTAAATAAAGCGTTCAAAATCAGAAATAAAATACCAAAATGCATCCCAGAAATAGCCATAATATGTATAGCACCTGCATTGATATAACTTTCCATTAAATCTTTTGAAACATCTTGTCTTGCGCCTAATAAAAACGCATTGATAATGGCTAATTCTTCCTTCGCAATAGCATACGGCTCCAATTTCTGGTTGATATTCGCTATCAGCTGTTCTGCCAATCCAACAATAGTGGTGTTAATATTGAGTACTTTAAGTTCGTTTTTTTTTACAAATATTTGATGATGGATTTGCTGTTTTTTTAAATAATTTTGATAATCAAAATAATACGGGTTTTTAGGGGGCTCTATTGGTTTAAATTCGGTATAAATAAGTAAGTTTTGGTCAACTTTAAACTGTTTTGTCAATGAATCTGCTTGAACATTTAACAACACTTTTCCAATAGATTGTTGGTTGTTAATCGCTATCACTTTGGCTACATATTTATGTTGATAATAAGCAGATTTAAGTACTTTTAAAATTACTACTTTTAGAACATGTTTTGGAGCTTGATTACTTTCTTTATAGGTGTTTTCTGTAATAAAATAAGTAAAATGATTTTTAGAATTAAGTTCGTTTTTAAAAGTGATTGTTGCTATTCCAAGGGTAATGGA
>CAMTWE010000053.1:0-10803 GCA_947085395.1 uncultured Bacteroidota bacterium | reverse complement strand
TAATTAAATACAGCGGAAGTGTTGAAAATGCGATTGAAATTCAGAACGGAGTGGTGCAAGGTTTATCATCTGCAATTATGACAACTAATTTAAGAGAAGCCGAACTATTTTTATCTCAAGTAGGATCTGATTGCGGCATTGCCAATGTAAATATTGGAACTTCGGGTGCTGAAATTGGTGGTGCTTTTGGAGGCGAAAAAGAGACAGGTGGCGGTAGGGAAAGTGGCTCTGATGCTTGGAAAGTTTATATGAGACGTCAAACAAATACCATCAACTATACCACAGAATTACCTTTAGCTCAGGGAATTAAATTTGATTTTTAATATTTTATTGATTCTTTTTTGTATATTTGGAAAATCAACGAGATCCAAACCAAGCGTTTAATTTAAATTTATAATTATGAAAAGACAACATTTTTTTCAGACGGTATTGGCATTCGTAACTTTTATGTTCTTACAAGGATGTAGCAATGATACCACACAAATGGCTCAGGTTAAATTTATTTTGGTAGATGCACCTGGCGATTACAAAGAAGTAAACATCGATTTAAGAGATGTTTTAATTAATAGATCGGTTGATGATACTGGTTGGGAAAGCATTGGAAATGTAAAGACAGGTATTTATAATTTACTGGATTATACCGGTGGTATGGAAGCGTTAATTGCTGATACCGAATTACCAGCTGGTGAAATAAAACAAGTTAGATTATTACTGGGTCCTAATAATACGATTAAGCTTAAAAATGCCACAACTACAATTCCTTTAGATACCCCAAGTGCGCTACAAACTGGTTTAAAATTACAATTCAATACAGAATTAATTGCGGGAATTACTTACACTTTTATTTTAGATTTTGATGCCGATAAATCTATCGTAAAAGCCGGAAATTCTGGGAAATACAATTTAAAACCTGTAATAAGAGTAACAACAGAAGCGCTTTCTGGCGCTATTTCAGGAAAAGTTACTTTTCCAACGGGTGTAACTGCTTTATCAGTAACCGCAACTTTAGCATCAGATATTACTAAAACATACAGTACACAAACGGATGTAGTTGGCAACTTCTTTATTAAGGGCGTTTTACCGGGTACTTATAATTTAACTTTTGAAAAAAGTGTAACAGACCCAATTACTTTAGTAAGTACTTTAGTAATTGTAACGCCTGTACCAACAATTAATCCGGTGATTGTAACTATAGGAAATGTTAAAGCAGTTGGCACTGTAACATTTTAATCCAAATACAGCATTAAAAAATGCTGCATCCAAAGTGTTTGTTCTTCACAATTGTATTGTGAAGAACAAACACTAAATCGGGATTTACGCTCATGGAATCATTAGTTCCTTTTTACAAAAGACCTAATGATAAATTCGGGTTTAATTTTAAACATATCTAAATACGAAAAGTCCCGATTTCTCGGGACTTTCGCTTAGTTGGTTATCACAACCAACTAAAAATCAACTAACCAAACTTTATCTTTATAACTATATTTCTTTTTATGAGAATCTGTTTAATATTTTTTACTTTCTAATTTTTTGATAAAAATATTTTTTGTACTTTTAGTGAAGAATATCCCCTTTTTATTAGTTGCTATTTCAATTATCATGCCAAAAAATTAATATTATGAGAAAAAAATTTTTAATTGTAGTTTTCACTTTTTTATCAACTTTTATTTATGCTCAAGTTGATAATTATAATGGCAGTCAGCATCTCAAAATTGGTGCAAATTTTTTTGGGAATAAAGAAAATCTAAAGGTGGTTTATCATCACGGAATTAGCAATATGTTTTCTGTTGGCGCAGGAGCTTATGTTTTAAATGATTCTTATGCTTTTATCCGCGGTGATTTTTATTTGAATTCTGTAGTTACTTTACCCGATAATTTAAGTGTTTTTGCTGCTTTAGAATTAGGGGTTCTGGGCGTAGATTTCCTTAATCCTGATCCTCAATTAGGGGTTGCATATGCAATATCCCAACATATTGATTTGTATTTAGAAGTGGGTAATACCGGAACAATTGGCGTTAGTTTTGCCTTTTAAAAGTTCCTTATTTTTTATACAAAAAGAGCTCCGATTTTTCGGAGCTCTTTTGTTTTTCATTTGTATTTATTAAGCTTTCAAGGCTTCTGCACCACCAACAATTTCTAAAATTTCATTGGTAATAGCTGCTTGTCTGGCTTTATTATAATTGAGTTTAAGCTCATTTTTAAGATCGTTGGCGTTATCTGTTGCTTTGTGCATAGCTGTCATTCGCGCACCGTGTTCGGCTGCAAAAGAGTCTCTAATTGCTTTGTACAATTGCATTTTTAAAGACTTAGGAATTAATTCCAACACAATTTCATTTTTAGAGGGCTCAAAAATATAATCTAAGTTATTATTGGCTTCTCCAACTACTGGAACAATGGGTAGAAATTGTTCAATTGTTGGAATTTGATTGGCCGCATTTTTAAAAATATTATAGCCCAAATAAATTTTATCATAAGTTTTGTTGGCAAAACTTTCCATCAAAAAAGAAGCAATTTTTGCGCTATTTTCAAATGTTAAATCTTCATAAATAGCACTTTGATTTTGAACAATTGTATAAGATTTGGCTAATAAATCATTTCCTTTTTTTCCAATCGTTAAAAAAGTCACATTTTTATCTTTATACATCTCTTCTACACGCTGTAAGGTCTTTTTAATAACTTGTGCGTTAAATGCGCCACACAAACCTCTGTTAGAAGTAATTACTACAAATAAAATATTGGATGCTTCGCGTTGTTCTGCATAAACACCCCCTGATTCAATACTCAAAGTACCGCTTAAACTTTGCAACAATTCTGTAAGTTTATTTGCATAGGGTCTCATTTGAGTAATGGCAGTTTGCGCTTTCTTCAATTTAGCAGCTGATACCATTTTCATAGCACTGGTAATTTGCATGGTTGAAGAAACCGAAGCTATTCTATTTCTAATTTCTTTTAAGTTTGCCATTTAATTAGTATCTAGTATTGAGTATTGAGTATTGAGTATTGAGTATTAAATATGTAATTTCATTTCTTTTGTCTCCTGTCTTTTATCTAATCTCTAAATACTATATTCTCAATTCTATTAAATATATTTTGCTGATATTTCTTTGGCTACTAATTTTAAAGTATCCGTAATTTCATCTGTTAATTTACCTGCTTTAAGATCTGCTAAAACATTTTTATGTTTTGCATTCAAAAATATTAAATAATCTTTTTCAAACTCTTTAACTTTATTTACAGGTACATCTTTTAATAAGTTGTTGGTTCCTGCATAAATAATTGCGGTCTGATCTTCAACAGTATAAGGGTCATTTTGAGCTTGTTTTAAAATCTCAACGTTCTTTCTACCTTTGTTAATAACATTCAATGTAGCTGCATCTAAATCAGATCCAAACTTAGCAAAAGCTTCTAATTCTCTATATTGAGCTTGGTCTAATTTTAAGGTTCCCGATACTTTTTTCATCGATTTAATTTGAGCATTTCCTCCAACGCGTGATACGGAAATACCAACATTAATGGCAGGTCTAACACCCGAGTTAAATAAATCTGATTCTAAAAATATTTGTCCATCTGTAATAGAAATTACGTTGGTTGGAATATAGGCAGAAACGTCTCCTGCTTGTGTTTCAATAATTGGCAATGCAGTTAATGAACCTCCTCCTTTAATTTTTCCTTGTAAGGAAGCCGGAATATCATTCATTTTTTGTGCAATAATATCATTGTTGATGATTTTTGCAGCTCTTTCTAACAATCTTGAGTGCAAATAAAATACGTCTCCTGGGTAGGCTTCACGTCCCGGTGGTCTTCTTAAAATTAATGAAATCTCACGATAAGCGATGGCTTGTTTAGACAAATCATCATAAATAATTAAAGCTGGACGACCGGTATCTCTAAAATACTCACCAATTGCAGCGCCCGCAAATGGTGCATAAACTTGCATTGCTGCAGGATCAGAAGCGTTGGCAGCAACAATTGTGGTGTATGCTAACGCGCCTCTTTCTTCTAACATTTTTACGATTCCGGCAATGGTAGATCCTTTTTGTCCGATGGCAACATAGATACAATATACAGGAACACCTGCATCAAAAAATTCTTTTTGATTTAAAATTGTATCCAATGCAACGGTTGATTTACCAGTTTGACGGTCTCCAATGATTAACTCTCTTTGTCCTCTTCCAATCGGAATCATAGCATCTACTGCTTTAATACCCGTTTGCAATGGTTCGTTAACTGGCTGACGGAAAATTACTCCAGGAGCTCTGCGTTCTAGAGGCATTTCAAAAGTTTCACCTTCTATTGGTCCTTTTCCATCTATAGGATTTCCTAAGGTATCAACTACTCTTCCTACAATTCCTTCACCAACATTAATAGAAGCAATTCTTTGGGTACGTTTTACAGTAGCCCCTTCTTTAATTTCCATTGATGGACCTAAAAGTACCACTCCAACATTGTCTTCTTCTAAGTTTAATACAATGCCTTCTAATCCACTTTCAAATTGAACTAACTCACCATATTGTACATTTTCTAATCCGTAAACACGGGCAATTCCATCCCCTACTTGTAATACTGTTCCAACCTCATCAAGTGTTGCGTTACTTTCGAATCCGGTTAATTGTTGTTTTAAAATTGCTGAAACTTCAGCTGGTCTAACTGCTGCCATTGTCATTTATTTATCTATTGAGATACTATTTTTAATAATTTGGTATGTATAAGTTCTTTTTAAAATCTTTTCTTAATGTTTGGAATTTTTGTAAAATACTTGCATCGTATTGTACATCTCCTAATCTTAAAATGAACCCTCCTATAATTGCTGGATTGATAATATTCTTAATACTTACTTCTTTTGAGGAAAGTGTATTAATTTTCTCTAAAATTATTTTTTCTATTTCTGGAGTTAACGGAATGGCAGTTGTAACTATGGCAACTTCATATCCCATTAAGAAATCAAAAATAATGGTAAATTCTTTAGCGGTAAGGTACAATATTTCAATTCGTTTATTTTCTATCAACAAATTAATCAGCCCTTTAGACAAATCATTCACCTCTGAATCAAAGATGGCATAAAGCACATTTTTTTTGATTTCAGATTTAATGATGGGGCTTTTTAACATTACTTGTAAATCTTTGTTTTCTGAAATAGTATTGGCAATAAGAAGCATATTTTCATTTACTTCTTCGTGCAATCCATGTTCTTTGGCAAGATTGAGTAGCGCTTTGGCGTATCGTAATGCGGCTCTTGTTCCTTTCATAAGCTTAGTTTAGCTTCACATCTTTTAACATATCACCAATTATTTTTAACTGTTTTTCTTTGGATGATAATTCTTCTTTAATCACTTTTTCTGCAATGCTGATAGACAATTCTGCTACTTGATTTTTTAAATCGACAATAGCGGCTTGTTTTTCATTTTCTATGGTCACTTTTGCTTGTTCTATTATTTTTGCAGATTGTTTTTGTGCTTCTTCTTTGGCTTCTGAAATTAGTTTATCTTTAATTTCTTTGGCATCTTTCATCATCGCATCTCTTTCTGCTCTGGCTTCTTTTAAAATACGCTCGTTATCAGATTTTAAATTTTGCATGTCTATGCGTGCTTTATCTGCAGATAACAATGCGTCATTGATAGATTCTTCTCTTTCTTTTACTGCTTTTAAAATAGGTTTCCATGCTAATTTCTTCAACAAAAAGAAAAATGTTAAGAAAATAATGGTAGTCCAAAATATTAAACTTTCAGGTGCTACAAAATTCATAATATATGTCTTTATTTATTTACAATTTAAAAAAATACAAACACTTTAACCAACCGTTAAAGTGTTTGATATTAAAATTTACTTTGCGATTAACGCAACTACCACAGCAAAAAGTGCAACACCTTCAATAAGTGCAGCAGCAATAATCATTGCAGTTTGAATTTTTGCAGCAGCTTCAGGTTGACGCGCAATTGCATCCATAGCTGAACCACCAATTTTACCAATACCTAAACCTGCACCAATTGCGGCAAGTCCAGCACCAATTCCTGCTAATACCATAATCTAAAATTTATTATTATTAATTAAACATTCTTTTTAATGATGATCATCGGCAACTGCCTGACCAATAAATAAAGCTGATAACAAGGTAAAAACATAGGCTTGTAAAGCAGCTACTAACATTTCTAACATACTCATAAAGATGACAAATGCGCCTGAAACCGGGGCAATCGCAACTGTTTTAAATATAAATATTAAAGAAATTAAACTCAATATGATAATATGTCCGGCTGCAATATTAGCAAAAAGACGAATCATTAAGGCAAAGGGTTTTGTCAACATCCCGATAATTTCTATCGGAACCATAATTGGATAAAGTGCCTTTGGTACTGGTGGCATTAAAATATGTTTCCAATAATATTTATTTCCACTAAAAGTGGTAATTATAAAAGTAATTGAAGCTAATACAAAAGTAAAAGCAATGTTTCCTGTTACGTTGGCACTAAATGGGAAAAAAGGTATTAATCCCATTAAATTATTGATCCAGATAAAGAAGAAAATAGACAATAAATACGGCATGTATTTAGCGTAATTTTTCTTTCCGATGTTAGGAATAGCAATATCATCGCGTACAAATAGAATAAGCGGTTCTATAAAACCAGCTATTCCTTTTGGAGCAGCTGTATTATTTTTATATGATTTTGCTACAGCAAAGAATATCAAGAATAAAATTAAAACCGATAAAAGCATTGAAAACACCAATTTTGTAATAGAAAAATTAAGTGGTCTTAAAGAGAAATCTAATACGCTTGGATGATCGTTCACAACTTTATCAGCATAAAAAATACCATCGTGAATTCGGACAAAGCGTTGTCCTTTTTTCTCAACTACAACTTTTCCATAATTATCGTGGTGAAATTCACTCGATAAAAATGATACCCATCCATTATTTGTGTATAAAATAATAGGTAAAGGCATAGAATAGGAAACACCATTCCAATTAAAAAGATGAAATTCATGAGAATCTGCTATGTGATGATTGATTAAATCACTGGCATTAAATTCTTTTTCTGGCTTATTTTCAGATAATTGTTCAACTTTTGGCTCCTGACCGTATGAAAATTGAACAAATGAGAATAGCATCGCAATCGCTAATAAAACTGCTTTAAGTGGTTTTGTTGCTATCATTAATATTGTTATGATTTATTTCCTAAAAATTTGGTGCAAAAGTAAACAAATAATTCAAAATTATAAACTTATTCTTTAGGTATTGAGTTTAAAATCTTGATAGAATAGAAAATCTCAAAGAGTAAGAATGAAAAATAGGGTATAAAAAAAGCCAGCACATCGGGTATATAATTGGCCTTTTCTGACTGTATCAAAGGAAGTAAAAACACCAGTGATGCAAACATTTTTAGCAAACTAAAAGCCATAAAAGCAAATCCTGTTTTTTCGTAAAAGGTGTTTTTTACGGCAATTAATCCGACTAAAATAATGGATGTTACCAAAAAATGAAATAGGTAAATTGCATATGCAGGGTAGTAAAATGAAATATTTTCAAATAAATTTGTTTGTACTTGTCTTTGAGCTCCATAGAGCAAAATACTGATGCCAAGTATATATTGTAATACAATTCTAATCTCTTTTTTCATCTTCTTTACTTATTGCAATAACGCGTTTTATTACTAAATACAAGGAACCTAAAACAGCTATTAAAGATAAAATAACGGTAAATAAGCTGTAATTATTTGGATATTTTTCATCGAGCCATTGTCCAAAAAAAGCAAAAATGGTTATGGTTATCGCCATTTGAAAAACTACCGATGAAAAGTAAATATATTTATTAAAGGGTTTATCTGATTGTTTATTCATTACTTTTTTCATCTGTATAATTAATGCCTTTCATATTACACGATGCGTTAAATGTAGCGCCGGGTTCTACCGATAATTTACTGATGTTTACCTCGCCATTAATCACCGCATTTGATTTTAAAGAAAGGGTATTGGTAACATATAGTTTCCCGGTAAAAATTCCTTCAATATCGGCATCGCCACAAATAATGGTTCCTTTTATGATGCTGTCTTTTCCTATCACCACTTTTCCTTTGATATTGATGGTTCCTTCAACATTACCATCAATTCTAAAATCGCCTTCAGAGATTAAATTGCCTACAAAAGAGGTGTTTTTGCCGATTACATTTCGCTCTAAAATGAGTATTTCTGGTTTGGGTTTCTTTTCTGAAAACATGTTATTTAGTATTGAGTATTAAGTAATGAGAATTGAGATTGTAACTATTTCAATATCAATTCATTTATTTTTATATGTATTATTTTAATTGCTTTTTATAGTATTCATTACTTCTACTGCTTTTTTTCCTTCTTCAGAATTAGGATAGGTAACGGCAACAAATTCTAAAGCGTTTTTAAAAGATTCTATGCCTTCTATTTTGCCAATTGTAAATGCCTTTAACAACTCAAATTTCGGAATTAAATCTGTTTGATTATAACTTGCAATTGCTTCTTCTAACAGTATTAAAACTTCTTTGTATTGTTCTTTTTCATACCTCAAATAGATGTTTTTATACACTTTTTCTGGCGTATTATCATCCAAAGAAACGGCTGTTGCTTTATCCGTTTTTTGTGCCAGCGATGCGTAAATTGACTGGGGATGTTGTGCTACAATTTCATTTCTTAATTGCGCTGCTTTTACCAAATTAGTAGCGCTATAAATGCGATACAAATGATATTTAGCCGGCAAATAATAAGGTTCATTTTCACCAAAAGTTAGTACTTTTTCAAATCTGCTAATGGCTAAATCATTGCGAAGAAATTGCTCTTTATAAATTAAACCGAGTTTATAATACGCTTCATTTCGCTCTTTTTGGATACTTTCTATTTCATTTTTATCTGTAGGAATACTGGCTAAATAAAAATCAGCATTTAATTTTGGGTCTAAATCAGTATTTGTCGCTATTTTCTCGGTGTTAAATCCACCAAATTTATTGAGTTTCCAATTGTCTGACAAAGAACGATTTCCCCATTTTTTTTGAAATTCTAAAATACCGGTTTTCACCACTTCGGGCTTATAAAAATACCATTTCCCAGCGGTTTCATTGGTGGTGCTTTTGGGCGGAATGATGGCTACATTTTTTGCCACATTATTTTTATCTGATTTTAATTGATTGATAAGTGTATTTATAACTATTTGTTTTTCAGCATCATTCATTTGTGTCAATCGCAATATACTGTCATTGGTTTGTGCTAAATTTTCGTTTAAAATAACGGCATCCAAACTTTTTCTGATGCGTTTAATTTTTAAAAATCGCTTTGAATTTTGATCTGATGAAATACTTAAAACGCTGTCATAATAATTTCCAGAAGTTACATAATTTCCTTTGTTAAAATTAATGTTTCCCATCGCTTCATAAGCAAGTAATTTTTGAAAACGTTCTACATTTTTAGCACTCAAAGATTTTTTAAACTGCTTTTCTGCCTCAACAGTTTTATCATTTTTTAAATAAACCATTCCTAAATGATAATGTAATTTGTCTAAATATGCTCTGTTATCCCTGTTTTTGATTAAATCTTGCAGCGTTTGAACCATTTTAGACGCATTTTCTGTGTTTTCAAAATTCTTAGCTTGTTCTATAGAAGCATTTATTTGATATTTAAAAGGGGCTTTTTTGTTTGAAATTATTTTATTTAATACGTAATTTGAGGAATCTATCTTTTTTTCTTGTTTATATAATTGACCTAAAATAAGCGTATTTCTGACAGATTGTTCTGATTTTTCATCAATACGTATCGATTTATTTAAATGATTGATAACTTGTTGCGTGCTATCAGTTTCCATATAAGACATTGCCAAAGCTGTATGGGCCTCAAATTTATCTTTAGCTGATAATTTATTATTTTTAAGCATTGTTTTTAAAGAAAGTATCGCAATTTCTTCATTTTGCAATCGAAGATTTGTTTTGGCATGCCAAATTTTTGTTTCCTCAATTAAATTGGCATTTGGATAATTTTTAATCACATAATTAAATGCTTCTAAAGCCGGAACAAAGCGCTGTGAATAATACCTCGATTTTCCCAACAACAAATAAGCATCGTCAATTTGCGGATTGCGTTCTTTATTGTAAAAATTCATCGAGTGTTTTTGTATCGCTTTAACCGCTTTTTCTTCTGCTTTGGTAAACGCATCCGAAGAATTATCGGTAGGAACACTAATTCCTGGCAACGCCAATTCATCAATTTTTAGGGGTTCAATGGGCAAAACTTCCCAATAATTATCGCTATAATTATCATTAAGTTGTTTAATTCCCTCATTAAATGCCAACTGACCGTTGTATAGCACATTGTATTTTGCCGTAAACGAATGAAAATTTCGGTTTAAATAGGCATTTTTACGGGTTGAGCACCCTAATAATAAAACTAAACCAACCAGTGGTATTGTAATTTTGATGTATCTATTCAAAACAAACTGATTTATATATTCTTAACGCAATCTTTTTAAAAGATTGTATAAGGTTCGTAAAAATACAAATTAATCTAAAAATTAATACTACCTTTTAAAGGATAATTAAAAGATTGAATGATTGAAAGATTGAATGATTGAATGATTTAAAATTGAAAGATTTAAGTCCTTTTTGTAAAATCAGTATTTTCAAATCCTAAATAGATGCTGATTTTAAGTAAATTACCCTTTAGGGTAAGGGCAAAAATTTACTGAAAATCATATTTATCAACTGTTTAAATTAAACTAACGATTGAAAGATTCAAAGATTGAAAAATTCAATACTTTACAACATTATTACTTTATTACTTTCAAACTTTATTACTTTC
>CAMTWE010000052.1:0-2109 GCA_947085395.1 uncultured Bacteroidota bacterium | reverse complement strand
ATTTATCCTTTCTTTGGTGAATTTCTAAGTCCTAAACTTCCAATTGTAAACAATGTTCAATTAACTTGGGCAGATGTTACCTATACCTTAGGCGGTTTTGGTTATAAAATGCGTTTTTTTGATAAAAACGGTTATTTTTATACTGGGGCAGGAAATCTTACACAATGGAACAATGTAAATAACGCTCAAACCGTATATAATTCTACCTTCGCTGTTGGTACTTATGGATTTGGAGCTAATGGCTGTGGACAATGCCACGTTACAGATTTTAAATCTGTAGCCCAAGGTGCTACACCTAAAGATGGATTAATAGGTTTAGGCGGTGATTGGAAATTTAATGGAACACAATGCGAAACCTGTCATGGTATGGGTAACAAACACGCTGTAACCAAAAGTAAACAAGACATTAAAGTTGTAACTGGTACAAATTCTTGTAAACCATGCCATTGGAGAAGAAATCTTGCTACTGCAGAAACTAATATGTTACAACAAGTTTCTAGTGGCTGGGAAATGCACCGTGAACAAACAGAACAAATTGCTACTAACAAACATTCAGGTTTACCTGGTGGATGTAATGCCTGTCATGACCCACATTCATCTACCAAACATGATGCGCAAGCTAAAGGTAAAGGAGTAAAAGTTTCTTGCGCCACTTGTCACACGGGCCCTAAATATGCTACAACCATGCACTATAATGCTACTTGTTTAGATTGTCACATGCCAAAAACAGCAAACAACGGAACTTTCATCAATAAATATTTAGGTGATGGTCGTAACCATAACTTTAAAATCAACATAGATCCTGCAGCTAAATATATTACTACAGCACCAGCTGGGCAACCAGGAGCCGGTTCGTTATGGGCTAACTATGATAAAAAAGGAACAACTTTAGATTTCGCTTGTTATTCTTGTCATAAAGATGTTGATAACGTAGGTGGAACTAAATCATGGCAGACTATGGTTTCGCTTTCTGTAAAAGCTGCAACTTTCCATAAATAATTTTAACCAAACTACTTTAAAAAGAGGGCAATTGCCCTCTTTTTGCTTTTTATAAATTGGACTATTTTTTAAATTAAGTTGCTTAAACATGAGGTCTTTTGCAGAAAGGGACTTATGATTCCATAAGGGCAAGTCCCGATATAGGAAATGTTTTATCCTGCGTGTGCGGTATTTAATACAGTCACTTTTTAAATTCCAAATTTTTATAATATCACAACAATCTTTGTCAAAGTTTTGAACTTTGACAAAGTTGCTCTAAAATGGAAATATTGATTACAAACACTTATTCGATTCAGCATTTTTTTAATGTAGAATTTGGACTAAATTTGTTTAACAAAATCTATACTTATGAATATTGAAGAATTTAGAGATTTTTGTTTAGTTAAAAAAGCGGTGACAGAAAGTTTTCCATTTGATAAAACAACACTTGTTTTTAAAGTTGCTGGAAAAATGTTTGCCTTAACCGATTTAAATCCGCCCTTTTGCATCAATTTAAAATGTGAACCAGAGCGTGCAATTGAACTTAGAGAAGCTTACACAAACATCATTCCTGGTTATCACATGAATAAAATACACTGGAATACTATTGAGGTTGATGATTCATTTTCTGATGATTTTTTGAAAGATTTAATCAATCATTCGTATGAATTAGTGGTAGAAAGCTTACCAAAATCTAAAAGACCATAATATGCTAACAGGTAAAAATTATATAGGTTTTTCACTTTCTGCGGATGGAAGCAAAACATTTAAAACGTTTAATCCGAAAGAAAACAATGAAAATGATCAAGTTTTTTACGAAGCTTCTTCGGATGAAATCAATCAAGCGGTTGAATTAGCGCATCAGGCATTTCAAACCTATCGAACTATTAATTCTAAACAAAAAAGTGCTTTTCTTAAAGCTATTGCTGATGAAATTCTTGCTTTAGGCGATTCGTTGATTCATTTGGTAATGCAAGAAGCTGGATTAACTTATGATCGAGTCGTTGGAGAACGTGCGCGTACTTTATGGCAATTACAAATGTTTGCCGATTTATTGAACGAAGGTTCATGGGTAAATGCTACCATAGATACTGCTCATCCTCATCGCACACCCGCTCCAAAACCTGATTT
>CAMTWE010000051.1:0-1972 GCA_947085395.1 uncultured Bacteroidota bacterium | reverse complement strand
TTAAAGCGGCATCTGCCATTAATTCTAAGACTCTAGGAAAATATCTTGAAAGTGAGTTTAAACGAGCTCCAGAGCTAGAAAATGAAATCGAAGCGCCTAAATAATCTACTTCTTCATTAAAGGCATCTTTGGTTATTTTTTTAGAACCGGTTCCAAGTAAACTTCCTGTTAAACCAGCAGTTCCTGCTTTTTCGCCTTCAAATACCGGCGGATTGTCAATGGCTAAGGATACCGAAACTCTTGGTAATTTATGATTTTCTACCACCAAAACTTTTAAGCCATTTTTTAATTCAAATGTTTGTGGTTTGCCAAGGTTTATTTTCGGAGCAGGTCCCGGTTTGGGTTGCGCACTGCGATCTATTTGTGCTGTTACTGTAATTGATAACAGAAATAATATGAGGAGTGAAACTATTTTAGTTTTCATTGATAATATTTTTAATTTGATTAATTATTTTTTTGGCAGATAATCTAAAACCAAACGCTGATTTGGATTTAAATATTTATTAGCAATCGCTTTTATTTCTTCTCTGGTGATAGAATTGTAAATATCAAATTCTGTATTGATAAGGTTAGTATCTTTATACAGCATATAATTTTCTGCTAACGAATTGGCAATTCCCTCGATACTTGAATTGGAGTTTACAAACTGATTTTCAAATTTATTTTTAAGTTTTTGAAATTCTTTTTCAGAGATTAATTCTGTTTGAATTTTTACAATTTCTTCATCCATTTCTGCAACTAAATCTGGCAGCGTATTTTCTCCTAAAGGAAGTGCTAAAACAATATAAGCCCCGTAATCTTCTAATGAATAATTAAACGCGGCAATTTGGAGCGCTTTTTTCTTTTCATCCACTAATTTTTTGTACAATCTAGAGCTTTTTCCATCGCTTAAAATGGAAGAAATCATGTCCAAAACTCTGGCATCTCTAGTGGTCATTGCCGGAGTTCTATAGACTGTAAATACTGCAGGAATTTGAATATTTGGGTCATAAAAAGTAGTTTTTATCTCTTTGGTTATGGGGCTTTCTATGTTTTTAGGTCTCACAACATTTTCTCCTCTTGGTATGAGTCCAAAATAATCTTGAATCATTTTTTTAGTTTTGGCAATATCCAAATCTCCGGCAACCACTAAAACAGCATTGTTAGGAACGTAAAATTTATTGTTGAAAGCCTGAAATTCTTCTAAAGTTGCCGCATCCAAATGCTCTAAAGAGCCAATAACAGTCCATTTGTATGGATGGGTATTAAATAGATTTTTAAAAACCTCTCCAGTCCATTGACCATAAGGAGCATTGTCAACTCTCAATCTTTTTTCTTCTTTTACCACTTCATTCTGTGTATCCACACCAATTTGATTGATAACCGGATGTAACAATCTTTCAGACTCCATCCACAATCCTAATTCTAAATTGTTAGAAGGAAAAACTTCGTAATAATAAGTTCTGTCTTGTGTAGTGTTTGCATTGTTAGTACCACCGTTACCAGTTACTATTTTAAACCATTCACCACGGGGAATGTTTTGGGTTCCCTCAAACAAAAGATGTTCAAAGAAGTGCGCAAACCCCGTTCTTTCCGGGTTTTCATCTTTTGAACCAACGTGATACATTACAGAAACCGTAACAACCGGTGCGGTGTTATCTTGATGTAGAATAACGTGCATGCCGTTGTCTAATTTGTATTCTTGATAAGTTACTTTTTGTGCTTCAACATTGGTTATTGCTAAAAACAATAAGAATGCAGCAATGATAATTTTTTTCATAAATGTTTTTTTAAAATTAAGAATGATTAATGATTAACTTCAAAAATAAGCATTTATCACTATCAAAATCATTTGAAGTATAAATTAATATGAAATTAACACTTAAGGCGCATATTTTTGGAAATTAAGCGCTGCCAAGGCCTAATTCTTATGCAGTTTTTTGTTGAGTATTTGAATTTATTTGTGGTAGAAAACCCTGCTCTACAAAGTATT
>CAMTWE010000050.1:0-22870 GCA_947085395.1 uncultured Bacteroidota bacterium | reverse complement strand
ATTCGGAAGATAAATATAAAAACACACGGAAGAAGAGCCGTTAGCGTTTTCAAATATGGTCTTGATTATTTGTCTAAATTTCTATTAAGCAGTTTTAAATCAATGGAAATCAATGTTTTTCAATTTTTGTCATGTACTTAGCTAAATTTTATATAAACTAAAAAAATAATGAAATACAAATATTTGCCAATTATTATACTGATAATTACTACCCTTAACATTCAAGCGCAACAAAAATTTAATGCTTTTGAAAAAATAATGGGACAATGGATTGGCAGTGGCATTGGCTATGGCGGCGCAACTTCAACCGTTAAAACTTCTTTTGAAATGATGATGAATGGTCAGTTTATCGAAGTAAAAAATGAGTCTATTTTTAAGCCCACTGAGAAAAAATTGAAAGGAGAAATCCACACCGATTGGGGTTTGATTAGCTTTGACAAACAACGAAAAGTTTTTGTTTTTAGACAATTTCATATCGAAGGATTCGTCAATCAATATGTATTGAATCAAGCAATTTCTACGGCCGATAAATTGGTTTTTGAAACCGAAATTATCGAAAATTTTGTCCCTGGCGTTAAAGCGCGCTGGACTATTTTAATACAAGATGGAAATTTAGTTGAAACCATTTTTGATTTGCAAATGCCCGGAAAAGAATTTGAACAATATGGGAGAAATAGGTATGAGGAGAAAAAATAATTACATCTTCAAATAAAAATCTTTTACCAATGCTTTGTAAGCATCGGTATATTGATGTCGTGAAATTTCAATGATTAATTCATCAATAATTGGCTGATTTTCTTGAAAAGAAAACAATAACAAACTGCGCTTTATTTCTGTGTTGATTGTTCCTTTTACTCGGGTAATTTTTTGTGGAAAAAGTTTATTTTTTAGGGCAATCTTTACAACTTTTTCTTCTTCTTTAAACGGAATTATCAATGCTAATTGTCCATTTTTAGCCAATAATTTAACACAACTTGCTATCAACTCTTCAAAAGGCAAAGCACTTTCAAATCGTGCTAAAGAACGTTGATTGTTGGGTGATTCAAAATCATCGGTATAAAACGGCGGATTGGAAACTATTAAATCGTATTGCGCTTCCATTTCATCTGCAAACTCTTGTAAAGAAGCATGATAACAAAACAACCGGTCTGCCCAATCACTATTTTCAAAATTATCAACAGCTTGTTCAAAAGCATCATCCTCAATTTCAATGGCATCAATTTGTTGGGCATCTGAGCGTTGCGCTAACATTAAAGCGATGAGTCCGGTTCCAGTACCAATATCCAAAATACTTGTAGCATTTTCAGTTGGAGCCCACGCGCCCAACAAAACGCCATCAGTACCAACTTTCATAGCGGTTTTATCTTGATGAATGGTAAATTGTTTGAAAACAAACGGACTTGACATAAGTAAAATAAAAATTATTTGAAGTTGATTTGCTATAAATCAATCAAACCGGCAGGCGTTTCAACGATAATTTTTTGGTTTTTTCGATCTATTTTTTTGATAAAAATATCGATGGCAGGGATATAAACAATGCGCTCTTGGCGCAATATTTCGAATAGTGGTTGTGCGGTAGCATCATTTACATGTTCAATAATACCCACCGTTCCGAAGTTTATATCTTCAACTTCCCATCCAACTACTTCATGAAAATAAAATTGATTTCCGCTTAATTTGGGTAAAAAAGCAATGGGTAAATAAACTTGACAACCTATAATTTCATCGGCTTCAATTTCAGAATTGACATCATCAAATTTTACCCTCAGGTATTTCCCTTTTTGAAGTGATGATTTTTCAATAAAAAATGGAACCAGTTCAGCCCCGAAAGCTAAAAAAACTGATTCCAAATTTATGTAAAGTTCAGGTTCATCAGTGTCTAAAAACAACACTACTTCTCCTTTAAAACTGTGTTTTCGGGCGATTTTACCTAAATAAAAACTATCTTCTTTACGCATTCGCCAAAATAAAATTACTCTGCAGTGGGCTCTTCAGCAGTAGTTTCTTCAACTGTTGGCTCTTCAGCAACAACTTCTTCTACAGTTACTTCCTCTTCTACAACTTCTTCAACTACTGGTGCATTTTTTTCTGCAATAGCAGCAACGCGTTTTTCATTTGCATCTTGTTCTGCTTTAAAAGCAGCAGATTTTTCATCAGATTTAGATTTAACTAAACCATCTTTTTTGGCTTGTACTGCTCCTTCTTTTTCATCTAACCAAGCTTGAAATTTAGCTTCTGCTTGCTCTTCAGTTAAAGCGCCTTTTTTAACACCTTCTACTAAGTGTTTTTTCAATAAAGCTCCTTTGTACGATAAAATAGCTCTTACCGTATCGGTTGGTTGCGCACCGTTGTGTAACCATTTTACAGCTGCATCGATGTCTAAATCTATCACAGCTGGGTTAGCAGTAGGATTATAAGTTCCCACTTTTTCTAAATACCGACCATCTCTTTTAGCTCTTGCATCTGCAGCAACAATCCAGAAAAAAGGTTTTCCTTTTTTTCCGTGTCTTTGTAATCTTAATTTTACTGGCATAATTGTTAATTTTTAAGGTACGAAACCTTGGTTATTAATTAGGGTGGCAAAGATAGTAAGTTAATTTAAAATAACATACGCTCTTTCGTTATATTTTACACTAAGCCGGTAAATCCTAAAAATGCTAGGGATAAAAGTCCGGCAATTAATAAATTTATAGGCACGCCTTTCATTCCTTTTGGAATATTGGCAAGCTCTAATTGCTCTCTAATACTGGCAAAAACGATGACCGCTAAAGCAAATCCGATAGCGTTAGCAACTGCAAAAAATACGGCTTTTAATAAACTCGTATTTTCCAATCCTAAGGCCAAAATTGCAACACCTAAAACCGCACAATTGGTGGTAATCAAAGGTAAAAAAACACCCAATGCTTGATAGAGTGGCGGACTTACTTTCTTTAGCATAATTTCAAGCATTTGCACCAATGCTGCAATGACCAATATAAAAGTTATGGTTCTTAAATAATTCAATCCCAATGGTACTAAAATAAATTGATGTAATAAATAGGTGGTTAAAGTTGCAATTGTCATCACAAATAAAACAGCACCAGACATTCCTATAGAAGTGGATACTTTGTTAGAAACTCCAAAAAAAGGGCAAATTCCTAAAAATTGCGAAAGCACAATATTGTTGACAAATACGGCTGCTATCAAAATGATAAAATAATCCATTTTTAAGTCTTTTTAATTGAAATTTTATTGAATAATACTGCCAAATAAGCCAAAGCTATAAAAGCCCCCGGCGGTAAAATAAAAAGGATAAAAGTATTGGCATTTTCTGCTACTAATTTGAGGTCAAAAATACTTCCATTACCCAATAATTCGCGTACCAAACCTAAGAGCGTAAGTGCTATAATAAATCCGATACCCATTCCTAAAGCATCTAAAATAGATGAAAACAAAGTATTTTTAGAAGCAAATGCTTCGGCTCTTCCTAAAATTAAACAGTTTACTACAATTAGCGGAATAAAAATTCCCAATTGCTCGTATAAAAAAGGGATAAAAGCTTCTAAAACCATTTCTACAATGGTAACAAATGAAGCGATGATGATGATAAAAGCTGGAATTCTAACCTTGCTTGGTATTTGATTTTTTATTAATGAAACCACAATATTCGACATTAATAAGACAAATAAAGTAGCTACTCCCATTCCCAAACCATTAAAGCCAGAAGATGTTACGCCCAAAGTTGGACACATTCCTAATAACATCACAAAAACAGGATTTTCTTTGACAATTCCTTTTAAGAAATTTTCTTTTTGGTTTATGATTGCTGGCATCGTTTTAATTTTTAGGTTTGGCAATTATCGCATTATTTTTAACAAACACATCGTAAGCCATTTGAGCTGCCTCACTAAACGCTCTGGTGGTAATGGTTGCGCCGGTTAAAGCATCAATTTCACCTCCATCTTTTTTAACTTTTGCATTAAATATAGCGAGATTTTTATCTTTATATAGATTGATAAAAGATGGATCTTTAATTTTTGTACCTAAACCAGGTGTTTCTTTTTGTTCTAAAACAGCGATGTTAAATATTGCTCCATCAGGATTAAATCCGACCATAATTTTAATCAATCCGCTAAATCCTTTTTCAGAAGACCCAATAACGGCTGCTCCAACAAAATTTTGATTCAAAAAAGCAGGAAAAACTTCAACGCTGTCTTTTATATTTTCAACTTTTATTAAAATAACATCTTTAACCGGATTGTTATCAAAAGCGGGCAACACCAACTTTAGTGCATTTATTTTTTGATCTAATTTTGATTTTGCAATGGGCGCTATGGTTAATTTATTTACAATTCCTAAAGAAAAACCTGCTACTAAAGTTATTACCAAAAGTGCTAAAACCATATTGATTAAAGTAGATTCTCTTTTCTTCATTTCGAAACAATTTTAGAATAAATGGTAGCACCAAATCTTCTGGGTTTAAAATTTTTATTGATTAAAGGCACCAAAGCATTCATGATTAAAATGGCAAAAGAAACACCTTCGGGATAAGCTCCAAACAATCGAATAACAACGGTAATAAGACCAATACCAACGGCAAAAATAATCATTCCTTTATGCGTCATTGGACTGGTAACCAAATCTGTAGCCATAAAAAACGCACCAATAATAGCACCGCCTGTTAGTATATGAATCATCGGGTTGGCATATGCTGCTGGATTTATCAACCAAAAAATTCCTGTCATTATAGCCATCGTTCCTAACATTGTTACTGGAATATGCCATGTAATTACTTTTCTAATCAATAAATATAAGCCGCCAAGAAGTAGTGCCAATGCAGACATTTCACCCAAGGAACCACCAGTTATCCCTAAAAATAGTTCCATAATTGATGGTAATTTGGCGCTTAAATTGGTCATTGTTTCGCCAGCCATTAATCCATCTTTAATTATTGCGAGCGGCGTGGCGCCTGTTACCGCATCGGCTAAAGTGGTATTATTTTCTATGGCTGTGGGCCATGAGGTCATTTGCACTGGAAAAGAAATCAATAAAAAAACACGACCCACCAATGCCGGATTGAAGATGTTAAACCCGAGTCCGCCAAAAGACATTTTTGCAATTCCTATGGCTACCAAACTACCCACAATTACCATCCAAATGGGTAAATTAGAAGGCAGATTAAACGCCAATAAAATACCGGTAATGAGCGCAGAACCATCGGTAATGGTTACCGCAGATTTAAGTAAAAATTTCTGAATTAAATACTCAAACAATATGCAAGAAATTATGGCCACTGAAGTTACGATGAGCGCTCCAATTCCGAATACGTAAATGGAAACCAAAAATGCGGGAATGAGTGCTATGATTACATCGTACATAATTCTTTTAGACGTTCTGTCAGAATGTATATGGGGTGATGCTGAAACAATGATGGTTGGTGAACTCATTTTACTATTGACTTAAAGATAATTTTTGAATACTATTTTTTCCAAATCGGATATAATCTAATAAAGGTCTGTTAGACGGACAAACATAGCTACACGAGCCACATTCTATACAAGTTTTGATGTCTTCTTCAAATGCTCTTTCAAACAATGCGCGTTCTGCCAAACTCATCAATAAATGGGGTTCTAATCCCATGGGACATACAAAAACACATTCACTACAACGAATACAATTTTCTACTTTATTTCTACTCGCTTCTTCTTCAGCAATAATCAAAATTCCTGAAGTTCCTTTGGTAATAGGCACCTCGGTATTTTTAATCGCTTTTCCCATCATGGGTCCACCATTAATTATTTTTCGAGTACCATCGGGTAAACCGCCAGCATCTTTGATTAAATCACTGATGGGAGTTCCAATTTTTACCCAATAATTAGATGGATTTTTAAGGTTTTTACCCGTTACGGTAACTACGCGTTCTGTTAATGGTTTTTGGTGCTGAACGGCTTCATAAATGGCAAAAATAGTTCCAACATTATGTACAATAACGCCAATATCAAGCGGCAATCCGTTTTTTGGAACTTCCTTTTTTAACAAGGCGCTTACCAATTGTTTTTCACTTCCTTGTGGATATTTTACTGCTAAAGCTGCAACCAGAATTTTTGGCTCATTTAGAGTCAGGTTTTTAAATAGCGCAATCGCATCTTTTTTATTATTTTCTATACCGATGATGGCATTTTTAAGTTGCAAAGCCGACATTAAAATTTTTATTCCGATAATAATTTCTTGAGATTTTTCTAACATCAATCGGTGGTCTGCAGTAAGATAAGGTTCACATTCTACACCATTAACAATGAGGTAATCAATCTTTTTAGCTGGATTGATATAATGTTTTACATGTGATGGAAAAGTTGCACCGCCCAATCCGACGATGCCAAAATCTGAAATTCTTTGTAAAATTTCTTCAGATGATAATTCAATATTGGTTTTTAACGGATACGTAATTTCTTCAAAATTTGATAGATTTTTTTCATCAGTTCTGATCACAATACACTGTTTTTTATAACCGCTTGTGTCTACCATTTTATCCAATTTAGTCACAACTCCCGCTACAGGCGAATGAATATTGGAAGATACAAATCCACCCGATTTTGCTATAACCTGACCAATTTGCACGGAGTCTTTTACTGCTACAATTATGGTTGATGGAATTCCGATATGTTGCGCAATTGGCACATAAACAACCTTAGGAACTGGTAACCTTTTAATAGGTTTATCTGCCGTTAATTTATTTTCAGGAGGATGTATTCCGCCCAGTTGAAATGTTTTAAGCATCAATTTTAATATTTATCGATTCTGAAATTTCTTGAGGTAATTTTTTTCCTTTTTAACAGGAAAATTAGTTTCAACAATTGATTTTGTTGGACAAACAGCCACGCATTTTCTACATAAAGTACAGAGAACTGGATCTATATAAGCCAAATTATTTGTCATGAATATGGCGTTTTTTTCACAAACCTCCACACATTTATCGCATCCAATACAAGCAAAAGCACAGGCCTTTTTAGCAATTCCGCCTTTATCTTCATTTAAACATCCTACAAATATTTTTAAATCTTTCTTATTTCTTGGACGCATTTCAATAATATGGCGCGGACATGCACTAACACACATTCCACAGGAAGTACAATTATCGGTAATTACAACTGGCAATCCAGTTTTTTCATCCATATATATGGCATCAAACAAACAAACTTTGACACAATCACCTTCACCTAAACAACCATATTGACAATCGGTTTCTCCGCTATAAATGAAGGAAGAAATGGCACAAGAATCGGGTCCTTGATATTCACTTGTTTTGGGTCTTACTTCACAACTACCTTGGCAACGAACTACAGCAACAGTTGGGTCTTTTTTTGCAACAGTTTTACCTAATTTATCAGCCACTAATTGCATTACTGCATTGCCTCCAACCGGACAAAATAATGCTGAAATATCTTCTGTATTTACTAGCTTTTCTGCAAATGCTCTACATCCGGGAGAACCACATCCGGCACAATTGGCCGCAGGTAACAATTCATCTATTTCTGATATCAGGGGATTTTCATACACGTAAAATTTTTTGGATACCACAAACAAAACCAATGCGGCTATGAGTCCTAAAGAAGACATCAACAATACACTATTTAAAATGGAATCTGTCATTCAAAAGGGATTTTAAAAATAGAAAAATAATACACATTCTTATAAGAGTTTCTGAAAATATAAAGCATTAAATAATAGGGGATTAAAATCAACAATGAAAACAAACCAGCAAGCCATTCTTGAAAAAAATTGGAGGCAATAATTAGGGTAGCAATCATGAGGAAAAATGGAAGCACATAAGCCCAAAAAACAGCTTTCAATCCCAAATCTTTTTTGATAACAATTTCTACTGTTTCATGAAGTTCAAAATTTTGAGCGTTATCATCAATATTAATTTCTTTAACTCCAGATTCTGCTGCACCGCAAGCCGCTTTGGCACTACAAGCATCACAATGTATATTCTCCAATATGGAAACTGTAATAATACCGTTGGTAATTTTTGAAATGATTCCTCGATGTGTTATCAAATCGCTTTTTGAAGCAATTTCACTCTTCAAATCAAATTTTTGCATGTAACATTTCTACTAACTTGTTCGTTGTAAAGATAATGCTTAAAAAAATATTAAATAATGACAAATGTTAGGATTAATGTTCTATTATTATTTTTATGATTTTGATATCATTTATTTCATTTTGATGGAAAGAGTTGTGCGTTTTTATACTTCTAATCGATTATTAAAAATAATTTAGGTTTGTTAATAAAAAAACCAAACTAAAGATTCATAAAATTTGATAAATGGTTACTTTTAAAAACTTATTTTATCATGATAAAAACACGCAGATGTATTTAATTTTTGACACAGAAACTACAGGATTACCACAAAATTGGAAAGCACCAATTACCGATACGCAAAATTGGCCGCGATGCATTCAAATTGCTTGGCAATTACACGATGTTTTTGGAAATTTGTTAGAACATGCCAATTTTATCATCAAACCAGATGGATTTACCATTCCGTTAAATTCTGAAAATATCCATGGTATTTCTACCGATTTAGCTTTAAAAGAAGGATTTTCTTTGGATGAAGTATTGATAAAATTCAATGAAATTATAGCCAAAACAACTTTTATAGTGGGTCACAATGTAGAATTTGACCTCAATGTAATGGGATGCGAATTTCACAGACAACAAATAACTACATCACTTAACCAATTACCCATTTTAGATACTTGTACTGAAAATACCGCAAGTTTATGCCAATTACCAGGCGGCAGAGGCGGGCGACACAAACTTCCTACACTTTCAGAATTATACACATTCATCTTTAATGAATCATTTGAAGAGGCGCACAATGCCTCGGCAGATGTGGAAGCAACCGCACGCTGTTTTTTTGAATTAATTCGCGAAGAACATTTTAGCACATCAGAATTAAAACAAAGTGATCATTATTTATATGATTTTCAGGAAAATAATACCAATCCTTTTAAACTCATCGGACTAAAACATCGAAATTTAAAAACTAAGAGCGATGATTTAAAAAAAATCAACAAACAAAACGATGCACCCACTATCATTCATCAACAACAAACAGTAGATTTAGAACACGCATTATTTGCACATTTACACAACCATTCTCAATTCTCTATTTTACAATCTACTAGTTCTGTAAAAGATTTAGTTAAAACAGCGGCAAAAATGGAAATGCCAGCATTAGCTATTACAGATACGGCTAATATGATGGGTGTTTTTAGTTTTGTAAAAGAAGTGTTGTCTTACAATAAATCTGTTGAAGAACACAATAAAAAACTAAAAGAAGGAGAGGTTCCTAAACAAATAATGACTCCTATTGTGGGTTGTGAATTCAATGTTTGTGAAAATCATCTCGACAAAAGCAATAAAGACAATGGCTATCAAATTGTGTTTTTAGCCAAAAATAAAAAAGGGTATCACAATCTAGCTAAAATGGCATCATTGGCTTATACTCATGGTTTTTATTATGTGCCTCGGATTGATAAATCTATCATTGAACAATATAAAGATGATTTAATCGTACTTTCTGGAAATTTATACGGTGAAATTCCGTCAAAAATTTTAAATATTGGCGAAACCCAAGCAGAAGAAGCGCTGTTATGGTGGAAAACACAATTTGGTGACGATTTTTACCTAGAAGTAATGCGCCATCAACAAGCAGATGAAAATCATGTTAACGCTGTTTTACAAGATTTTTCAAAAAAATTTGACATCAAACTCATTGCTACCAACAACACCTATTACATCAACGAATCTGATGCCGAAACCCATGATATTTTATTGTGTGTAAAAGATGGCGAAAAGGCCTCAACGCCTATTGGTAGAGGACGTGGATTCCGTTTTGGACTATCCAATAACGAGTATTATTTTAAGTCGCAAGCGCAAATGAAAAGTTTGTTTGCAGATATGCCAGAGGCAATTCTCAACATCCAAGAAATCATCGATAAAATTGAAATCTATTCTTTACAACGCGATGTTTTATTGCCTAAATTTAGCATTCCCACAGAATTTTTGAATCCATTAGACGAAACTGATGGTGGAAAACGGGGTGAAAATGCCTATTTAAAATACCTCACTTTTAAAGGAGCTACACTTCGTTATCCAGAATTAACCGAAGAAATTAAAGAACGATTGGATTTTGAATTGGAAGTTATTGCCAAAACTGGTTATCCAGGTTATTTTTTAATTGTGCAAGATTTTATTGCAGAAGCTCGAAAAATGGACGTTTCTGTTGGGCCAGGAAGGGGTTCTGCAGCTGGTTCTGCTGTAGCTTTTTGCCTTAAAATTACCAATATCGACCCCATTAAATACGATTTACTTTTTGAGCGTTTCCTAAATCCAGATCGTGTTTCACTACCCGATATTGATATTGATTTTGATGATGAAGGCCGCCAAAGAGTTATTGATTATGTAATTCAGAAATACGGCGCCAATCAGGTTGCACAAATTATTACGTACGGTACAATGGCCGCTAAATCTGCCATTAGAGATACTGCCAGAGTGTTAGATTTACCACTTGCTGATACCGATAGAATTGCCAAACTTGTTCCAGATACAAAATTGGCCGATATTTTTGGCGTTGATGAAAAAAGTAAGAAAAAAATAGCTGATTTATCTTCCGAAAATAGTCTTAAAGTAAACCAACTGCTCAATATTTATGAGGGTGATGACCTGGAATCTAGAACCTTAAAACAAGCCAGAAAATTAGAAGGAACTTTGCGGAACATCGGCACACACGCTTGTGGTGTTATTATTACTCCCGATGATATTACCAATTTAATCCCAATTGCAACTGCAAAAGATTCTGACAATATGTTTATTACACAGTTTGATAACAGTGTAGTAGAAAGTGCCGGATTGCTAAAAATGGACTTTTTAGGATTAAAAACCCTGACTTTAATTAAAGACACCATCAAAATTATCAAAGGAATTCATAAAATTGATTTGGATCCAGATGAATTTCCTTTAGATGATGAAAAAACCTATCAACTTTTTCAAAGAGGTGATACCATTGGGATATTTCAGTATGAATCTGCCGGAATGCAAAAACACCTAAAAGCATTAAAACCAACAGTTTTTGCAGATTTAATTGCCATGAATGCTTTATACCGCCCAGGTCCGATGGAATATATTCCGCAATTTATCAGACGTAAACACGGCGATGAACCTATTACTTATGATGTGCCAGAAATGGAGGAATATCTTAAGGAAACATACGGAATTACCGTTTACCAAGAACAGGTAATGTTGCTGTCTCAAAAAATTGCCGGATTTACCCGTGGACAAGCCGATGGTTTGCGAAAAGCAATGGGGAAAAAAATTATTGAAGACCTTCAAAAACTAAAACCTGCTTTTTTTAAAGGCGGAATTGAAAGACATCACCCCGAAAAAGTATTAGAAAAAATTTGGAAAGATTGGGAAGCATTTGCTGAGTATGCTTTTAATAAATCACACTCAACCTGTTACGCTTTTATTGCGTATCAAACGGCCTATTTAAAAGCCCATTATCCGGCAGAATATATGGCGTCTGTTTTATCCAATAATATGAGCGATATAAAACAAGTGGCTGTTTTTATGGAAGAATGTAAACACCTCAACATTCCAGTTTTAGGACCCGATATTAATGAATCTTATTATAAATTTTCTGTAAATAAAAGAGGCGCCATTAGATTTGGAATGGGCGCCATTAAAGGCGTTGGTGAAGGCGCAGTGGAAGCTATTGTAGAAGAACGCAAAAAAAATGGGCCATTTACTTCTGTATTTAATTTGAGCAAACGTGTAGAAACCAGAGCTGTTAACAAAAAAGTGTATGACGGTTTGGTGTTGGCTGGCGGTTTTGACTCTTTTAAAGGAACGCATCGTGCGCAGTATTTTATGGCTGATGAAAAAGGACAAACAACCATCGAAAAAATTCTGCGTTTTGGAAGCAAGTATCAAGAACATGAAAATTCTGCACAAGTTTCGCTGTTTGGTGATACCGCTGATGTTCAGCTACCTGAGCCAGAAATTCCGAATTGCGAACCATGGAATACCATGATTTTATTAGCAAAAGAAAAAGAAGTGGTAGGCATGTACACTTCTGCGCATCCGTTGGATGATTTTAAACATGAAATTAAATTTGCCAACACTACCATCGCATTGTTTAAAAAACCGATTGAACAATATGTAAATCAAAATGTATCATTTGGAGGTATGGTAACACAAGTGCAACACAGAGTTTCTAAAGAAGGAAAGGGCTGGGCAACTTTTGTGATGGAAGATTATGATGACAATCACGAGTTTAGAATTTTTGGGGAAGATTACCTAAAGCACAGTCACTTTTTGAAAGAAAACCAATTTTTATTTATCAGACTTTCTATACAAGAGGGTTTTAGAAACAAAGACGGTATCCAAGGAAATCCGCGAATAAAATATACTGATGTTAAATTTTTACACGATGTTATCGAAAATATAAGCGAAAAAATTACCTTATTTTTTGAAATTACTGTCATCAATAAAAAGGAAATTGATCAGTTAGAAAGCATTATCAGCAGTTTTAAAGGCAATAAAAATTTGTATTTCACCATTGAAGATCCGCAAGAAAAAATTAGTTTAACCATGCCAAGCAGAAATTATAAAGTCATCATCAACAAAGAATTATTGCAAATTTTTGAGGAAAACAAATGGGCTTACCGCATTAATTAGCGGTTAATTCTTTGAACAAAACGGCTAAATCTTTATTTTTCTGATTTATTTTTAAGCAACGCAATCCATTTTGTTGGGCAAAATCAAACAAAATGGGGCGCATGTCTTGATCGGTGTTAAAAGTTAATTCCCAATTATTATCAAAAGTGTTGTGTGCGTTATAAAGATTTGGAATTCCTTTTAAAAACGGCGCTGTTACTGTTAAATCAAATGCTACTTCAATAATTTGCTGATTGTTTAAGTGTAAACTATTTAAAGGTAAATCACTTAAAATTTCGCCTTTATGAAGGATGATAACGCGGTCACAAACGGCTTCAATTTCTTGTAAAATATGAGAAGAAAACAATACAATTTTATCTTTTCCAAGGGTTTTAATGAGTGCTCTAATTTCTTCTAACTGATTGGGATCTAATCCGGTAGTTGGTTCATCTAAAATTAAAATAGACGGATTGTGCAAAATAGCGGCTGCCAATCCAACTCTTTGGCGATATCCTTTAGATAATTGATGAATTTTTTTGTGAACTTCTGATGTTAATCCTACTTTTTCAAGGGTATTTTCAACTTCAATTGTATCAATTTGATGAATTGATGCGTTAAATTCTAAATATTCGCGCACATACATTTCAGAATAAAGCGGATTGTTTTCTGGCAAATAACCGGTTTGTTGTTGCATGCGCAATACATTTTCTGAAAGCAATAAATTGTTGATATAAACCGATCCTTCTGTCGGACTTAAATAAGCCGTTATAATTTTCATCAAAGTAGATTTTCCTGCGCCATTTGGACCCAACAAACCAACTATTTCTCCAGATTTTAGCTCAAGAGAAATGTTTTTTAAGGCAAATTGTGTTCCGTATATTTTAGAAAGGTTTTCAATTTTAAGCGTTATATCCATTTAAGCTAATCTTTAAACAATTTTATGATATTTCTTTCTTCACCAGCTACAAAAACTTCATCGCCTTCATAGAGTATATCTTTTGGATTGTTGAGAACTATAGATTTTCCATCGTGTTTTCTTATCAAAACAGTAACATTGTATTTGTTGCGTAAATCTAACTCCTGTAAGGTTTTGTTGTTAAATTTAGCCGGAACTCTTACATTCATCAAAAGGATATCATTGTCCAACACAAACTTGTCTATAAAGTTTGGATTGTCTAATTTTTCGCACAGTTTAAGTGCAACTTCTTTTTCGGGTAATATCACTTCATCGGCGCCAACTTTAAGCAATACTTGTTTTTGAAGTTCGGTATTGGCTTTTGAAATAATATATTTAGCGCCTTTATTTTTTAAATACGCTATCGATAAAATAAGCGCTTCTAAATTACTGCCCAAACCTAAAATTATTTTATTATAATTAAAGAGTTCTAACTCATCAATTACCGCTATATCAGAAATATCGGTATTAATAGCTACCGTAACATAATCTTGAATGTTATGTATGGTGATGGCATTTTTATCAATAGCCATAACGTTATGACCCTGAATAAACAATTGTTTGGCTACCTCATAACCAAATGTTCCTAAACCAATTACTACAAAATCTTTAGCCATTTTTTAAGTTTTTATTTATCCTAAATTAATTTTTTCTTGTGGATAGTGTATTTTGGGTTGATATTCTTTGTTTGTTTTTATCATTGCCAAAGATGCCGGTCCAATTCTTCCTAAATACATACATAAAATTAAGACAATTTTTCCAAAAGTAGCAATTTCGGCAGTAATTCCGGTTGATAATCCAACAGTACCAGTTGCAGAAACTACCTCAAACAGCGTTTCTAATAATTCAAACTCTGGATGTGTTAATAACAAAGAAACTGTTGCTACAAAAACTAACAACATATATAAGGTAATAATAGCATATGCCTTAAGAATTACAGAGTGTTGTATGTGTTTTTGATTTACGATTACTGTTTTATCGCCCCTCAAAATTTTAATAACAGGTATTATTGACACAAAAAGAGTGGTTGTTTTAATTCCACCAGCAGTAGAGCCCGGAGAACCACCAATAAACATTAAAATGATGATAACCATTAATGTTACTGTATGTAAACTTGCCGTATTAATGCTATTAAAACCAGCCGTTCTGGCAGTTATTGACTGAAATAAACTATCGGTAAATGAATTTAAAACGGATTCTGAAAAATAAAAAAATAGGGTTGGAAAAACAATTAAAATTAGGGTGGTTATGATAACTATTTTAGAATGAAATCCTAAACGTATATTGGATTTGAATCTTCTATACACTTCAAAAACAACTACATATCCAATTCCACCTACAATAATAAGCGCCATTATGGTATATTTAATGATCGCATTCATGCCAATTAAACTATTGTCATAAGTAGAAAAACCAGCATTGGCAAAGGCCGATATAGCATGAAAAACAGCCTGATACATCGCTTCATTAATTGCAAGACCTTGGTTAGAAAATCCGATGGTGAGCAATATGAAGCCAATAAACTCTGTAATAAAAGTAATTTTAAGAATGAATTTCAAAATTCCGGTAGAACTTCTCATCGAAATACTGTCTTGAAGTTTTGAAAAGGAAACCCGTTGTTTTAAATCAATATTGCCAGAAATCAGCATAATTAAAGACGCATTTAATGTCATAATTCCGATGGCTCCCAATTGCATTAATAACATCAACACAATCTGACCAGAAGTATTAAATCCGGAGGTATTTACAACCGTTAAGCCGGTAACACAAACTGCAGAAGTTGCGGTAAACATAGCATCAATAAGACTTAATCCATCTTGATGATGTACAAATGGCATTTTAAGAAGTATCGTTCCTAATAAAATTAAAATGATAAAAGAAATTAGCAAGTAATGCCAAGGATTAAGTTGCAGTTTTTTTAACATATAAATGCTGAAAATTTAATCAAAGATACTTGTTTTTGAAATTTTGAGTTCAAAAAAAAGAAAATATTCAAATACTTGTCTTTTTATTTTTAGACCTTTGCCCAGAATTAAAATTATTTCATGAATAAAAATGTAATTATCAAAGAACTCGGATTGTTGGCTTATGCAAAAGCATTTGATTATCAAACAGTATTATTTAATGAAATTCTTGCCATAAAATCTAACAATCAAAAAGAAAATACAAGCAATTCAACCCCCAATTATTTCTTATTTGTAACACATCCACCTGTTTATACACTCGGAAAAAGTGGCGATATCAACAATTTATTGCTCTCTACAAATCAATTAAAAGATAAAGAAATTGAATTTCACCAAAGCAATCGTGGGGGCGATATTACTTTTCACGGGCCCGGACAAATAGTAGGTTATCCAATTCTAGATTTGGATAATTTCTTTTCTGATATCCATGAATATATGCGTGTTTTAGAAGAAGTTATCATTGCTACCATTGCTGATTATGGTTTAAAAGGTGAACGAAGCGAAGGTGAAACCGGCGTTTGGTTAGATGTTGGAACTCCTTTTGCTCGTAAAATTTGTGCTTTGGGCGTAAAAACCAGCAAATGGGTAACCATGCACGGATTTGCACTAAATGTAAGTACCAATCTCGGTTATTTTGATCATATTATTCCCTGCGGAATTCGCGGAAAAGCAGTAAGCTCTTTAGAAGCAGAACTAGGAAAAAAAATTGATTCTGAAGAAGTTAAAACTAAAATTCTACATCATTTTAGCAGTTTGTTCAACGCTACTTTAATAATTAATAATTAATAATTAAAAATTAAAAGTTTAAGGTTTAAAGTTTAAGGTTTAACTGTTCTGGCAACAACCTAAAAGTCTTTCTGTGATAAATGGTACTGCCAAATTGTTGCAATGCAATTCGATGTTTAAGTGTAGGATAACCCTTGTTTTGATTCCAATGATATTGCGGAAATTCTAGGTGTAATTGTTCCATCAATTCATCACGATAGGTTTTTGCCAAAATAGAAGCCGCTGCAATACTCCTAAATTTAGCATCTCCTTTTACAATAGTTTGATGCGGAATTTCTTGAAATGGTTTAAACTTATTGCCATCAACAATGATAAATTTTGGTTGAATCTTTAAACCCGCAATTGCTTGGTGCATTGCCAAAATAGAAGCTTGTAAAATATTGATTTCATCTATTTTTTGTGCATCAACAAAACTCACGGCATAAGAAATGGCTTCTTGTTCAATTATCAATTTCAATTCATTTCTTTGGCGATGGCTTAACTGTTTCGAATCATTTAATAATGGATGTGAAAATTTTGGTGGTAAAATAACCGCCGCTGCTACTACGGGTCCGCACAAACAACCCCTACCAGCTTCATCGGTACCGCATTCTAAGTTTGGTTCTTTATAAAATGATTGTAACATCAACTAAAAATTTATCAATACAAATAAAACATTTTTTTCTGAAAGCGGTATGTTTTAAATTTATCGATGAAATCAATTACCTTTGTCAATCAATTTTTGATAATTAGCCATAATTTATAAGATGAAAAAAATACTATTATTCTTCATTTTAATCAACATAACACTTTCTACTGCAGCACAAGAAAAAAAACCTGTGCTTGAAAAAAGAAGGGCAGAATTTCAAACAGCAGTAAATAACGCTTCGGATACCCTTCAAAAAAGAATGGGAAAATCGGATCCATTGGTTGAAAAAACCCATTATACCGATTTTAAAATTTATGATTTTAAACGCGATTCTACTGTTGTTGATACTACTTTAACAATTTTAAAAGATTATCAATTTAATTACCTCAGAAAAGATGATTTTGAATTGCTGGCATTTTCCAATCAAGGTCAGACTTTTAACAGATTGGCATATAATTTTAATCAAAATAATTTAAATCCATCCATCGGCGCAAAAGCAAAACACTTTAATTATTTTGAAATTGAAGATATTAGCTATTACAAAGTACCAACGCCAACTTCAGAATTAATGTACCGAACGGGTATGGAACAAGGGCAGGTTTTAGACGCATTTTTAACGATGAATACCTCGCCTCAGTTTAACTTTTCATTGGCTTATAAAGGATTGCGGTCTTTAGGAACTTACAGAAACTCGCTTAGCAGTCATGGTAATTTTAGAACTACTTTTAATTATCAAAGTAAAAATAAACCGTATGATTTTCGCGGACATTTTACTTCACAAGATTTGATGAATCAGGAAAATGGCGGATTAACAACGCTATCTTTAACACAATTTTTGAGTAAAGATGCCAATTACGCCCAGCGTGGCAGGTTGGATGTTAATTTATTAGATGCCGAAAGTATGTTAAGTGGCAAACGCTATTTTATAGAACAACGTTATCGATTGTTACGAATTAAACAAGATGAACTTCAAAAATATCAAATAACTTTAGGTCAAACTTACGCCTACGAAACGAAGCGATTTGAATTTACACAAGCTGTTAATGCTCCTTATTTTGGCAATGCATTTAGCACTAAAATTAATGATCGCGCTTATCATCAACAACATAATTTTTCGGCTTTTGTGCACTTTAAATATCCGTTGTTATTAGGAAATTTTAAAATTGCTGCTAATTTTCATCGATTTGAATACGGATTTAAAAATCCGGTAGATAGTATTTTTGCATCGCTTCCTTCCAATTTAAAAGACAATAAAATTGCTGCAAACGTAGAGTGGAATGCATCTATCCAAAAAATTCATTTAAAAGCGGTTTTAAATCAGCAAATAACAGGAAATAACACTACTAAATCATTGCTAGCTTCAATCATTTATAAAAAAGACAGTCTTAATTTGGTGAAAGGATTTTTTAATGTTTATGCAAAATCTCCCGCATTAAATTATCAATTGTACCGCTCTAATTATGAAAACTTTAATTGGCGCAATTATTTTTCTAATGAAGAATTTTGGAATGTAGGTTTTGAAATTGAATCAAAAAATTGGCTCAATGCACAAATCAGTATCCATAAAATAAATAATTTATTGTATTTTGATGAAAATACAGCCAAACCCGTTCAAGCAAATGAAACGGTAAATTACCTCAAAGCAACTGTAAATCGCGGATTCACCTACCGCAAATTTGGATTGGAAAATACCGTTATGTATCAAAAAGCGACTGAAAGTGTTGCTTTTAGTGTTCCTGAATTTACCAGTAGAAATACCCTATATTATGCAACCCATTTGTTTAAAGGCAATCCGTTATACATCCAAACCGGAGTTACAGTCAAGTATTTTTCAAGTTTTTATGCTCCTAAATACAATCCGTTAATAGGTGAATTTGTACAACAAAACACGCTTAAAGTAGGTGATTATCCAACTTTAGACGTGTTTTTAAATGGTCGAATTCAACGCACTCGCATCTATTTTAAAATAGAAAATGTGACTTCAAAAATGGGTAAACCCAATTATTTTTCGGCGCCCAATTATCCGAGTAGAGATTTTACCATTCGTTTCGGATTGGTGTGGAACTTTTTTATTTAGCCCATAATTTTACATCAAAAAAATGAACTAATTCATCATAAATAATGGTATTAGAACGCAACATACAAGTATTGCCAGAAATTGCAGCCAACCAACTGTTATTACAAGAATGGGTTGCGATTCATGAAAATATAACAGAAGAGGCAATTACCCATATAGCAATTCTAAAACGCTCTATTGATGCGCGTCAGCGACAAATAAAAATCAATTTAAAAATTCAAATTTTTATAAATGAACCTTTTAAAGCGGTTGAATTTCATTTTCCAAATTATAAAGAGGTAAGCAATGCCAGTTCTGTCATTATTATAGGAGCAGGACCCGCCGGATTATTTGCCGCTTTAAAATTGATAGAAAAAGGCGTTAAACCCATTATTTTAGAACGCGGAAAAGACATCAAAGCACGAAGACGAGATTTGGCGGCCATCAATAAAGAACATATTGTAGATGAAGATTCTAATTATTGTTTTGGCGAAGGTGGTGCCGGTACTTATTCTGATGGCAAACTTTATACCCGTTCAAAAAAACGTGGCGATGTTCAGCAGATTTTAGAATTGTTGGTTTTACACGGTGCTTCTCCCTCTATTTTAGTGGATGCGCATCCGCATATTGGCACCAATAAACTCCCTCGGATAATTGAAAGCATCAGAAATACCATTTTAAATCACGGTGGAGAAATTCATTTTCAAACCCGTGTAACCGATATTTTGATAAACGATAAAAAAGTAGTTGGCGTAGAAACCCTTCATGGAAAACGATGGGAAACTTCCAAAATAATTTTAGCTACCGGTCATTCTGCCAGAGATATTTTTGAATTGTTACATCAAAAAGGGATTTTAATAGAAGCCAAACCTTTTGCGTTAGGTGTTAGAGTAGAACATCAACAACAACTTATTGATAAAATACAATACAGTTGCGAAGTGCGCAATCCGCACTTACCTCCTGCTCCATACAGCATTGTAAAACAAATACAAAACCGTGGTGTTTATTCGTTTTGCATGTGTCCGGGCGGTATTATTGCGCCTTGCGCTACAAGTCCGGGTGAAGTGGTAACCAATGGCTGGTCGCCTTCTAAACGCAACCAGGCAACTTCTAATTCTGGAATTGTGGTGGAATTAAAAATGGAAGATTTTAAAGATTTTGCACATCGCGGACCATTAGCAGCAATGGCTTTTCAGCAACATATTGAGCAAACTGCATGGGTAGCAGGTGGCAAAACACAAGGTGTTCCGGCGCAATTATTGGTTGATTTTACCAAAGGAAAACAATCCGTTAACATTCCGAAAACTTCCTATCAGCCCGGAACTTCGTCGGTTGAATTGGGAAGTGTATTGCCAAAATTTATTTACCAATCACTCCAAGAAGGATTTGTACAATTTGGAAACGCCATGAAAGGATACCTAACCAATGAAGCGGTGGTGCATGCGCCAGAATCTAGAACCTCATCGCCGGTTAGAATTCCGAGAGATTATAACACTTTAGAACATGTAGAAATTGCTGGACTTTACCCATGCGGAGAAGGAGCAGGTTATGCTGGTGGCATTGTTTCTGCGGCTATAGATGGTGAAAAATGTGCCGAACAATGTGCGCAATCATTAATATAAATAATAAATAAAAACATGAAGCTTTTCTTAAAAATTTTACCAATCATTTTTTGCGCTATTTTGATGGCTGCACATTTGATGAGAATCGGCTATTTATTGCTTCAAATAATTTCATTGTTAATTCCGTTTCTTTTACTTTGGAAAAATAAAACCGCTATTAGAATTATACAAGTCTTCTTAATTCTTAGCGGATTTGAATGGATAAGAACTTTACTATTTTATGTTCTACTTCGTATTGAAAACGGTCAAGATTGGATACGTTTGGCTTTAATTATTGGAACTGTTGCCCTAATTAATTTTGCTTCGCTATTAGTTTTTAGATCAAAATTGATGAAAGAACGGTATCAATATCAAAAATTATTTTAAGATTTATCCTTCAACATTCTAATTTTTATACGGAATGCGGCAAATATGAGCGTCATAATCGGACTGATGATATTGAAAAAAGCATAGGGTATAAAACTGGTTACGCCTACTTCACCCATCAATACTTTAGATTGATATGCTCCGCAGGTATTCCAAGGCACTAAAACGGAAGTTACCGTACCCGAATCTTCTAAGGTTCTACTTAAATTTTCTGGAGCCAATCCTTTTTCTTCATACGCTTTGGCAAACATTTTCCCAGGAACCACGATTGCCAAATACTGATCAGAAGCGGTTAAATTAAATCCGATACAAGCGGTAACAGTGCTAGCAAACAATCCGAAAACTCCTTTAGCAACAGATAGTAATGCGCTACTTATCGCTTTTAATGCTCCAACTGCTTCCATAATTCCACCAAAAACCATCGCACACATTATCAACCAAATGGTACCTAACATTCCTTTCATTCCGCCTGCGGTAAATAAATCGTTGAGTGTTGCATTGCTGGTTTCAACGGCAGTTTCAATGGTGATAGCATTCATCACTCCTTTATAAGCGCTTACAAAATTTAGTGTTTCAGCACCGGCTATTTTCATCACAATCATCGGTTGAAAAATCAAGGCGAAAGCACCGCCTAAAAGTGTACCAACCATCAAAGCAATAATTGGCTGTGTTTTTAAAACAATCATCAGTATAACTGATAAAGGCACTAAAAATAACCAAGGAGTAATGGCAAAAGTATCGGTAATGGCTTTTAACATTGATGAGGTATCTGCTTGTCCGCTCGTTGTTTGCGTAAATCCTAAAATCAAAAACAAGATAAGGGTTATGGCCATCGTCGGAAATGTAGTATAGGTCATGTATTTGATGTGGGTAAACAAATCTGTTCCTGCCATGGCGGGCGCTAAATTGGTTGTATCGGATAAAGGAGACATTTTATCGCCAAAATAGGCGCCAGAAATAACGGCACCAGCTACCATTCCTTCGTGTAAACCAATGGCTTTTCCTATTCCAACCAATGCTATTCCAACAGTAGCGGAGGTAGTCCAACTACTGCCTGTTGCCACCGAAATAATGGAGGCAATAACTACTGAGGATACTAAAAAGAAAGTTGGATTGAGCAATTGCATTCCGTAATAAATCATCGCTGGGATGATGCCACTAATTAACCATGTTCCTGCTAAAGCGCCAACAAATAATAAAATTAATAAGGCCGTTGTGGTAGATTTGATGTTCTTACCAACTTGTTTCATCATATTATCAAACGAAACTTTATTTTTAAACCCAATGATGGCAGCCATAGCGCCCCCCATCAACAAAGCAAACTGATTGGCTCCATCTAAAGCACCATCGCCATAAACTTCTTGAACGTTAAACCACAATAAAAAAACAAGAAATACAATGGGAATTAAGGCCTCAATCAACGAAATTTTAGGAGTTTTGTCTGCCATGATTTTTAATTTAAAGAGTGTAATAATACATAAATTTATGGGCTTGTGCAAATAATTACTTTGACTGTATTAACAAGAAAAAAGAATAAAGACTTTAAATAAAAGTTTTTTATGGTAACGCTTTGATAATTTGCAGATTGACCGCTATTTTACAAATAACTTCTCTATTTTGAATAGTTCGACTCCGCTCACTACAAGTGTTGAAAGTTTGAAAGTTTGAAAGTTTGAAAGTTAAATGTTAAATTTTTAATTTTCCCTACTCAATACTCATATCTCAATACTAAATTCTTCATTTTAGTTCCACAAAGTTTCACAAAGTAGCCGCCAAAAACACAAAGTTTT
>CAMTWE010000049.1:0-8202 GCA_947085395.1 uncultured Bacteroidota bacterium | reverse complement strand
GGTGAAATTCGAGATTTATTGAAAAAATAAATATTAAAACAATAGAATTTAGACTAAAGATTAAAGACTAATAAATAACTGTCAATTTCATATTAAAGTGTAGTTTATAAAACTGAACTACAATTTTTGTATCAACTTAAAATCAAAAAAAATGAATCCAAAAAAAACCATAAATTGGTTTGAGATTTATGTAACTGATATCAATCGGGCTGAACTATTTTATAAAAATGTTTTTCAAAAAGGCGATTTTATCACCCTATCTGATTCTGCCATAAAAATGCGCGCTTTTCCTTTTGATAAAAATGGAAACAATATTTCTGGCGCTCTTGTTGAGACGGAATCTATGAAACCCGGAATTGGCGGAACATTGGTTTATTTTAATTGCGATGATTGTGCGCTTGAAGAAAGTCGCGTTGAAATAAATGGCGGAAAAATAATCAAATCAAAATTTGGAATTGGAGAATTTGGTTTTGTGTGCATCGCACAAGATACCGAAGGTAATTTAATTGGATTACATTCCATAAAATAAATCAACTAAACTTAAAAATGAAAAAATGAAAAAATATTTGATGGAACTAAAATGGGCTGTAATTTTTATGCTCGCTACCCTTTTATGGGTCACTTTTGAAAAATCTATGGGTTGGCATGATTTACACATCGATAAACATGCAACTTATTCTAACTTTTTTTCTATCATCGCAATAGCGGTTTATGCTGTTGCTTTGGTAGATAAACGTCAAAATTTTTACGAGGGTAAAATTACTTGGAAACAGGCGTTTTTAAGTGGCGTGGTAGTTACTTTGTTTATTATTCCGTTAAACATTATTGCGCAATATATTTCATTCAATTTCATCTCTCAAGATTTTTTTACCCAAATGATTGATTATAATGTTTCAACCGAAAAAATGTCTTTAAGCGAAGCTGAAAATTATTTTAGTTTACCAACTTACCGAATGCAAGGATTGATTTTCGGAACGCTTGTTGGGTTTTTAACTTCGGCCGTTGTGGCATTATTTGTAAAAAAGTCTTAACGCTCAATTACTTTTATAGTTTATTATAAATCAAAAAAACCATTCGGCATATACTGAATGGTTTTTTTTGAATTATAAAATTAAATTTTATTCCTCATCGTCATCTTCATCATCATCGGTAGATGCTTCCTCTTCATCATCATCTTCATCGTCGAAATCGTCATTATCAGAAGCAACATCGGCTACATCATCCTCTTCATCATCAATTTCATCAATGCTTAAATCAGCATCACCAATAACTTTAACTTCTTCTTCTACAATAATTTCCTCATCTTCACTATTTAAATAATCTTCTAATGAATCGGCTAATTTTTTACCTACTTTCACCAAATAAATAGTGTCTTCGGTTTTAACTTCTATAGCTTCAATAATTTCATTGTCTTTATTTCTAAAAACAATAATGTCTTTGTCGTTGTATCCATCTGGATAACGTTCCGAAATCATTTTTAAAATTTCGTTTGTTAATTTTTTGTAATCTACAATGATACGTTTCATCTTTGAAAATGCAATTTATTAATAATTGAGTAAATGTGCGAAAATAAGTGGCGCTACAATAGTAGCATCCGATTCTATAATAAATTTAGGCGTATTGATATCTAATTTTCCCCAAGTAATTTTCTCATTTGGAACGGCTCCTGAATAAGAACCATAACTGGTAGTTGAATCTGATATCTGACAGAAATAACTCCAAAAAGGTGTATCTGTTCTTTCCATATCTTGATATAACATTGGCACTACACATATAGGAAAATCGCCTGCGATACCACCACCAATTTGAAAAAATCCAATTCCTTTGGATGAATTTTGTGTGTACCAATCGGCTAAAAAGGTCATGTATTCAATTCCAGATTTCATGGTTGATGCTTTCAATTCTCCTTTTAAAACATAGGATGCAAAGATATTTCCCATGGTGCTATCTTCCCAGCCAGGAACTACCATTGGTAAGTTTTTAACGGCTGCGGCATACATCCAACTATCTTTGATATCAATTTCATAATACTGTTCTAAAACACCAGATAAAAGCATTTTATACATAAATTCATGCGGAAAATAACGTTCGCCTTTATCTTCGGCATCTTTCCAAATTTTATGGATGTGTTTTTGTAAACGTCTAAAAGCTTCTTCTTCTGGAATACAAGTATCTGTAACTCTATTTAAACCTTGTTCTAGCAAATCCCATTCATCTTGTGGGGTTAAATCGCGGTAATTAGGAATTCTTTTGTAGTGAGAATGGGCTACCAAATTCATAACATCCTCTTCTAAATTAGCGCCCGTACTAGAAATAATATGCACTTTATCTTGACGGATAATTTCTGCAAATATTTTCCCTAACTCTGCAGTACTCATTGCTCCGGCTAAAGAAACCAGCATTTTAGCGCCGTTTTCTAATTGCTCATTGTAAGCTTTAGAAGCATCTACTAAGGCAGCTGCATTAAAATGTAAATAATATTTTTCGATAAAATTTGTAATAGGTCCTTTACTCGTCATCCTCTTCGTTTAAATTAAATTTATAGCTTAACATTTTATAGTATAATTTGGCGGCCAAAAAATCTGATGATTTTTCTTGCTCATTGGGGCAAAGTTCAACAATATCGAATCCAACTACATTTTTCTTTCTATAAATCAATCTCAAAAATTCGAGTGTTTCATAAAAATACAATCCGCCTGGTTCTGGTGTTCCTGTTGAGGGCATAATAGATGGATCAAAGGCATCCAAATCAAAAGTAATAAATACGTTATGGGTCATTTTATGCACTGCTTCTTCCATCCAATCTTCATTATTTTGAATGTCATGGGCAAAAAATGTTTGGAATTCATCCATATAATCTCGCTCTTCAACATCCATACTTCTGATGCCCACTTGTATTAAATTGGTTTTTTTACTTGCTTCAAAAACGGCGCAAGCATGATTGCAAGTAGTGCCTTGGTATTGCGGACGCATATCTGCATGTGCATCAATATGAACAACAGTTAAGTTTTCAAAACATTCATTAAAAGCACGAATTGTACCGATAGAAATTGAATGTTCGCCTCCAAAAATAGTTACAAATTTATCTTGTTTGATATAATTTTTAGTAGTTTTATGTACCGCTTCTACCATTTTTTCTGGCGATGAATTTTCGGTAATTGCAGGCGCTAAATAAACCCCTTTTTTATAAACTTCGCTATTGGTTTCAATATCATAAAGCTCCATATTTTCTGAAGCTTTTAAAAATGCTTCGGGGCCTTTGTCTGCACCTTTTACCCAAGTACTTGTTCCGTCATAAGGGACCGGAATGAGGACAATTTTTGCAGTGTCTAATGAAGCATATTTATCTTCAATACCAGCATAATTTCCTTTGTAAATCATAGTTTTTATTATTAATCTTGTTTTAGTATCCTAATATTTTCAACATCTCTTCTGGAGTTTGTTGCTCTTTAAAAACCTCTGTATTGCCATATTCATCTATCAATACATATTTAGGTTGCGGAATTAAACAGTGCTGAATTCCGCCAAAACCACCGATACTTTCTTGATAAGCACCTGTATTAAAGAAACCGATATACAAGGGTTTATCGGCATTGTATTTAGGCATATAAATGGCATTCATGTGTTGTTCTGAGTTGTAATAATCATCGCTATCACAGGTTAAACCGCCCAATAAAACACGCTCATAAGTATCGTTCCATCTGTTTACAGGCAACATGATAAAACGTTTGTTAATTGCCCATGAATCTGGTAAAGTTGTAATAAAAGATGCGTTTACCATGTTCCACAGCTCTCTATCATTTTGTTGTTTTTGGTATAAAACTTCGGTAATCATTCCGCCACTTTCACCCACTGTAAAACTTCCAAATTCTGTAAAAATATGAGGCATGGCAACTTCTGCTTCATCGCAAAAAGTTTTTACCTGATTGATAATTTCATCTGCCATATATTCATAATCATATTCAAAAGCCAAGGAATTTTTGATAGGAAATCCGCCACCAATATTTAAACTATCTAACTCTTCGCATTCCTTTTTTAAGTTTACATAAACTTTTAAACACTTAGAAAGTTCATTCCAATAATAAGCGGTGTCTTTGATGCCTGTATTGATAAAAAAATGCAACATTTTAAGTTTTACCTTATCATTATCTGCAATGTTTTTGCGATAAAATGGCACAATATTTTTATATCCAATTCCTAATCTACTGGTGTAAAACTCAAATTTTGGTTCTTCTTCAGAAGCAATTCTAATACCTACTTGAAAAGGTACTTTTATTTCTTCTTCTAGCAAGCTTAATTCTTCGTAATTGTCAATAACCGGAATGGTATTTTTATGGCCGTTATTAATTAAATCTGCAATTTTTGTAATATAATCATCGCGTTTAAAACCGTTACAAACTACAAAGGTTTTATTGTTTATTTTTCCTTCTTTTTTTAACTTATTAACGATGTCAATATCAAAAGAAGAAGAGGTTTCTATATGAATTTCATTTTTTAGTGCTTCCTCTAAAACATGCGAAAAATGGGAACTTTTAGTGCAATAACAATAAAAATATTTTCCTTGATATTCGTGTTTTCTGATGGCTGCTTTAAACCACTTTTTGGCTCTTTGTATGTTGTTGGATATTTGAGGTAAATAAGCAAATTTTAACGGAGTTCCGTGTTTTTTAATCAATTCAACCAAATCAACATTGTGGAAAAATAAATTTCCGTCTTTTACTTCAAATTCTTCTTGCGGAAAATCGTAGGATTGATTGATAAAGTCTAAATATTTTGTTTTCATTTTTTAATGTTTTCTAAATTCTAATACAGTTATAATTCACTCAAAAATAGAAAATTACTAAATTCTTATTTGATGATATAAGTTTAGAAAATCAGATACCTTAGTACAATTATTTATCAACTTATTGATCAAAATTTTATAAACAATTATTGGTTTGTACATTAAATTAAAAAACTAAAATTTTATTTAAATTGATTATTGATATTTAATAGCTTATTGGCTTTTTTTATTATCGGGTCAAATATAAAAAAATATATTAATTACTTTCTTTGTATGAATCGTATTTTTTTATTTTATTTTGATAAACCTCTAAATCATTTTTAAATTAATAACCTCTTGTTCAGTTAGATGTCTCCAAATACCACGGGCTATATTTTTTTTTGTTAAGCCAGCAAAAACAACTCTGTCTAATTTTATAACATCATAATCAAAATGTTCAAAAATTCTGCGGATAATTCTATTGCGTCCAGAATGAATTTTAACCCCAATTTGATTCTTAGATTCTCCTTCTATAAAAGAAATATCATCAACCGTTACATCAAAATCTTCCATTCTAAAACCTGCCGCAATTTTATTGAAATCGGCAATTTTTAAATTTTTATCTAAGGTAACTTGATACAATTTTGAAACATTACTGGTAGGGTGTGTCAGTTTTTTTGCCATTTCACCATCATTGGTAAAAAGTAAAACGCCTGTGGTATTTCTGTCCAATCGACCCACCGGATAAATGCGTTCTTTACAGGCGGTTCTAATTAAATCGGTTACAATTTTACGCCCTTTTTCATCATCCATAGAGGTAATAAAACCTTTTGGTTTGTTGAGCAAAACATAGCGTTTTGTTTCTGGATTTAAAGATACGCCATCAAATTTAACTACATCGGATAACTGAACTTTATAACCCATTTCTGTAATGGTTGTTCCGTTTACCGTTACATTGCCAGATTTGATAAACGTATCGGCTTCGCGTCTTGAGCAAATTCCGGCATTGGAAATATATTTGTTGAGTCTGAATTCTGTTTCAGAAACTTTTTTAACAGTCTTTGGTTTGGAGGTTTTTGAAGGCGCGCCACTTTCATTTTTAAAAATTGGTTTTAATGATTTGGTGCGCTCAAATTTCGGTTTTGAATCTTTAGAAAAGCTATCGGTAGATTTTGCCCGTGCAAACTTTGGTTTTGAATCTTTAGAAAAGCTATCGGTAGATTTAGCACGTTCAAACTTTGGTTTTGAATCTCTTGAAAAGCTATCGGTAGATTTAGCACGTTCAAACTTTGGTTTTGAATCTCTTGAAAAGCTATCGGTAGATTTTTTTGGTTTAAAGTCAGTTTTCTTTTTGTCAGCTGAACTTTTTGCTGGTCTAGAATCTCTTTTTGTGGTTTTCGGGGCGGATTTTTTTTTATCAATAAGTCGTCCTCCCGACGAGTTTTTACTTGATTTCATCTTTTATAAATTTATGCTGCAAAATTATAGCTTATTTATGGAATTATTAAAATGATTGTTGATTTTTTTAGAATATATAATAAATTTATTATCAGCTAACTACTTGAAATAAATTATAACTTGAGTAACTTTTCAATTATAACGCTGGTATCAACCAAAGTTAAACTTAAAATACCTGCTAAAATGAGTAATTTAAGCACATTGTGTAACAATACATAATGTTTTTTTTGATTGGCTTTCCAAAGAAAAAATAAGAAACCCAACAAAACGCCCATAGTTGCAAAAAAGTAGTAACTCATTTTTCCAATTTCTGGATATTTAAAGAGAAAATAAATCGGATTTAAGGTTAAGAAAACTAAAATTGTCACCAATAATTTTGTAAAATATTCTCCGTATTTAACTGGAATTGTTATGTAATTCTGGGCTAAATCTCCTTTTAAATTTTCTAAATCTTTAATTAATTCTCTTATCAATAAAATAAAAAACAAGAAAGCTGCATGAATAAAAATTACTTCAGAGAAGTTTTTGTAAAAAACGAAAATGGCAAAAAACGGAGTGATAGACAGCATTGCGCCCACTATTAATCCGACTAAAGCAATTTTTTTAAGTTTGTGCGAATAAAACCATATCATAAAAATATAGCCCGAAAAAAACAAAGCTGCGCGCCAAGACACTAAATATGCTATTAAAACTCCGACAAAATTTAGGAAAAAATAAATTTTTAATTTGGTAGTCTGACTAACAATTCGGTCTAGTTTAGATTTAAATGGTCTGTTTATTAAATCGGCTTCAGAATCGTAAAAATTATTGATGATATAGCCAGCGGCAATGACACAAATTGTAGCTAAAACCGTGAAATATAAATGTAAATTGAGCAATACAAAACGCAATGATTTTTCTGGAGAAAAAATAAAAATGGCAGCCAAATATTGTGCAATTACCATCACAAAAATATTGTAACCTCTAACAACTGAAAGAAGGCTTAAAAATTTAAAATACAGTGGAAAATTTTTAGAATTTCCGCTATGATTTGATTGTTGCAAATTGAAAATGTATTAGAACCGATAAACTAATTCTAGTTTATAATCTTTTAGCAATTCTTTTGTTTTAGCAAAATCTTCTGTAAAACCTAAGATATAACCTCCACCACCAGAGCCACATAACTTTAAATAGTAATCATTAGAATCGATTCCTTGTTTCCAAATGCCTCTAAATTGTTCTGGTATCATCGGTTTAAAATGGTTCAATGCAACAGTTGATAATTTTTTAACATTGCCAAACAAAGATTTAAAATTTCCATGTAGAAAATCATCAATACAAGCATCGGTATGTAGTGCAAATTCTTCACTTATCATTTTTCTGAAACCCTCATTTTTCATCTTATTCATAAAAATGGTAACCATCGGCTGGGTTTCTCCAGTCATTTCAGAATCTAATAAAAACACCGCTCCTTTTCCTTCGGTTTGCGATGGAATTCCGGTGGGCTCAATATGATCTTTTGAATTGATTAATATTGGGATGCTTAAATAACTGTTTAACGGATCTAAGCCGGAACTTTTACCGTGGAAAAAAGATTCCATCGATGAAAAAATTCCTTTTAATATCAGTAATTTATTGCGTGTTAAATTTTCTAAAACGGTAATTTTATCATTGGCATATTTATCATAAATAGACGCTACTAAAGCGCCAGAACTTCCAACGCCATATCCTTGCGGAATAGAAGAATCAAAATACATTCCTTGTTCCAAATCAGCTTTTAAATCATCCAATCTAAATTCAACTAAACTTTTATCAAGTTGTGTTAAATATTGATAAAATCTCCATAATTTTTGATTAGAATCTTGGGTTGATGCTGAAATTTCTGCAGGAATTTGGAGCGCTCCTTGATATACATTATACGGAATTGCAAGACCTTTAGAATCTTTGATGATTCCATATTCTCCAAATAACAATATTTTAGCGTAAAAAAGTGGTCCTTTCAT
>CAMTWE010000048.1:0-3520 GCA_947085395.1 uncultured Bacteroidota bacterium | reverse complement strand
GAATTGGTCAGGAAAATTTTAATACGCTGAAATTCCCCTCCTCCGGAGGGGTGCCCATTGGGCGGGGTGGTCGGTTTGTAACCCGTTTCCGTTAAAAGCATATCCATTTTAAGGTGCGCCATCGCATAACTTGCCATCAGCAATTCAAATCCATTTAATCTGGGGATGAGGTCTTTTGTTACATAGTTGCTCCAGATACCTTGCTGACCTTCAAACTTTTTATAGATATGTCTTACAACCTCAGCCAAAAACGTTCCAGTACCAGTTGCGGGGTCAAGAATTTGAACCTTATGTACCTCCACTTCATGTTCTATTTCTTTTATTTTTGAATTTGCACCCATGCCAGTTTGTGTAACTGCCTTTTTCTTGATGGTAGTTTTTGAGGTATCGGCTAAACCTTGTGGCAAATTAAATTCAGTCTTTAAAATATCATCAACTGCCCGAACTATGAAATTAACTACTGGTTGCGGAGTGTACCAAACACCACGAGCTTTTTTCAACGCTGGATTGTATTCACCTAAAAATGTTTCGTAAAAATGCACTACGGGGTCTTCCTGTTTGGTGCTTTTACCAAAATTTTTCATGATGTCGGCAACATCGGATGCGATGAAAATAGATACCAGCTCATCTACTATCCAAACCAAACGGTCATCTAAATCATAACCCGCAATATCTTGAAATAACTTGCGCAAAAACGGATTGCTTTTTGGAATTAACTGAGCCGCTTCCATACGTGAAAACGTTTGTAAAGTTGGGTCATGATAGCGAGCTGCAAACATACCGTAAGCGATTGTTTGGGAATAAATATCAGCAAATGATTTGTTATTGATATCATGTATCAACATTTGCTGAAATGATAGCATCTGCGATTTTAAATTGGAACGCTTGTTAGTTTGGTCATCATTATTTAATGATTTTTCAATTACATCAGCCATTAATTTTGCTTTACCAGCCATCATTTGAGCCAACCTGGTGGGTGACTTGATGGTTTGTGAAATGGTTTGGGCAAAGTTATTTATGAGTTGGGTAAACTGCTCAAAATTTTCGGGAATGGGAACTATTTGACCACCCCGTCCTTCGGACACCCCTCCAGAGGAGGGGAATTGTAATTTTGCTATGGAGATTTTGGTGATGAAAACACCATCTTTATAGAAATGAAACGCTAAATAATCTGTAAATATCAAATTTGATAAGCCCGATTTATAGCGGTCAAACTGCTCTTTTAACGCTTTGTTGCCCAAGTCAATTCCAATGTCTTTTGCTTCAATATAACCCACAGGAACGCCTTTGCGTGTCAAAACATAATCGGGTGCTCCACACTCCACTCTGGCGGGTTCATTGGTCACTAATATATCGGGCAAAATTGCCATGATCAGGTTTTGTAAATCGCCACGATAGGAATGTTCTCTGGCGTTTCCTGTAATAAATAATGTATTAATTTTTGATAGATACTCTTGAATTGTCATAGCAAATTTTAAAATTTATGAGATTTATACTTTTACTCTCCTTCAAATTTAACTAAATAGCGTTAATCTTTACTAATTAGGCGTTTTATTTTTTCTTGGCTATCTGCCATATCCTTTCTCATTCGTAAAATTTGAAGGTCATGTATAAGCTCATTCTTTTTATTTTGGTCGGTTTCTAAATTTATTAATTCCTGTTGGGCAGTAATTTTAACTTGTATTTCTTCTTTATACATAATTTTTTAAATTTTATTTACAGTACGCTTAAAAGTATAGACTCTGGTAAATCAATACAAATAAGCTAATCCTGTTTATAAGTCCTAAAAAAACACAGTTGGTTGCAAACACACTTCCAACCTTTCTAACGAATTAGTTTTAAATGCACTACTTTATTTAGCACATCAGATTTAATTCTATTTATGTGATAATTATATTAAAAACAATATTTTGAAAGTAACTAAAATAGCTTAATTTTGAGGCATATTTATAATTGATAAAAATCAAAACATGAAAAAAATTATCACGCTATTAGTAACTGTTTTATTATTTGCAAGTTGTCAAAATAATAAAACTTTCGATGAAAAAATGACCGAATCCATCAATAATCACTTAAAGAAAAGTTCATCTGGAGATAAATTTTTAGAAATTGAATCTTTTAATATCATTAAAGAATATACCGTTAAAGAGCGTAAAGAAAAAGTAAATGAAAATAGCTATAATGCTATTAAAGTTATGAATGAAACTTTTCCGAGTGCTGATATTTTATCGCAATTTGAGCAAGAGTATAACTTTTTAAAAGAGCAAACAGATGAGCAATCTATTGCATTATATGAAGTGAAATTTATTGTGAAGAAAGAAACTTTGAAAAATGACAAAATACCGACAGAATATAAAGCATTGGTGTTAAATGATAAGAATTTAAAAGTGATATTTTTCTCAGTTTTTAAAGAAGTTTCTTTTCACTAAAGAATAGAATTTTTCATTAACTTTACGTAGTTAAATACTAAGCTATGGAAGTTATTCACTTAAAAAGCAAACATTATTTGGAAGTAAAAGCCATTTTTGAAGATGGTATTGCTACTAAAAACGCCACTTTTACAACAGAAGCTCCTTCATGGGATGATTGGGATGCATTGCATTTGCCAATTTGTAGATTTGTTGCCATTGATAAAAATAAAGTGATTGGTTGGATTGCTTTAATGCCCTTTTCTAATGTACCCGCTTATAAAGGTGTAGCAGAAATTAGTGTTTATATTGCAGAAAAGGCACGCAATAAAGGCATCGGAAAGAAATTGATGGAAGCCCTTATTGCAGAAGCCGAATCTAATTTTATTTGGATGCTTCATGCCAAAATATTTCCAGAAAATATTGCCAGCATTGCACTTCATAAGCATTTCGGATTTAGAATTGTAGGTGTTTTTGAACAAATTGGACAACTAGACAATCAATGGAGAAATGTGGTTTTAATGGAAAGAAGAAGTCAGAAAGTAGGATTATAATCCTATTTTTTTATTTCAAAAACTTACCTTTGCGGTAAACAAAATTCATAAAATGACTTCAAATAACAGTCGATATAATTTACGTGGCGTTTCTGCAACAAAAGAGGAAGTGCATCAGGCAATTAAAAATATCGATAAAGGATTATTTCCCAAAGCATTTTGTAAAATTGTGCCAGATTATCTCACCAATAACGATGATTATTGTTTGGTCATGCATGCCGATGGTGCTGGAACAAAATCTTCTTTAGCGTATGTTTATTGGAAAGAAACAGGCGATTTATCGGTTTGGAAAGGAATCGCACAAGATGCGCTCATTATGAATATTGATGATTTATTGTGTGTTGGCGCAACAGACAATATTATGTTGTCATCAACAATTGGGCGCAATAAAAATAATATTCCTGCAGCAGTTATTGCTGCCATCATTAAAGGAACTGAAGAATTAATCACTGAACTTAAAAAATTTGGTATCAACATTTATTCAACTGGTGGCGAAACTGCCGATGTGGGCGATTTGGTCAGAACCATTATTGTAGATTCAACCGTTACAGCGCGCAT
>CAMTWE010000047.1:0-29149 GCA_947085395.1 uncultured Bacteroidota bacterium | reverse complement strand
CCTAACCAAATATTTTTTTCACGATCTTGAAAAGCGCGAGTTGTTTGAAAATTTTTAAGAATTGAAACCGGATTTTCTAAAGGTTGATTTTTGCTAAAAATTAAAGCGCCTTTATTTAAACTCGTAACCCAATATTGATGATCAAAAGTATAGGTTTTGAAAAGAAGATTTCCAGTAGAAATACTGTTTTTAGGGATTACATAGTCATATATTTTGCCAATATCAGGATCTAAATCTTTTAGTAAAGTTGCAATATATTGTCTTATTTTTTCTACTTGCTGATTATTGATGGTATTGAAATTTGTTAATTGTATCCAATTTGCCAGGGGTGTGGTAATATTTAAAGTGAAAATCACATTAATATTATTGATGGATGTTGAGGTTGCTAAAAGTACTTCATTTGATTTTGTTTCTAAAAAAAATTTAGTTTTTTCATTAAAACCGGCATTGGATTTAACAAGGTACTTACTAACTTTATTTTCCGGATTTAATTGATACACATTAAAATTAGAATCTAAAAACCAGATATTTTTTTTACTGTCTTCGAAAACATCAACAATTAAAGAATTGAATTTTAATTTATTTAAAAAAGCAGTATTTTCTTGATTATAAATTAAATTTTTGTGTAGAAAACCAATTTTTTCATTAAAACCGATTAACCAAACCCTTTGTTTTGAATCTTTAAACAATTGTAAGATTTCATTATCGGGCAATCCATCTTCTGGAGTAAAATTTTTAAAACTATTTCCATCAAATTTTGAGATGCCATAATCGGTGGCAAAAATCACATTTCCTTGTGCATCTTGGGTAATATCATAAATGGTATTACTAGGTAAGCCATCGTTAAGGGTAAATTGTGTTAATCCAGGAATTTGAGCATTTAAGACAACGCTAAACCAAACACCAACTAACAAGCAAAGTGTTTTAGGAGAGAAAACGATGGAAAGTCGGTTTTTCATTGCTCAAATATAACACAAAATTACCAAAATATAGCGCTTGTGAATTTATATCCAGCGCTTGTGAATTTGTTCTTGCTTTTAAAATTATATGTAGTAATTTAGTATTTGAAAACAGAAAAAAGGGTATAGCGCCACAAATTTTTTTGCTAAGAAAGTTTTTAAAGTTAATAAAATTCGATACAATTTTGGGGGAAATTATATTGGAAAAGAAAAGTAAAATCAACCAGCTATACCTTTTTTTTTTTTTTATTTCTACCCTTTACTACCCAAAAATACACTCCATTTTTTAATCTCCTTTATTCTTAATAATATCCTTATTTTTGTATAAAAAATAAAATATAGATGAATAAAATTCATACCATCAATAGGTATCAAAAAACTATTGATTTTTTAGTTAAAGTACTTCCTCCGCCTGCGGTGATATTAGACTTAGGGGTTAGAAATGCTTTTTCTGAAGTGATGGAATCAAAAGGTTACACAGTTTTCAATACCCATGGCGAAGATTTAGATTTAATGCCAGAATTAGTCAATAACCATCAAGTTGATGCTGTTACAGGATTTGAAATATTAGAACATTTGGTATCTCCATATCCAATTTTAAAAGAAATTAAAGCTAAAAACCTGATAGTGAGTGTTCCTTTAAATTTGTGGTTTGCAAAAGCATATCGCAGTAAAACAGATATGAGAGATCGTCATTATCACGAATTTGAAGATTGGCAATTTGATTGGTTAATAGAAAAATCGGGTTGGACAATTCAAAAAACAGAAAAATGGACAAGTCCAACTAATCAAATTGGAATTAGACCTATGCTCAGAAAATTTACACCACGATTTTACGTAATTTTTGCAACAAAATCTTAATAAGGTGAAAATAGGAATGATTTTAGACAAAGCATTTCCTCCTGATCCTAGAGTGGAAAATGAAGCACTTGCTTTAATCCAACATGGACATGAGGTTTTTTTGTTTTGTTTAACTTATGGCAATCAATTGTTGGATGAGAATTATAAAGCCATTAAAGTTAAAAGATATCTTTCCAATAAATTGATATACAAACTTTCTGCTTTATCCTATACCTTTCCTTTTTACAGATTTTTATTGCAGCCAAAAGTGGCTCATTTTATCCAAACCAATCAAATAGAAGCGCTTCATATACACGATATTACCATTGCCGAAACCGTTTTTAAAGCAAATGCCCATAAAAACTTACCCATTGTGTTAGATTTACACGATAATCTCCCAGAGATTATGAAATGGTATCCGCATCTTCAAAAATTTCCTGGAAAATACCTGATTTCTCCAAAACAATGGAAAAATAAAGAAGCAAAATTTGTTAAAAATGCCTCTAAAGTAATCACCGTTTCACAAGAATTTATTGATGAAGTAGCAAATAGACTTGCTATTAAAAAAGATAAAATAATTTTAGTGCCCAATACGGTTAGCGCAGCTTTTTATAAAGATGCTATAATTGATGATGCTATTTTAAATCGATACAAAAATGATTTTGTAATCCTTTATTTGGGTGATACTGCTTTGCGAAGGGGATTGCCAACTGCCATTGCTGCAATGCCCGAACTAAAAAAACAAATTCCAAATATAAAATTGGTGATTGTTGGTAAAAATACCACCGATGAAGTGCTTAAAGAACAAGTAAAATCTTTAAAAATTGATGATATAGTTGATTTTCAAGGATGGCAAAATGTAACTTTATTTCCTTCTTACATCAAAGCGAGTGCCATTTGTATCAGTCCGTTAGATAGAAATATACAACACGATGTTGCTTACGCCAACAAACTTTTTCAATACATGAGTTTTGGAAAGCCAGTTTTGGTTAGCAATGCTACAGCTCAAAAAAATCTGATAGAACGCACCCAAAGTGGCTTGGTTCATTTGGAAAAAAATCCAACTGATTTTGCCGAAAAAGTATTACAATTGCATCAAAATAAAGATTTAGCCAATCAATTAGGAGCCAACGGAAAACGCTTTGTAGCAGAAGAGTTTTGTTGGGAAAAAGTTTCTGGAAACTTAATCAAACTTTATGACAATTTAACATGATAAAAGTCCTGATTATTACCTATTATTGGCCACCATCGGGCGGTTCTGGCGTACAGCGCTGGCTAAAATTTGTTAAATATTTGCGAGAATTTGGCATAGAACCCATCATTTATACCGTAGAAAATCCTGATTATGTTTTTTCTGATGAATCTTTGATGCAAGATATTCCAGAAAATTTAGAAATTTTAAGGAAACCAATCTGGGAACCGTATCAAATTGCTAACTTATTTTCTAAAAAACAAAAAACAGCAAGTGCCGGATTTTTAAGTCAACAAACTTCAACCCTTGGAAAAATCAAAAATTATATTAGAGCCAATTATTTTATTCCAGATGCGCGTCTTTTTTGGATAAATCCATCAGTTAAATACCTAAAAAAATACCTGCAAGAAAATGCAGTTGATTTGGTAATTTCTACCGGTCCGCCTCATAGTTTGCATTTGATCGGTTTAAAATTAAAAGAACAATTATGCGTAAAATGGATGGCAGATTTTAGAGATCCATGGACTGATATTGATTATTTTCATCATTTACCGCTGACAGAAAAAAGTAGAAAAAAACACCATCAATTAGAGCAAAAAGTATTGAAATTTGCAGATGAAGTCATAGTTGTAGGCAATTCTATGAAATCAAATTACACCAAATTTGCTAAAAATATCACCGTTATAACCAATGGTTACGATACGCAAAATGTGGTTGAAAACATACAACTCGATAAAAAGTTTAGTTTAACGCATATCGGTTTGATGAATGCAGATAGAAATCATCCATTTTTGTGGAAAGTTTTATCAGAATTGGCACAAGAAAATCAATCTTTTAAAAACGATTTAGAAATTAAATTAATTGGAAAAGTTGACGAAACAGTGTTGAAATCGATTCAAGATTTCAGATTGCAATCCAATCTCAATTTAATTGCTTATATTCCTCATAATGAGGTTATTAATTGCCAGTCAACTTCTCAAATTTTATTGCTTTTAATCAACAATGTTCCGGCTGCTAAAGGCATCATCACTGGTAAAGTTTTTGAATATTTGCAAACAAAACGACCTATTTTAGCCATTGCGCCAACAAATGGAGATTTAGCCGCAATTTTAAAGGAAACCAATGTGGGTAAAGTTGTTGATTTTGGGGATGAAATTACCTTAAAAAAAGCTATAGAAACCTATTATAAAAGCTATCAAATAAATGATTTGAAAGTTAAATCGGACAATTATCAACAATACCATCGCAAAAATTTGACGCAACAATTGTCTGTTCTGATAAAAAAATGTATAAACAGTAAATAAATTGGTATTTTTAAACAAAATACCTGAACAGAATTATATGAAAAAAATAGTGACCGTTTTAGGAGCTCGTCCACAATTTGTAAAAGCTGCTGTTTTGAGCAGAATTATTAGCCAACATCTAGAAATTGAGGAAGTTATAATTCATACCGGTCAACATTTTGATGCCAATATGAGTCAAGTTTTTTTTGATGAAATGGAAATTCCAACGCCAAAATACCATTTAAACATTCACAGTTTGCAACATGGCGCTATGACTGCACAAATGTTATCCAAAATTGAGGAAATTTTAATCGATGAAAAACCCGATGCTGTGGTTGTTTATGGTGATACCAATTCTACTTTATCGGGTGCTTTGGCCGCAAAAAAACTTCACATCAAATTAATTCATATTGAAGCTGGTTTGCGCTCTTTTAATATGAAAATGCCTGAAGAAATTAACCGAATTATTACCGATAGATTGTCAGATTTGTTATTGTGCCCGACTGATACTGCCATCGCCAATTTGAAAGCAGAAGGTTTTCAAAATTTCCCTGCAAAAGTGGTTAAAACAGGCGATATTATGAAAGATGCGGTAAGTTATTACAGTGAAAAATCGGTTGAAAAATCGACTATCATGAAAAATCTTGGATTGGTATCTGATAATTTTGTGTTGGCAACCATTCACCGACAGGAAAATACCGATAATCTCGAAAATTTGAATTCCATTTTTAAAGGTTTAGAAACAATTGCTAAAGAAATGAAAGTGGTACTTCCAATTCATCCTAGAACCCGAAAAATTTTAGAAAAAAATCAAACTAATTTTAACATCACTTTAGTTGATCCAGTTGGTTATTTTGATATGTTAAGCTTGCTAAAACATTGTAAATTAGTAGTTACCGACAGTGGCGGACTCCAAAAAGAAGCGTATTTTAATCAGAAATTTTGCATTATTGTTCGCGAAGAAACCGAATGGGTTGAGTTGGTAAACAATGGTTTGGCTAAAATTGTTGGAAGTAATACTCAAAATTTGGTAGAATCGTTTACTATTTTTAAACAAAAAACCTTCAATTCTACTACAGAATTGTACGGAAATATGGTAGGAGAAAACATTTATGCTGAAATTAAATCATTGCTTTATTCGTAAAAAATGGGAATTGTAATCAATCAATCGTTTAAAAATACCTTAATTTTATTTTTGGGTTTTTCCATTGGCGGACTAAACGTTTTATTTTTATTCACTCATTTTTTAGATAAGGATTACTACGGATTGATTACTTTTTTACTCTCTGCAGCCAATATTATTTTGCCTTTAATGGTTTTTGGAATGCAACACACCATTGTTAAATTTTATTCTGGTTACCGAGAAAAAAAATTGCAAGATGGTTTTTTAATTACTAGTTTATTGTTGCCTTTGTTGGTGATTATCCCGCTTGGGATTTTCGGAATGTTTACCTACGAATATATTGCAGATTTGATTTCTGTGCAAAATCCGATTATAAAAAAATACACTTATTTAATCTTTCTAGTATCCATTTTTATGGGATATTTTGAGGTTTTTTATGCTTGGACCAAAGTTCAGTTTCAATCGGTTGTTGGGAATTTTATCAAAGAAGTTTTTGTTAGATTGATGACCTCCATCTTGTTAATTGCTGTTTATTTAGGGTGGTTAACGAATGAACAATTTATTTATGCTGTTGTTGGTGTTTACTTTTTGCAAATGATTATCATGTTTTTATATGCAATTACCGTGTATAAACCGATTTTTAAATTGGTAATTCCGACCAATATCAAAGAAATTTTATCTTTTTCTACCTATATTATTATGGCGGGTTCTGCAGGAACTATTTTGTTAGAAATTGATAAATTTATGATTCCGCAAATGCGACAAATTGCCGAAGTTGCTTATTATTCTGTTGCCATTTATATTGCAACAGTGGTGGCTTTGCCAACCAGGGCCATGCAACAAATTATAACGCCAATTACTGCTAAAGAGTTGAATAATAATAATATAAGTGAAGTAGAAAAGTTGTATAAATCAAGTTCTATCAATTTATTGATTATAGGCGGATTGTTGTTTTTGCTCATCAATTTAAATTTGAATGAGATGTATTCAATCATCAACAAACCAGAATTTGCCAACGGATTTTGGATTGTTTTGTTTATATCGATGGCAAAATTATACGAAATGGCTTTAGGAACAGGCAATGCAATTATTGCCAATTCTAATTATTATCGCATTTATTTTTATCTTTCTTTAGCGATGGCATTGGCGGTTATTTTCCTCAATAAATGGTTGATTAATTTAATGGGAATTGATGGCGCTGCTATAGCTACTTTTTTAGTTGTTTTTATATTTAATTCTATTAAAATATGTTTTATTCAACTAAAATTTAATTTACAGCCATTTTCTATAAATTCATTGAAGTTAGTGCTACTAACCACAATTTTATTGTTGTTATTTTTAAAAATTGAGTTTCCTTTTAATCCTTTTATTTCCATCTTCTTAAAAAGCGCCATACTTTCAATTGGCTATTTTTTGGTGGTTTATTTCTGGAAAATATCTGCAGAATTCAATGGATTTATCAATAAAACAATCAAAACATATTTAAAAATAGGTTAAAAAAAATTCCTGCTTTTAGCAGGAATTTTCTTCAAATTTAAATCAATTTATAATTCTGAAAAAAAACTGAAATCTTAAATAATAGTCTTTAATCTAAATTTTTACGTCTTTTTAATTATCGTAAGGTCTTCGTTTATTAACTATTTTATCGTCATTTTTTGTTTCTTTTTGACCTACGTTTTCGCGTTCATTTTTCGTTTCTTTTTGACTTATGTTTTCACGTTCTTTTTTAGGATCATTATAGGAATAATTTTTTTGACGATTTTTATCATATCGATTGTCTTGATATCGATCGTTTCTATTGTTTCTATCATATCTGTCGTATCTATCATATCGATCATATCGATCATTTTTTGGATGATTTTTGTATTTTACATGTCCAATACACTCAACATTTCTATTTGGATGATACACCAAATTCATAAATCCGATGTTGTGAATTAAACCTCTTTGGTAATAAATATCAACGGAACCAATTCTAGAAACTTTTCCAAATCTGTTGTAATCGATAAAAATATTTTCAATTCGGTAAATATTTCCGTAACGGTCTTGTTCAATTCTGATAGGGATATTTTTTCCCAATCTAACTTGTCCGTTTTTAAATCTAAATGACATTTCTACATGTCTTGGATACAGCACTTCAAACTCAAATTCGCCATCAGGAAAGACAAAAAACAATATCCCATCTTCTTCAAACTCTACGGGTCTGTAATTATTGTAATAATCGCCTTTTGCAATATAGTTGTTTGATGCTGAAGTTATTGGAATTAAAAATCCCAATCCGATAATTAAAAGTAATAATTTTTTCATAATCTCATCATTTTAAAATGATATCTACTCTATAAGCTTTTCGATTTCCGCTTGATTAATGAAATTCAACAAGCGTGCCATTTTTTAAATTAAAAGTTAAAAGTTAAAAATGAAAAGTGAAAAGCAGATAGAGAAAAGCGATAAGGGAAATTGAATAATTAAAAATTAAAAGTGAAAAATTAAAAGTGACCCTTCGACAAGCTTGGGGCAGGCAGGAAATAAAACAATGATAAAGTTTTTCTATTATTTTGGCTGATTTGCGTCTATTGCTTTGCGTACGCTTCCGTATTTTAACAATAATTTTTCGGCTTCTTGGAGGGAGATATTTAGAGCTGAAGCAATCATTTTGCTGCCTCTATCTACCAATTTATCATTGGTTAATTGCATATCAACCATTTTATTGTCTTTTATTTTTCCCAATCTAATCATGGTTGCAGTAGAAATCATATTCAACACTAATTTTTGGGCGGTTCCAGCTTTCATTCTGGAGCTACCGGTTACAAATTCTGGTCCTACTATAACAACAATAGGCAATTTCGCCAATTTTGCCAACGGACTTCCATCATTCATCGTAATGCAAGCAGTTAAAATATTTTGTTGATTGGCTTTTTCTAGCGCACCTAAAACATAAGGTGTGGTACCAGAAGCGGCAATTCCAATTAAAATATCTTTATCAGTAATTTGATGTGCTAGTAAATCAACCCATCCTTGTGCTGTAGAATCTTCTGCGTTTTCAACTGCTTTTCTAATAGCTTTGTCGCCACCAGCAATTATTCCGATGACTAAATTATCTGGAACACCAAAGGTTGGCGGACATTCAGAGGCGTCAACAATTGCCAATCTGCCACTGGTTCCGGATCCAATATAAAACAATCTGCCGCCATTTTGAAGTTTTTTAACCACTTCATTTACCACCGCTTCAATCTGTGGAATTGCCTTTTCAACTGCAAGCGGAATCGTTTTATCTTCCTTATTGATGCTCATCAATAACGCTTGTACACTCATCTTTTCTAAATGATTGTAATGGGATGATTTTTCGGTAGTTTTTTCAAATTCCATAATTCAAAGGTATAAAAAAAGCTTCAAGGTTAGTTGAAGCTTTAAAGTAAGTTTATAATTATTGAGCAATTAAAAAAAATACATTTAAGAAATTGCTGCAATAATATTATTTAAAGTTTCACTAGGTCTCATGGCTTTTTCTGTGAGCACATCATCAAATTTAAAATAGCCACCAATATTTACAGCAACGCCTTGAGCATTGTTTAACTCCTTCATAATGGTATTTTCATTCAATTCTAAATCTTGCGCTATTTTGGTAAATTGTGCTTTCAATACCGCATCTTTTTGTTGATTTGCCAATGCTTGCGCCCAATACATTGCTAAATAAAAGTGACTTCCTCTATTGTCAATTTCATTTACTCTTGCCGATGGCGATTTTTTATTGTCTAAAAATTTATCAGTAGCTTCCTCTAAAGTTTCTGCAAATATCAATGCTTTTGGATTGTTGTAGTTTAATCCTAAATATTCTAGTGAAACAGCTAATGCTAAAAATTCACCCAAAGAATCCCATCTTAAATGCCCTTCTTTTACAAATTGTTGAACATGTTTAGGCGCTGATCCACCAGCGCCCGTTTCAAATAATCCACCGCCATTCATCAAAGGAATGATAGATAACATTTTGGCGCTTGTTCCTAATTCTAGAATTGGAAAAAGATCGGTTAAATAATCGCGCAATACATTTCCAGTAACAGAAATAGTATCTAACCCATTTTTAACCCTGTCTAAAGTATATAAAGTGGCTTCTTTAGGTGCCATTATTTGAATGTCTAATCCGCTTAAGTCGTAATTTTTCAAATAAGTTTTAACCTTTTCAATCATTTGAGCATCATGAGCCCTGTTTTTATCTAACCAAAATATTGCTGGTGTATTAGTAGCTTTTGCTCTATTCACTGCTAGTTTTACCCAATCTTGTATTGGCGCATCTTTTACCTGACACATTCTCCAAATATCACCTTTTTCAACTTTGTGTTGCATCAATATTATTCCTGAAGCATCCACAACTTTAACGATTCCGTTATCTTGTATTTCAAAGGTTTTATCGTGTGAACCATATTCTTCAGCTTTTTGAGCCATTAATCCAACATTAGGAACTGTTCCCATGGTGGCAGGATTAAAAGCGCCATTTTCTTTGCAAAAATTGATAGTTGCATCATAAATTCCCGCATAAGTACTATCAGGAATTACAGCTTTTGTATCTTGTTGTTTTCCGTTGATATCCCACATTTGACCCGAAGTGCGAATCATTGCAGGCATAGAAGCATCAATAATTACATCACTTGGGACATGAAGATTGGTAATTCCTTTGTCAGAATCTACCATGGCAATTGCAGGGCCATTTTCAATACAAGATTTAATAGTAGCTTCAATAGCTAATTTTTGATTTTCTGGTAAACTATTAATTTTACTGATTAAATCGCCTAAACCATTATTAACATCAACTCCGAGTTCTTTTAAAATGCTGGTATGTTTTTCAAAAACTTCTTTAAAAAATACTTTAACGGCATAACCAAAAATTATAGGATCAGAAACTTTCATCATCGTTGCTTTCATGTGTAATGAAAACAATACATTTTTAGCTTTGGCATCATTAATTTGCGCTTCGAGAAAATTTATCAAAGCTTTTTTACTCATAATTGTTGCGTCAATAATTTCAGCAGCTAATAAGGATGTTTTTTCTTTTAAAATAGTTGTTGTACCATTTTCATCCACAAATTCAATTTTAACAGCTGTTGCATTTGGAACTGTAACCGATTTTTCATTGCTAAAAAAGTCGCCATGATCCATAGTTGCAACGTGCGTTTTAGAATCTGCAGACCATGCTCCCATAGCATGTGGATTCTTTTTGGCGTAATTTTTTACCGCTTTTGGAGCTCTTCTGTCTGAGTTTCCTTCGCGTAATACCGGATTTACTGCAGATCCTTTTACACTATTGTATTTATTTTGAATTGCTATTTCTTCTGGGGATATTGGATTTTCTGTATAATCTGGAATGGCATATCCTAAAGATTGTAATTCTTTGATGGCGCCAATTAATTGTGGAACAGAAGCAGAAACATTGGGTAATTTAATAATATTTGCTTCGGGCGTTTTAGCCAATTCACCTAATTCTGTCAAAGCATCTGAAACTTTTTGATCAGCTGTTAAATTTTCTGGAAATAATGCCAAAATTCTGCCAGCCAAAGAAATATCTTTAGCAACTACTTCAATACCAGATGATTTTGTAAATGATTTAACTATTGGTAAAAAGGAATAAGTAGCTAGTGCTGGCGCTTCATCTGTAATAGTATAAATGATTTTTGGTGATTTGTTCATGATTTTTTTAATTTTTTTATTGGTCAATCTGAAACTTAGCGTTTCGTACTTATAATATATAATATTTTTTGCAAAGATATTAATTTATTGTCCTAAAATGAGGTGAATAAATGGTATTAATTATAGGTGATATTTTTGTTATTCATAAAAATAATCCTGATAAATGTGAATATGAAAATGAAATGTTTTAAAAGGTGAATTTAAATCAACAGATTTAATAAAAAAAGCCACTTCGTGTGAAATGGCTTTTTGATAAGTATGAAAGTAAAGATAAATTATCTTCTTCTTCTTTCCTGAATTTTAGCTTTTTTACCAGTAAGCTCTCTAAAGTAAAATATACGTGCTCTGCGTACTTTACCACTTTTGTTCAATTCAATTTTTTGAATTGCTGGCATGTTAATTGGAAAAATACGTTCAACACCAACAGTTCCAGACATTTTACGAATGGTAAATGTTTCGGTTGGACCTTGACCGTTGCGTTGAATTACAACTCCTTTAAAAAACTGTGTTCTTGTTTTTTCTCCCTCTTTAATTTCATAGAACACCGTGATAGTGTCACCAGCTCCAAATTTTGGGAAGTCTTTTTTTGTAATAAATTCGTCGTGTACAAATTTAATTAAATCGTTCATTTTCAATTATTTTATTGTTAAGCTAAAAGCAACTTTCACGATTATCGTCAGAGGTTGGTTAAGCGATTGCAAATTTATAAAAACTTTTGAGATTATAAACCTGTTTTGCAAATAAGTTTTTCATCGATTAAAAGAATTTTATTCTCAATCTTCTAATAAATCTGGTCTAATTAGTTTTGTTCTTTCGATGGCTTTTTGAGAGCGCCATTCATCAATTTTTGCAAAATTTCCCGATAAAAGAATCTCCGGAACTTTTACACCTTTATATGTTGATGGTCGCGTATAAACTGGCGGTGCCAATAAATTATCTTGAAATGAATCGGATAGGGCTGAAGTTTCATCATTTAAAACGCCTGGAATTAATCGGATAATGCTATCACATAAAACGGCAGCGCCCAATTCTCCACCACTCAACACATAATCGCCAATAGAAATTTCTTTGGTGATGTACAAATCTCGAACCCGTTGGTCAACTCCTTTATAATGTCCCGCTAAAATGATGATGTTATTTAACAACGACAATTGATTTGCCATTGCCTGATATAGCGTTGGCGCATCGGGCGTCATATAAATAATTTCATCATAATTGCGTTCACTTTTTAAGTGTGAAATGCATTTATCAATCGGTTCAATCATCATTACCATTCCTGCTCCACCACCAAATTGCGGATCATCAATTTGTTTGTATTTATTTTTGGAATAATCGCGCAGATTGTGAAAATAAACTTCAACAATGCCTTTATCAATAGCGCGTTTTATAATTGAATGCTCAAACGGACTTTTAATTAATTCTGGTAAAACGGTTATTATATCAATTCTCATGTGGCAAAGATAATTAACAATTAAAAATTAAAAATTAAAAATTAACAATTAAAAGTTTAAATGTTGAAAGTTTGAAAGTTTTATTGAGCTAAGATAATTTTAATAAAAAATTACGTTTTATAAAAACTTTAAACAGAAGGAACTTCAAACTTTAAACAAAAAAACCAGCTTTTACCATTCGGTCAACTTCGTGAAAATCTTTTTTTAATTTGATATTTTTAAATTGATGTGTTTTTAATAAATCAAGCATTTCATTTCCTAAATATTGATTGATTTCAAAGTAAAGTTGTCCATTTTTTGTCAGATGATTTTTAGCCAGTAATGCAATTTTATCATAAAAAACTAAAGGATTTTCATCATCCACAAACAAGGCAATTTCAGGCTCGAAGTCCAATACATTTTTTTGTATTTGCTGTTTTTCTTGCAATCTAACATAGGGCGGATTGCTTACAATAATGTCAAATGTCTGATTTAAATCATTGGTTTCAAGAATATTTAATTTTTCAAATTCAATTTTTACCTTATTTAATTCGGCATTTTCTTGTGCAATTGTAAGTGCATTTGCATCAATATCAATGGCAAAAACTTGTGCATTTGGAATATTTTTTGCCAATGAAATTGCAATACAGCCACTACCTGTACCGATGTCTAATATTTTTATGGAACTTTTATGGTAATTTTTGCAATCAGCAATAATCCATTGCACCAATTCTTCCGTTTCAGGTCTTGGAATCAACACATTTTTATTTACTTTAAAAGTCAATCCAAAAAATTCAGTTTTACCTAATATATATTGTATCGGAATTTCTTTTTTAAGTTGATTTAAAACATCCGTAAAAAATAATAACTCGGCTTCTTTTAATTCGATAGTTGGATTTAAAGCAATATCAATTTGCTGAATTCCTAAATGATTTAAAATTATTTTATAAAAACTCTCGGCTTCTTGAAGCGGATAAATGTCTTTTAATTCGGCTAAAAAAAACTTTTTAAAAGCAATAATTTTCATAATCTACGATAATTCTTTAAGCATCCAAACGGGGCAAGAATAGTGACCGGTATCGCCCATTGGTTTGTCTAAATAATGGAAACCAACTTTTTGATATAATTTTTGAGCATCGGTCATATAGGGCATGGTTTCTAAATAGCATTTTTCAAAACCAAATTCTTGGGCTTTTTCCAAACAAACTTTCATCAATTTTTGCCCAATTCCCAATCCTCTAATTTTAGAAGAAAAGTACATTTTTTGAAGTTCACAAACATTGCCTACATAATTATCTAACTGTTTTATTCCGGCGCCACCCAAAATTTCCCCATCAAAGTCGACAACAAAATAGGTAGCTTTTTCAAAGTCATAAGTTTGATACATCATATCAAGTGCAACATCGGCGTATGCGGTGCCAACTTTTGGTACGCCAAATTCAATTAAAACATCGCGAATAACTTGTGCAATTTGCGCATTGTCACTCATCGTAATTTCTCTAATTAAAACCTCCTTAGAAACCATAATATTGTATTATTTTTACGGGGTGAAGATACATGAAAAATACATAAATCGCTGTATTGAATTGGCGAAAAATGGCTTGGGAACTACTTTTCCAAACCCGTTAGTTGGTGCTGTAATTGTTTATAATGATGAAATTATTGGCGAGGGCTGGCATCAAAAAGCAGGAGCATCACATGCCGAAGTTAATGCCATTAATGCCGTTAAAAATAAAGAATTGTTAAAAAATTCGACCATTTATGTGAGTTTAGAACCTTGTTCTCACTATGGAAAAACACCGCCTTGCAGTGATTTAATTGTGCGCTCAAAAATTAAAAAAGTGGTTATCGGAGCATTGGATACCAATAGTTTGGTAAGCGGAAAAGGAGTGGAGTATCTAATTAAAAATGGGTGTGAAGTGGAGCTTTGCGTTTTAGAAAAAGAATGTTTAGCATTGAACAAGCGATTTTATACTTTTCACAACAAAAAAAGACCTTATATCATTTTAAAATGGGCGCAATCTAAGGATGGTTTTATGGATGTTGATAGGAATATTAACGGAATTGAGCAGGCAAAACCGACTTGGATTTCCAATCTATATTCGCGTCAGTTAGTGCATCAATTTAGAGCAGAAGAACAAGCAATTTTAGTGGGAACAGAAACTGTCTTGAAAGACAATCCGAAGTTAGATGTCAGAAATTGGGCAGGTAAAAGTCCGATTCGCATTATTTTAGATCAATCTTTGAGAATTCCGACAGATTATCAAATTTTTGATGGATTGGCAAAAACCATTGTTTTTGTTGACAAAAATACCATGGTAAATCAGATTTATTTTAAAATTCCAAATCTTATAATTGAATTGATTAATTTTAAAGAAAATGTTATTGAGCAAGTCTTAAAAGTGTTACACCAACACGAAATACAATCTGTTATTGTAGAAGGAGGAAAGCAAACTTTAGACAGTTTTATTACTGCAAATTTATGGGATGAAGCGCGTGTTTTTGTTGGAACTCCAACTTTTGTTAAAGGCGTAAAAGTGCCCACAATTACAGGAATTAAAATACAAGAATCTGTTATTTTTGATGATATTTTAACCATCTATCAAAACGCCTCAAACCTATGATTTATCTTTTATTGAGTGTCATTTTTGCAAGTTCACTTTTTGTGATATTAAAGTATTTTGAAAAGTTTCAAATCAATAATTTTCAAGCCATAGTAGTTAATTATTTTGTGGCTTTTTCAATGGGTTTTTTATTAAGTGATAAAACAGTATCGGTAAATTTTATAGTGTCAAAACCTTGGTTTTTGGGCTCTTTAATTCTTGGCTCTTTATTCATCACTATTTTCAATGTTACTGCTTTAACAGCGCAAAGAGGCGGATTGTCTGTAGCATCTGTAGCCGGAAAAATGAGTTTGGTGATACCCGTTTTATTTGGAATTATCGTTTATAAAGAATCTTTCAGTATTTTTAAATTCATCGGTATCATACTTGCATTATTGGCAGTTTATCTCACTTCTAAAAAAAGTAATGGAGTAGAATTTAATAAATCGATTTTGTTTTTGACCTTTATTTTATTTTTAGGTGCCGGAACTATAGATACTTTGATAAAATATATCGAAATTAATTATGTGGCAACCAATGAAATAACCTATTATATTGCCACTACTTTTTTAATTGCAGGTTGTATCGGAATTGTAATTTTGACATTTAAAATTCTCTTTAAGAAAACGACTATTAAATTTAAAAATATTGTTGGTGGCATTGTGCTGGGAATTCCCAATTATTTTTCGCTTTACTTTTTAATAAAAACCTTGCAACATCCAACTATGGAAAGTTCCACTATTTTTACCATTAATAATGTATTAATTGTGATGCTAACAACGATATTGGGCGTGGTTTTGTTTAAAGAATATTTATCAACCAGAAATAAAATCGGAATTTTACTGGCAGTTTTGGCTATTTTGATGTTTTATATCTAAGATTCTTAAATTATAAATAATGGTGAGTTTTAATCAATAATGGAAATTCAAAACGATAGTTATAAAACCATTTTAAATCCATCAGAAGGATTGGTTTACAAAGAGAAAGGAAGTAAATTTTTGGGATTTACCTTTCCAATTTCTGACGAAGAAGATGTGAAATCACATATTTTGAAGTTAAAAAAGCAGCATCATACTGCCAGACATTGGTGTTTTGCTTGGCAAATGGGTGTTGAAAATATGCAATTTAGGGTAAATGATGATGGAGAACCGCATAACAGTGCAGGGCAACCAATTTATGGTCAAATACAATCTTTTAAGGTAACCAACATTTTAGTGGTAGTAGTTCGGTATTTTGGCGGCACCAAATTGGGAGTTGGGGGCTTAATTACCGCTTATAAAACAGCCGCGCAATTGGCTTTAGAAGCCGCTGAAATAGTAGAAAAAAATATAGAAATCAATTTTAATTTGGTGGTTGATTATCCAAATCTTCATAAAATAATGCGTTTTATTAAAGAACATCAACTAATAATTTCGCATCAAAAAATGGAAATAGATATTGAAATACAACTAGTCATTCGCAAAGCTGCTTTTGAAAAATATGATGCTTTAATTGCCGATTTACATTATTTAAAAAAAATCAGTTTTACTTAAAATAGATGTCAATTTTATTTGCTAAAAGCTGAGGTGCTTTTGTGGGTTTGTTTTTAAACATATCAATAAAAACCAAGGTAGTGGTAGCGGTAACCAAAAGTTCATTCTCTTCATTAAAAAGTTCATAAGAAAAATCAATTTTCACCCCTGGTTTTTTGATTAAAGTAGTTTTAAGTGTTAATAAATCATCGTATTTTGCGGGTTTTAAATAATTAATTTGCAGATTTATTACGGGTAGCATGATACCGTTTTCTTCCATCGATTTATAAGAAATACCAAGATTTCGCAACCATTCTACCCTTCCAACTTCAAAATATTGGGCATAATTTCCATAATAAACATAGCCCATTTGGTCGGTTTCGCTATACCTAACTCTTAATTGTGTTTTGTGTAAAATCATTCTAAAAATAATTGTTTAATTTTGGTTTAGTAGATACGAAAAAAAAACTACAAAATCAATAGTGAAAATATTTTTTTATCACAAAAAATATTCACAAATTTGTTAAAATAGGATAAAGTAATATTTTCCCCTAAAACTAACAAACTAAACTAATTTATTAAATGTTAAAGACTGCCGAAAATGTTTGGATGGAATGCTTATCTTTTATCAAAGATAATATAAAACCCCAAGCATATAAAACATGGTTTGAGCCCATTAAACCAATCAAAGTTTCTGGCAATGTTTTAACAATTCAAGTTCCTACTAAATTTTTCTATGAATGGTTAGAAGAACATTATATTAAAATTTTAAGAGTTGCTTTAGTTAGAGAGTTAGGAAAAGATGCCAAGTTGATTTATGACGTAAAAATGGAAAATAATTACAGTAATAATACCCCACATACGGTAAAATTTCCAAGTTCTAATCGCAATCCAATTGCAGCTCAAGGCGTGAGTGTTCCGGTAGAACTCAATAAAAAAGAATTGCTCAATCCGTTTATAATTCCCGGACTTCAAAAAGTTAAGGTAGAATCGCAGCTCAATCCAAATTATAGTTTTGATAATTTTATTGAAGGCGATTCTAATAGATTGGCTCGTTCTGCAGGTATTGCAGTAGCCAATAAACCCGGTGGCACAGCTTTTAATCCATTTTTAATTTACGGTGGCGTTGGTTTAGGTAAAACACATTTGGCCCATGCTATTGGCGTAGATATTAAAGAAAAATATCCAGAGAAAACCGTTTTATATATTTCATCAGAAAAATTTACACAACAATTTATAGATTCTGTTAAAAATAATACACGAAATGATTTCATTCATTTTTATCAAATGATTGATGTCTTATTGATAGATGATGTGCAATTTTTATCTGGAAAAACAGGAACTCAAGATGTGTTCTTTCATATTTTTAACCACTTACATCAAAACGGAAAACAATTGGTTTTAACCTCCGATAAAGCGCCGGTTGATATGCAAGATATTGAACAACGATTGTTATCTCGTTTTAAATGGGGACTTTCGGCTGAGCTTCAAACACCCGATTATGAAACGCGTATTGCCATTTTAGAAAATAAAATGTACCGAGATGGATTGGAAATACCACAAGAAATTGTTGAGTATATTGCTAAAAACATCAAATCAAATGTAAGGGAAATTGAAGGCGTTTTAATTTCATTAGTTGCCCAAGCATCCTTTAATAGAAAAGAATATTCGTTAGCGCTTACCAAACAAATTGTTGATAAATTTGTTAAAAATACCAAACGAGAAATTTCTGTTGACTATATTCAAAAAGTAGTGTCTAATTATTTTGAAATAGATATTGCTACTTTACAATCCAATACCAGAAAGCGTAATGTAGTACAGGCACGTCAACTTGCGATGTATTTTTCTAAAAAAATGACAAAATCATCCTTGGCAAGTATCGGTTCTCAAATTGGAAAACGTGATCATGCAACAGTTCTTCACGCTTGTAAAACAGTTGATAATTTATCGGAGACCGATAAACAATTCAAACGTTATGTGGATGAAATTTCTAAAAAATTAACTTTTTAAATTTCGATGATTAAAATTTTAATGGTTTGTTTGGGGAATATTTGTAGGTCTCCTTTAGCCGAAGGAATTTTAAAATCTAAAGTTAATTCTAACAAAATATTGGTAGATTCTGCAGGAACAAGTGACTTTCATCAGGGCGATTTGCCCGACTCCCGCTCAATTAAAATTGCAAAGCAATATGGAATAGATATTACCAATCAGCGTTCTAGACCTTTTATAATTGCAGATTTTGATACTTTTAACATCATTTATGTGATGGATAAATCTAATTTTCAAAACATTTTAAATTTAGCTAGAAATGATGCTGATAAGCAAAAAGTTAAATTAATTTTAGCCGAAAATAGTTTGAGTAAAATTACCGAAGTTCCTGATCCATATTATGATAGCGAACAAGGTTTTAATTCGGTTTTTAAAATGTTAGACGAAACTTGTGAAATTATTTCTAACAAACTAAATGATGCAAAATAAAGGTAAAGTTTATTTGATACCGACTACTTTAGGCGAAATGGATGCTGTTCAGGTTTTACCCATCAGTATAAGAAATACGATTTTAGCCCTCGATAATTTTATCGTTGAAAATGAAAAATCTGCCAGAAGATTTATCAAAAATATTTGTCCAGAGAAAAATCAGCAACTGTTAAAGTTTAATTTAATAGATAAACATACCGATAAAAAATTATATGATAGTTATTTAGATATTTGTTTTTTAGGGATTTCTGTAGGAATTATTTCTGAAGCTGGTGTTCCTGGTATTGCTGACCCCGGTGCAGAAATCGTAAAAATTGCGCATCGAAAAAACATACAAGTGGTACCTTTAGTTGGGCCATCATCCATTTTATTAGCAATGATGAGTTCAGGATTTAACGGTCAAAATTTCGCATTTAATGGGTATTTACCTATTGATGCTCAAGAACGTAAAATCAAAATTAAATTGCTTGAAAAACAATCAAAAGACAACAATCAAGCGCAAATATTTATAGAAACGCCGTTTAGAAATAATAAGTTATTGGATGATTTAATTCAAACTTTAGCCACTTATACCAATCTTTGTATTGCTGCAGATTTAACTTTACCAACAGAGTTTATTAAAACAACAACAATTGGTGAATGGAAAAAAATAAAGGTCGATTTACACAAACGCCCCGCCATTTTTATCATTCAACAAACCTAATTATTCAGTATAAAATTCAATAATCGGATTTTCCACAGCATCAATAATAGCAGTGTCATATCCTTTAAATCGCTTCATAAAATGCTTGATACTGGTTCCGAAATTGTCCTGAAATCTAATATTTCCATTATTTTGAAGATAGCTTCTAACATTTCCTGGTCCCGCCAAATGTGCAGCCGCTAAAATACCCGATTCGGTAATTAAAGTACCATTGATGGTTTTGCCAACATAGCGCTTAATTTCCTTTTTTAATTCCCATTTGTTAGCCGCAATATTGGCCTTAAATACCTTTTCTTGTAATTCGGGCGAATTTAAAAACGCCTCCACATTATCAACTCCATAAACATTTATGACGTATTTACTAAATTGGTATTTACCTAAATAACCGTATTTACTTACTATTTTATAGTTGTTGTTTGATTCTTTTTTTCCGATAGCATTACCAAAATCAATAAATGATTTTTCTACCAAAAGCATAGAAGTATTTGTGTTCGATTCCTTTTTATTGGGAACAAAATGAGTAGTAAACTCTTTAACCAATGGCTCTAGTTTCAATGGGTTAAAACGTGCTATTTCTCTACCTGAAAAAGTGGAAGCAGTTAAGATGGCTAAAAACACCAAGAGGTATATAAAGAGTTTTTTAGTCATAGTTTATTTTATCTAAATCGATAAAATGATGCCACAAAGTTATTGTTTATTCTGAGATATACAAATTTATTTACAACTATTTTATTGTAGATATTTGATTATCAGAAATATAATAAAAATATGAAATTTTTTTTATGGATTTTTAACCTGATTATTTAGCCATTTTTGATACTTTATTGCATTGCGATTGTGCTCTAATAAAGTAGTCGCAAATAGGTGTGAACCCATTTTTTCGGTACTTGCACACATATAAAAATAGGGATGTTTAGATGCATTTAAAACAGCATCAATTGAGGTAATATCGGGCATGGCAATTAAGCCGGGCGGTAATCCAGTATTTTGATACGTATTATAAGGTGATGCAATTAATAAATGTTTTTTTAATACGCGTTTGATTACCGAATCTTGATGTGTTTTTAATTTGATGGCATAAACCACCGTTGGATCAGCTTGTAAAGGCCAACCCGCTTTTAATCGATTGAGGTAAAGTCCGGCTACTATTGGTCTTTCTGAAACATAAGCAGTTTCTTTTTGAACAATAGACGCTAATATTTGAACCTGAATTGGTGTTAAGTTAATATTTTTGGCTTTTTCTAATCGTTCTTGATTCCAGAAATTTTGGTATTCTGAAAACATTTTATTGATAAATTTTTCTGGTGCTGTATTCCAAAAAATTTCATAAGTATTCGGAATAAAAATTGATAAAACGGTTTCTTTATTAAATCCTTCCTGTTTTAAAAAGTCTTTATTATTTAATGCTTCCAGAAAAGCAATAGAATCAAATTCCATTTCAGTTGCAATTCTTCCAGCTAATTTTTCTAAAGTATCTTGGTTGTTAAAAGTTAGTTTTATGGGCGATTGTCTGCCAATTACCAAGATTCTTAAAATAGTTAAGTTACTCATTCCTTTTTCCAATCGGTAACTTCCTGGTTTAATTGTTTTAAAATTGCTAACAACTTTAAGCATCACTTTAAAAGTGAACGGACTTTGTAAGTATGCATCCGCAGTATTTACAATCTGATTTATTGCTAGTTTATCACTAACCAACAACCTTCCATTTTCTTTGACATTAGATTTTAAGACGAAGAAATATAACAATAGCAACAATAATAGTGTTAAAAACAGCAAGCGTGTTATAAGTTTTTTAGAAAAAATCATTGATTTTCATGTATTAGTTGAAGAAATAATTCGTCGTGAAATTTATTTTTATAGTAATTCCAATCTTTTTTAACGCCAGAAACTTTGAATTTAGCATTTTCAAATAATTGGATACTTTTAAGATTATCGGTTCCAATACAAGCATACAGTTGATGTAAATCTAAATAAATAAATGCGTGATTTATCATTAGTTGAAGCGCTTCGGTAGCATATCCTTTTTGTTGGTATTTTTTCAACACTAAAATTCCCACTCCAGCTCTTTTATGTTGTGGATTGTAATCGTATAAATCTACCATACCAACAGCAGTGTCATTTTCTTTTAACGCAATAACCAATCTAAGTTGCTTCACTTCATAAATATCTAAATGAGCATTTTCTAAGTATTTTTTGAGTAAGTATTTTGAAAAGGGCTGTTGCGTATGACTCACTTGCCAAAAATCTTCATCGTTTTCATTTTTAAATAAAAAAGATAAATCTTCTAATTCTAAAGCTCTTAAATAAATAGAATTTCCTTGAAGTGCTTTCATTTAATTTCAATTTCACCATTAAACACAAAAGTAGCTGATCCTTTTAAGTAAACGTTGGTAAAGTGTTGATTTTCTTTTTGAAAAGAAACCTCTAAATTACCGCCTAAAGTTTCAATAATTAAGGTATTATTATTGGTCATTTTAGCATCATACATGGCAACAGCAACCGCAGTTGCGCCTGTACCACAAGCAAGTGTTTCATCTTCTACACCACGCTCATAGGTTCTAATTTTAAAATGATTTTCGCTTATTTTTTCAACAAAATTTACATTAGAACCTTGTTCAAAATAAGGGGCGTCATTTCTAATTTTTCGACCATCAGAAACCACATTGCACAAATTGAGGTGGGTAGTTAATATGATGTGATGTGGAGAACCTGAATTTACAAAATAATGATTTGGATGATGTTGAATATCATGAATATCAATCATTTGTAATTTAACTTCTTTATTCTCAATGGTAGCGAAATGTTTGCCATCAATGGCTTCAAAAGTAGTTTTTTTGTCGATCAAATCAATTTTATGAGCAAAAGCAACAATGCATCTTCCGCCATTACCGCACATGGTACTTTCATTTCCATCAGCATTGAAATAGATCATTTTAAAATCAAATTCGGCTGATTTTTCGAGTAAAATAAGTCCATCAGCACCAATTCCAAACTTTCGGGAACAAAGTTTTTCAATTAGTAGTGGTGCATTTTTGGGAAATAAATCTTCCCGATTGTCAATGATGATAAAATCATTTCCAGCACCTTGATATTTGTGAAAAGCAATGGTTGTCATAGTGCAAATATAAGGAAAGCAAAAAGATTATAAACCCGAATTTATCATTAGGACTTTTGTAAAAAGGAATTAATGATTTTATGAGGGTAAATCTCGATTTAGGAAATGTTTTAATCCCGCACGTGCGGGATTGATTACATTAACTTTTTAGATTCAATATTTTTTTAATGCTAAATTTGGGATAAATAGACTTCATTTTAACAAATTAAAAATATATCAAACAAAATAGGAAAGATTGTTAAAATTCGTTAAATCATCGTTAATAGCTTGTTAAAGCTATTTATTTATTCTTTTTGATGTGTTAATTTTGAGGTGAAATTAAAATTAAAATTTATGAAAAGAGCTATTGAATTATTAGTTGTTTCCGTTTTGGGAGGTTTTATAACTTTAGGGACTTACTTGTATTTAACAAAAAATTTGCCAGAATTTTCAACTTTTTCTGCTGATAAAAAGGCAACTTTAATTCCGACTAATTTCAATCAAAATGCACTTTATGCTGCAGAAAACACCGATTTTATTAAGGTTGCAGAAGAGTCTCTTAATGTAGTTGTGCATGTAAAAAATATCAGTATTCAAACCGTTAGAGACCCTTTTGCCGAGTTATTTTACGGAAGAAGTGCTGAACGTAAATTTGAGCAAATTGGTACCGGAAGTGGTGTTGTAATTTCTTCGGATGGTTATATAGTTACCAACAACCATGTGGTACAAAATGCTACCGATATTGAAATTACTTTAAATAATAAGAAAAAATTTAAAGCCAAAGTAATCGGAACAGATGTTAACAATGATATTGCATTGATTAAAATTGATACTAAAGATTTACCTTATATACCTTTTGGAAACTCTGATAATGTGAGTGTTGGTGAATGGGTTTTGGCAGTTGGAAATCCATTTAACTTAACATCTACCGTAACTGCCGGAATTGTAAGTGCCAAAGGCCGCGATTTAGGAGGGAATAATAATATCGATTCTTTTATACAAACAGATGCGGCTGTAAATCAGGGAAATAGTGGTGGGGCTTTGGTAAATACCAGAGGAGAATTAATAGGAATTAATACTGCAATTTCATCAGTAAATGGCGGATTTGTAGGTTATTCATTTGCAATTCCATCCAATATTGTTAAAAAAATAATCGAAGATTTAATTGAATTTGGCAGTGTTCAAAGAGCTTATTTAGGTATTTATTATGAAGAATTGAGCAATGAAAAAGCTAAAGCACTTAAAGTTGATTCTATTGAAGGGATTTTAATAACCCAAGTTTTAGAAAAAGGAGCCGCCAAAGAAGCTGGTTTATTAGAAAATGATATCATCATCAAAATAAACCATCAAAAAATTACCAAATTTGGTGATTTAAGCGAACAATTAAAATCTAAACGACCAGGAGAATCTTTAAAGTTAACTGTTGTTAGAAAAGGAGCTGAGAAAGAATTTAATGTAAAATTAAAAAATCAGTTTGGAAAAGAAGCTATTGGTAAATTAGATTTTACGAAGTTTTATATAGGTGAAGTAAAACCAATTGGGAAATCAGAAATGTCAAAATTCAACATAAAAAATGGCTTGAAAATCCAAAAAATTACCAATAGTATTTTAAAAGATCGATTTGGAATTAATAATGGCGATATCATTTTAGGAATTGATGATAATCTGGTAAATACCGAAAAAGAGTTGGAGTTTTACCTAGAAAAAGGTCAAAATAAACAATACGTAATTTTGCAAATTTTGTCAGAAAACGAACAAATAGAGTATGTACCCATCAAAATCAATTAAATAGAATCAATTTAAAAATATAAATCCTGTAATAAACAGGATTTTTTTATGAAAAAAAATTTTACGAAAACGTTTGAAATATATACATTTGCCAAAAAAAAGTTCTTATGACAACAAATCAATTTTACGAAACACAATTAAACTATCAAACCGAAAAAAGAAAGGCAACGGTTGAGTTTATCAAAATCATCAGTGATTTATGGTATGATAATTCTATTGAATTAATTCTTTTTAGAAATCAATTAATTGACAAAAACGTTAGTGAGATTCTAAATTTATTAGAATATTCTAGAGAATTTGTGCAAAAGCCAATTTCAATTTATGATGCGGTAGAAATTGCGCAAGCTATTAAAGATTTGAATATCAATTTAGCTAAAATTGATATTGGTAAATTGGTGTATGAATTTCATTTAGAGAAAGAGAAAATTAGCAAAAAAGATTTTGTAACTGCTAAATTATCTGTCGCTTCTGAACCTAAAGACATCAAACCAAAAGATGTTGTGCTATATGGATTTGGTAGAATTGGTAGGTTATTAGCCAGAGAATTGATGGCTAAAACCGGCAATGGAAACCAATTAAGATTAAGAGCCATTGTTACCAGAGGTGAAATTGATGCGGTAACTTTAGAAAAAAGAGCATCTTTACTTAGATTAGATTCTGTTCATGGAGATTTTCCTGGAACTGTTCAGGTTGATTTAGAAAATAAATCTCTTATAATAGAAGGAACAACGGTTCATATGATTGCTGCCAATTCTCCGGAAGAAACAGATTATACACTGTATGGCGTTAATGATGCTTTGCTAATTGATAATTCTGGCGCCTACAGAGATAAAGAAGGTTTAGGAAGACATCTCAAAGCCAATGGCATTTCTAAAGTATTGTTTACCGCACCCGGAAAAGGAATTCCGAATATTGTGTATGGCGTTAATCACAAAGAATTTTCTCCAGATGAATTGGATATTTTCTCTGCCGCTTCTTGTACAACCAATGCCATAACGCCTGTTTTAAAAGTGATTGAAGATAGTTTTGGAATTGTAAACGGACATTTAGAAACCATTCATGCTTATACAAACGATCAAAATTTGGTTGATAATTTCCATAAAAAATATAGAAGAGGAAGAGCCGCCGCTTTAAATATGGTGATTACCGAAACAGGTGCCGGAAGCGCAGTTTCTTTGGCAATTCCGTCTTTAAAAGGAAAACTAACTTCCAATGCTATTCGAGTTCCGGTTCCAAATGGATCTTTGGTGGTTTTAAATTTAAGAATCGATATTCCGGCCAGTAAAGCTACCATTAACGCTACCATGAAAAAATATGCTTTGGAAGGAGCTTTGGTAGAGCAAATTAAATATTCATTAAACAATGAATTGGTTTCTTCAGATATTATAGGAACTTCTGCTCCAGCCATTTTTGATAGCAATGCGACGATTGTTACCAATGATGGTCAAAATATTGTGTTGTATGTTTGGTATGATAATGAATACGGTTACAGCCAGCAAGTAATTAGATTGGCAAAATATATTGCTAAAGTACAGCGGTTTGCGTATTATTAAGATTGGGTAAGTTTATGAAAAGTCACATGTTATTAAACTTCAATTTTTAGACTAATCAAATGATTATTTATAAGGTGACAGATATATTTTGGCATAAAATTGCTTAATTTTTATATACATTGTTGGCAGTAGTTATTAATTTGTTAAATTTGAGCCCTTATCTAAAAAGTTTGATAAATTTTTTATATATTTCAAACAGCTAATCTAATACACTATAAAATGAATAAGAAGAAAATAAGATTTAAAACAGATTTTTTACTCCCTAAAAATAATTTTTGGGTAGGAATGGGATCTGTCTTAAATATTTCTGGAAATTATTTTGAGTATGATTATTCTAGATCTGATTCTGAGTCTGATAGAAAAGCATTAATTTCAGACTGGTTTAATGTTGGAGAAGATTTTAGAAAATCAAAAGAAAAATTTAAGATAGAAAATTCAGATAACCTTTGTCTAAAATAAAAAGTATTTTGAAAAAGGGAGATGATAAACCTCGTGTCAATGAAATTTCTCAAGAATTAATTGAATTAGAACACGAATTAAAAGCTGTTAATCCTAAAGTATTTGAAGGGATTCCAGTTGGGAAAAAAAGAGAAATACTTCAAAGTATGTCTTTCACCTTAATTCAGGAAAAGATGCATTCAGGACCTTTACCAGATGCTGAAACGTTAGTTAAATATAATTCTGTTATTCCGAATGGAGCAGATAGAATAATGAAAATGGCTGAAAATCAGCAAAGTCATCGAATTAAAATAGAGAATAAAGTTATTCAAAGTCAATCAAATCAAAGTATAGTTGGGCAAATTTTTGGATTAATTCTCGGATTAGTAGGTTTGGCTTGTGGTACTTTTCTGGCTTATAATGGAATTGAGACTGTAGGTGCGATAATCGCTGGAGGAACAGTAGTTAGTTTAGTTTCTGTTTTTGTTATTGGCAAGAAAACACAGCGAAAAAGTATAGAAGATTAATCTAATCAAATTTTTACCAAAATATACTTCATAAAAAAACCGTCCCGATTCATCGGGACGGTTTTGTGATTAACTAAAATATAATTAGATAAATATAATTTGAGTTCCTTCAACATCGGCTCTTTCGTAGAAATCACCAATGGTTAAAATTCCGTCTAATTCATCAATTAAATCTTTTCTTTCTAATTTAAACATGTCAACGGCTAATTTACAAGCCCATAATTTACAATCAGAAGCTGATAAAATTTCGATAAACTCATCTACTGGTGGCATATCTAATTTTTCCATTTCTTTTTTCATCATCATAGATGCAAAAGCTTCCATTCCTGGTAAACCGCCAATCATGGTTGGCATTGGCATGGCTGGATTTCCAACAGTAGCCACTTTTAAATTTTTTAATTTCTTTTTAGTGATGGCGTCTAAACCAAAAAAAGTAAAGAAAATTTCGGCTTCAATTCCTTCCATTCTTGCTCCGTTTGCCATTACCATTGCTGCGTAAACGCTATCAATGTGTGCTTTTGATAAGATGAAAAGTACTTTTTTTACAACTGATTTACTCATTATTTTGTTTTTTTAGGATTAAATACAACTTTTTGGTTTTGGAACACCTGCAATACGAGTTGCTTTTTTCAATGGACCTCCTGGAAATAAGGCGTAAAATTCTTTAATATCAACAATTCCACTTCCTTTTATTCCTCTTACCGACAATGCTTCACCACCTTTAAATTGAGCTTGAATCCACTCTAAAACTTTGAAATGAGCATCGGTTAAATTAACTTCTTCTTCTTTGGCAATTGCCATTGCAACGTCTTTATCCCACTGAGATAAATCTGCTAAATATCCGTCATCAGTTAATTTTACTGCTTTACCTGCTACGTTTAATTCCATAATATTTAAATTTATGATTGTTTATAATTGATTAATCTAATTTTTTGCCTAATTTACTCATATTTCTTGATACAAAAGGGATTGCAATTCCTTTTAACAACATATTCCAATAAATCCATTTGAAAGCCATTTTTCCAAAATGATTTAAGCGTGTTTCTTTTAACAAACTCATCGGGCCAATTACTGGAAATGGGAAACTACCTTCAACTGGTTCTTGTTTGTAATTAAAATCGATTAACAAACCTTTTCCGTTTCCTGTTTCAATAAAACAATTGGCATGTCCGTCAAATTCTTCTTTTAAGGGTTTTTCATCGATATAAAGTAAGATATTATCGGTCAACGTTTCTGCTTGGAAATGTGCCACAGAACCAGCTTTTGATGCAGGAACGTTAGACGCATCACCAATTACAAAAATATTTTTTGCTATTTCTGATTGTAAGGTAAAATGGTTGGTAGGTACAAAGTTTAAATCATCACCCATACCAGAACGTTTGATTAAATCATCGCCCATATTGGTCGGAACGGTTACTAATAAATCAAAATCAACTGCTCTTCCTTCGTAATCTAAAATTTGATTATTTTCATTGTCAACGCTTTCAATTGCAAAATCAGTTATTACTTCAATGTTTTTTTCTTTTAGTAAATAACTCAAAGCTGCCGTTGCTTTTGGCTTGGTAAATGCACCACCAAGCGGTGTTACATAAGTTAATTCTACTTTATCTCTCATTCCTTTTTTACGGAAATAAGAATCTGCTAAGAAAACAAATTCTAAGGGAGCAACCGGACATTTAATAGGCATTTCGGTAAAATGAACGACTACTTTTCCGCCTTTAAACTCTCTTAAATGATTTCTCAAAGCCAATGCACCTTCAAAAGTGTAAAAATCAAAAACATTTTTATGCCAATTGGCACCTTTCATTCCATCGGTTTGTTCTGGAGCAATTTTAGCGCCCGTTGCAACGATTAAAATGTCATAATTTAAAGTTTCATCTTCTAAAACAACTTTATTTTCTGCATGAAGAATTTTTTCAATCTTCTTTTGGATATAATTTACGCCTTT
>CAMTWE010000046.1:0-5072 GCA_947085395.1 uncultured Bacteroidota bacterium | reverse complement strand
GGATTATAAATCTGCGCCATTAGGCAATTATTCTTCTAATAATTTTCTTGCCTTTAATTATTAAAATCATTAACTCTCAGATTGTTACCAATATATTTTATTTCTTTTTTAGGGATATCTATCTCTGTAGCTATTTTAGACCATTGATTTACTGCTGTTATAACTTCCTCTAAAATATGTTTAGTTTTTTTGATGCCAAATGTTTTACCCAAGTCTAGTAAATCATTTCTTGTAAAGTTATCGAATTTACCATTAATAGATGATTGATGAACATTTGTCCAAGTTCCACCGGCTTTATATTGAAAAGTAATATCATAAGCAGGAGAAATTTTCCATTTTCCTTCCTTGTTCATTAAAAAGGAGAAGTTTTTCACATGGTCATCGTGATTTCTTGCTATAACATTAAATAATGCTCGTCTGTATTGTTGTTCAAATTGATAGTATGGAAGCCCAAGTCTTTTCATTACCCTAAATAATGTTTCGTAACTACTAACTTTTTGAATTTTATAGTCAATTCCTGCTATGGCTCCTAAGGTTTGCATATGAATTTTTTCACCATTGTTTGTTCTGTCGAAACGTTTAGTCAAAAAATGAAACCTATTATTTTCTTCATATAAAATACTTTCTGATATTTCTATACCCGCTTCTTTTGCTAATTTATAATACGCATATTCTATTTTTCCCATCCCAACACTTTCTCCTAAAGTTTTTTCATTTGCACCATCTATTTTAAGAATCCAATATGAATAACCTTCAGGTTGGATAACATCGCCGGGTCTAATTTCTTCAATGTTGTTATTTGAATCGGTTTTAATAGCAATCAAAGCCTTAGCTCTTGCCCCACCAACAGAAGTGCCCATTCTTAATATATCAGACAAACTATCTTTATCTAAATCATTATAAATAGTATCTTTCTTGTCCTCTAAAACTTTTTTTGCCACTTCTAATAAATCACTTACATTTACATTGTAATTATTATTCTCTTTATAACTAATAGGTTCATATTCTAAAGCTCCCATGCCTCTTTTCCCCACATAGGTTAATCTGTCAACAGGGTTTATATCATTTATAGATAAGTTCTTTTGCCTTAACCATTCTTTCATCATTAAATTACCAAAATCATCTGGCATTGAATCCGATAATAAATAGGGTAGATTGTGAAAGTTGATATGGTCTCGATTCGTCTCAAATATTCTTTCTTGTGTTGGCATTATTATAGGAGAAGGCTCTATTCTTCTATTTAGTGCTTCATTGCTATATTGAAAAGTAGAACTACCTTTATTATAATTCCACTCTATTGTGCCGAGTGTTTCCTCATACAACTTTACTTCTACTATCATAGCTATTTTATTTTTCTAGATGCTCTTTTTCTTTCTGTTTTTAATTTTGCTTTTTCAAATTTCAACTTCAACTCTAAGTTTTCCCCAACTCTAAATACTGATTCTAAGTCTTTAATTCGATTTAATCTCATTAAAATCCTTATTAAACTTTCAACCGTTGTAGATTTCCCTTGTTCTATTAGACTGATTGTTGAAACACTTAAACCAACTTCTTCGCTCATTTCTTTTTGAGTAAGATTATGCTGTAATCTTATTTTTTTAAGCCTTTTACCTATTTCTTCTAAGATTTCTTGCTCTGTTAAAAACAACCAATTGTCCATTATTCTGTTTTTTAATTATTAAAATATACGTAGTTAATGTGTTTTATCGAATTAACTATTAAAATATCATAAGTTAATGCAAATATAACATTTTTATTTTAACTATTAAAATATTCATAGTTGTTTTTGGTTAATAACTATAACTGTTAATATATCATAAGTTAAAAGTATGCGATTTTCATTTTTTGCTTGTATCTGACGGCAGTTTGTCTTAAACCATCGTTAGTTTATTAAATATAGATAAAAAATGGAAGCTGTTGGTGCGGATTTATAACCAGTGCGTAACTAAAAGAATTGATTTTTGAACAAACTAAATATTGGTTCTCTCACTTAATTTTTTTAACCCAAATCATAAAGTTTACGTTTTTTGGCATACTATAATGAAACGCCCATGACTAAACATTAAACACAAAGGGGAATGATTATTAGGGCGTTCCATACCCTGTCCCGATTTTTCGGGATGACCATTAGAAAATAAATAAATATAAACAGATGAAAATAATGTAATTTTTATTTTACAGAAAAGCACGGATTATAAATCCGCGCCAATGTTTTTTTTATTGAGCATTATTTTTTTTTTAGGATTGTTTTTCAATTGCAAGCCGGATGTTGCATTGAATGCCGTAACCACTTTTTTGCCTGTTCGTACCTCCAATTCTTTTAAGGCAACTTTGGCAACATTGCCACCTTGCTGTGCCACTTTTTTACTGTCATCATACGTTTTTGGATTTACGGCTTGTGAAATATCTTTGGCAGATACCTCGGCAAGCATATTCAAAATCAGTTCAGTGTTGGTTCACCCCATTAGATAATTTTTCAAACGTTCTTTAATATATCTTTTTCCCCAAGATGTTTTTAAATATTTTTCCCTATGAGTTGCATCTTGCTGATTTAAACATCCTTCAAAATAAACCAATTTTAAAGGTATCCTGTTTCTTGTAGAATCAACCTTTCCAGAATTATGCAGTTGAAGTCTTTCTTTTAAATTGTTTGTATAGCCTGTATAAAATTGGCTATCCTTTTCTGATTGAAGAATATAAATATAGTAGTACATTTTTTTATTCTTTAAAATTGTAAATATCTAACGGGGTAAATATTATCGCGCAAGTTTTCCTTTTTCAATCCTTTCAATATTTTATATTCTTTGGTGGTTTTATCGGCCCAAGTTTTTGTAATAATATCAGTGAGCGTTGCAAATTGAACTCCTTCTTTTAATCCTCTCTTTTTCCATTCATCTGTCAATTCTTTGCGTATTTCAATACTTTTAAGCCGTTGATTAATCCAATTTTCAGAATATCCCAGTTTTAGGTATTGTTCTAAAGCCCTGTCAATAGTTAGTTCAGGGTCTTGTAATTCGTCTAATCTTTCGGCAGCTATTTGTGCCAACCAAAGTTTAAACGGTTCTGCCTTTGGAGAAGGAATAGATTGTATAAGCCGAAAAAGTTATGCTGTATCTGCTACATCGGTCATTCGCTTTTTCCCGTCTGGAGCAAGCATTTTCAAACCGTTACAATTTGTAACGGTTTCATTTCCTTCATCTTTTAATCTTTTTTTCATCACTCTCCAATACACCTGCGGATTTGGACTGTTTGTTAAAACAGCAATAACATCAACAATAGATAAATACCACTTCTCTTGTTCAGCATCCCAAAGTGTTCTTACTTTTTTGTCTTCAAATATTTTTATTTCATCTTGTTTTTTCATTTGTAATGTTTTTTACGGTTTAACATAGCTTCTCAAATATAGTGTTTTTTGTTAAACGCTAAAGTGATAGAATGTTAAAAGTTAAATGTTAAAAGTTGATTATTAAAACAATAGTCTTTTATCTTTATTCTTTTATCTGGTTAACAATAGCTAATGCCAAAGCATAGCCCTGATAGAGCCGATATCCACGCAACGAAGTGGAGTGATTAAGGCGAAAGCAGGAAGAAAGTTCTAAAAAAAGCCAAAGCCCAACTGCTTCTAATTAATTTTAGTATCAATCACTTTTAAACATAAAAAAACCACGCAAATCTGCGTGGTTTTTTTGTTTCTGACCATGAAAAGCAACATGTTAAAAAATTGAATTAATTATTAATTTTTAACTTTTCATTTTTAATTGTAAAACTTACATCATTCCAGGCATTCCGCCGCCCATAGGAGGCATTCCTGCTGGAGATTCTTCTTTAATTTCGATTAAAGCACAAGCGGTAGTTAAAATCATACCTGCTACAGATGCCGCATTTTCTAAAGCAATTCTAGCCACTTTAGTAGGGTCTATAATTCCGGCTTTTAACATATTTACATACGTATCGGTTTTGGCATTAAATCCAAAATCTCCTTTACCTTCAATCACTTTTGCAACTACAACAGATCCTTCGCCACCGGCATTTTCAACAATCTGACGCAAGGGCTCTTCAATAGCTCTTTCGATAATATTGATACCGGTTTGTTCATCGGCATTGTTGGTTTTTAATGATTTTAAAGCATTTTTGGCTCGCACAAAAGCAACGCCACCACCTGGAATAATTCCTTCTTCAACAGCTGCTCTTGTTGCATGAAGCGCATCATCAACTCTGTCTTTTTTCTCTTTCATTTCAATTTCACTAGCAGCGCCCACATATAAAACAGCTACTCCACCAGCTAATTTTGCCAAACGTTCTTGTAATTTTTCTTTATCGTAATCAGAAGTAGTGGTTTCTATTTGGGACTTAATTTGATTCACTCTCAATTTGATTTCTTCATGTTTTCCGGCTCCGTTTACAATAGTGGTATTGTCTTTGTCGATGGTAATGCGCTCGGCAGTTCCCAACATATCAAGCGTAGCATTTTCAAGGGTAAATCCGCGTTCTTCAGAAATAACATTGCCACCAGTTAATACAGCGATATCTTCTAACATCGCTTTTCTACGGTCTCCAAAACCTGGCGCTTTTACGGCAGAAATTTTTAAAGCACCGCGTAATTTATTCATTACTAAAGTTGCTAATGCTTCACCATCAACATCTTCTGCGATGATTAACAATGGTTTGCCACTTTGTGCTACTGGTTCTAAAATTGGAAGCAACTCTTTAAGTGAGCTAATTTTTTTCTCGTACAATAAAATATATGGATGGTCTAAATCAACAATCATTTTATCGGCATTGGTTACAAAATAAGGAGATAAATAACCCCTGTCAAATTGCATTCCTTCAACAATATCAACATAAGTATCAGTTCCTTTGGCTTCTTCAACAGTGATAACGCCTTCTTTTCCAACTTTTTCAAATGCTTGTGCAATTAAATCGCCGATAGAATCGTCATTGTTAGATGAAATTGCTGCAACTTGTTTAATTTTTTCAGAATTGTTACCTACTTCTTGCGATTGTTTTTGTAGGTCTTTAACAACTGCTATTACAGCCATGTCAATACCACGTTTTAAATCCATCGGATTGGC
>CAMTWE010000045.1:0-4245 GCA_947085395.1 uncultured Bacteroidota bacterium | reverse complement strand
ATTGTTGGAAGATATTACGCAATGGACAGAGATAAACGTTGGGAACGCGTTAAAATAGCGTATGATTTATTGGTAAACGGAATTGGAGATTTAAGTTTTAATGCCACTGAAACACTTCAAAAAAGTTATGAAAATGGCATTACTGATGAATTTATCAAACCAATTGTGATGTTTGATGAAAAACACAATCCAATTGCAACCATAAAAAATGATGAAGTTATTATTTTTTACAATTTTAGAACCGACAGGGGAAGGGAACTAACCGAAGTTTTATCGCAAAAAGATTTTCCAGAATTTGGTATGAAAAAATTGCCGTTGTATTATGTTACTTTAACCAATTACGATGTTACTTTTAAAAATATTAAAGTGGTTTATGAAAAAGATAATTTAACCGAAACTTTGGGTGAAGTTTTAGAAAAAAACAACAAAACTCAAATCAGGATTGCCGAAACAGAGAAATATCCGCATGTAACTTTTTTCTTTTCAGGCGGCAGAGAAAAAGAATTTAAAGGCGAAAAACGCTTGCTATGTCCGTCACCAAAAGTAGCCACATACGACTTACAACCAGAAATGAGCGCTTTTGAAATTAAAGATGCCATCATCCTAGAAATCGAAAATGAAACCACGGATTTTATCTGTTTAAATTTTGCCAACGGAGATATGGTTGGACATACGGGTGACTTAAATGCAGCCATTAAAGCATGCGAAACGGTTGATATTTGTGTCAAAGAAATTGTTGAAAAAGCCAATGAACACAATTATACTACCATTATTATTGCAGACCATGGAAACTGTGAAACCATGATAAATGAAGATGGAAGTCCGAATACAGCACACACCACCAATCCGGTGCCAATAATTTTAATTGATAAAGATTTGAAATCAATCAAAAGTGGTATCTTAGCTGATGTGGCGCCCACTATTTTAAAATTAATGGGCATAGAAAAACCACTAATTATGAATCAAGAATCTTTAGTTTAAATTTTTATCCGATGAAAAAAACAATAATATTAATGACTACAATTATCTTATTCGCTAGTTGTAATGCACAACAAAAAAAAGTTAATGCAACCGTTATTGATGGGAATTTGGTTGGAATTGCCAACAAAGCAATGATACAAGAAGCGCCATTTAAAGCATGGTATGACATTTTTTACAATGAATATCAAGTAGATGAAACTGCAATTTCACAGTTGAAACCACATATGAAAGATGTAAAAATTAAGATTTTTATAGGAACTTGGTGTGGTGATAGTAAAGTTGCAACGCCTCCATTTTATAAAATAATGGAAGCGGTACAATTTGATGAAAAAAATATTGAATTAATAACTGTTGATAGAAAAAAATCAACGCCAGAAAATGACCAAAAGGGATTTGACATTCAACGAGTTCCTACTATTATTTTCTTTAGAAACAACAAAGAAATTGGTCGTTTTGTAGAATATCCAAGAGAAACAATGGAAGCAGATTTTTTGAAAATTGCCAGCGGACAGCCGTATAAACACTCTTATCAGGAATAAAAAAAGGTGAATTGGTTAATTGGTTAATCGATTGTTATCGAATAAAATACAACTAAACGATTAACCGATTAACCGATTAAACTGTTAAACAACAATTACCCTTTTGTAGCTTCAAAATACTTTTTTTCAATTTCTTCTCTAAAATCTGGATGCGCTATTTTTACCAATTCTTTTACACGTTGGTTGATGGTTTTTCCATATAAATTAGCCACCCCATATTCTGTAATTACATAGTGCACATGAGCCCTTGTAGTTACAACTCCTGCGCCCTGATTTAGGTAAGGCACAATTCTGTTAATTCCTTTTTCTGTTGTTGATGGCAAAGCAATAATCGCTTTTCCGCCTTCGCTTAAAGACGCACCTCTAATAAAATCCATCTGACCACCCACACCAGAATACAATCTTGTACCGATAGAATCTGCACAAACTTGCCCAGTAACATCAACTTCAATAGCAGAATTTATGGCTACCATTTTCGGATTTTGACGAATTACAGAAACATCATTTACATAATTAGAAGCACGCAATTCTACAAACGGATTGTCATCAACATAATCATACAAGCGTTTAGAGCCCATTAAAAAAGTAGCTAAAGCTCTACCAGGATTTACCCCTTTATAATTACCATTAATTACATCTTTTAAAATTAAATCGATGACGCCATCCGAAAACATTTCGGTATGTAATCCTAAATTTTTATGATTGTTTAAATTTCTTAAAACGGCATTTGGAATACTTCCAATTCCCATTTGCAAAGTACTTTCATCATCAATTAATTCTGCAACAAAATTCCCAATTTTGGTTTCAATTTCTGTAGGTTCACTCATCAAATGTTCATGAATCGGCTCTTCAAATTCAACCAAAGTATTCAATTCTGAAATATGAATTATACCTTCACCATGCGTTCTTGGCATTCTTGGATTGATTTGTGCAATTACATGTTTAGCATTGTCTATAGCTGCTAAAGTAGCTTCAACAGAAACACCTAAAGAACAATAACCATGCTTATCTGGAGTAGAAACTTGAATAAGCGCAACATCAATATTGATGATATTTCTCTTAAATAAAAGTGGAACTTCACTTAAAAAAACGGGGGTATAAGAACCATTTCCTGCTTTAATGGTATGACGCACATTGGGGCCGATAAAAAAGGAATTTACATGAAAACTATCTCTTAAACTAGGATCTGCATAAGGCGCTTTTCCTTCAATATGTAAATGACAAACTTCAACATTTCTCAATTCTGCATGGCGTGCAGACATTGCATTAATTAAGGCCTGTGGCGCCGCAGCCGCCGCCTGAATATAAACTCTATCGTTAGATTTTATTACTTTTACCGCCTCATCTGGAGTAACTGATTTATACATATACTTTTAACTTAATTTTAAAATTTTTGCAAAATTACAACCAAAACCATCGTTAAAAAAATTTATCAATATATTTTACCGCTTTTTTAGTCGTTTTTTTTTTAATTATTTAATGTAAATTTGTCAACTCATTTTATAACCATGATAAAAATAAAATCTTTAGAAGAAATTGAGTTAATGCGCGAAAGTGCTTTACTGGTTTCTAAATGCTTAGGATTAATAGCTAAAGAAATAAAACCAGGGGTAACTACTTTATTTCTTGATAAAATTGCCGAAGAATTTATTAGAGATCATGGCGGAATTCCAGCATTTTTAGGAATGTATGGTTTTCCAAACACGCTTTGCGCCAGTCCAAATGAACAAATTGTACATGGAATTCCAACTGATAATCCTTTAGAAAGTGGCGATATTATTTCTATTGATTGTGGTGTGTTAAAGAATAATTTTTATGGAGATCATGCTTATACTTTTGAAATTGGAGAAGTATCGGCAGAAACAAAAAAACTACTGCAAATTACCAAAGAAAGTTTGTACGTGGGAATTAGCGAACTAAAAGCCGGAAACAGAGTGGGCGATGTAGGTTATGCCATTCAGAATTATGTAGAAAAACACGGTTATGGTGTAGTACGCGAATTGGTAGGTCATGGCTTAGGAAGAAAAATGCACGAAGAACCAGAAATGCCAAATTATGGCCATAGAGGACGCGGTAAAAAATTTGTAAACGGAATGGTTGTCGCCATTGAACCGATGATTAATATGGGCACACCTAAAATTATTCAGTTTAAAGATGGCTGGACGATTAAAACTGAAGATTTAAAACCCAGCGCTCATTTTGAACATGATATTGCTATTATTGATGGAAAACCAGAATTGCTATCAACTTTTCAATATATATACGAGGCCTTAGGAATTGTAAGCGATGAAGAAAAACCATTTAGAAAAAATTCTTGATGAACATTACCAAACTCATACTTAACGCACTACCACGACCAACTTTAATTAAAATAAGTTTGTGGATTAGACCCATTGTTGCTTTTATTTTAAAAGGAAATAAAGTTACAGATCCAATTGACGGTAAAAATTTTCGATATTTCTTGCCTTACGGCTATCAAAAAATACGTTACAATGTTTTATCGCCCAGCACTTTATCACTAGAACGCCATCGATTGATGTGGTTATTTCTTCAACAAAAAACTGATTTTTTTACATCACCCAAAAAAGTATTACACATTGCACCCGAACAATGTTTTATCAATCTATTTAGAAAACAACAAAATTTAGATTATTTAACCACAGATTTACACTCGCCACTTGCCGATGTTAAAGCCGATATTTTAGCCCTTCCTTTTGAAGATAAT
>CAMTWE010000044.1:0-13776 GCA_947085395.1 uncultured Bacteroidota bacterium | reverse complement strand
CAGAACTTCTAGATTTTAACAATTCTCCATGTAAATGAATGATGTTTGAACTTCCAGCTCTTTCGTGCAAATCATCCACATTTTGAGTGATAATAGTTACCTCAAATTTTGATTCCAATAAAGCCAAAGCAACATGAGCATCATTGGGTTGCACTTCAAACAATTGTTTTCTGCGCTGATTGTAAAAATCTAAAACTAAAGATTTATTTTTATGCCATCCATCGGGTGATGCCACTTCGTAAATATCATGACCTTCCCACAAACCATCGGCATCTCTAAAAGTTTTGAGTCCGCTTTCTGCACTAATTCCGGCGCCGGTAAGTACTACAATTTTTTGCATTTAATTTTTAATAATTTCATGAATGGTTGCAATAGAATCGCAATTTTCTACAATAAGAGAAAGTTTATTTTCTTTAAAAGAAGTGTTAATCCAATAAGTTTTACAAGGTGCTTTTTTGGTTTTACTTTTATTAAAATCAATTGATCCAGTTTTAATCATCTCTACAAGTGATAACGAATCAATTTGAAAAGTGCTAATAATTTCCTGCGCTTGGTTTGAAGTTTTAATCGGTTTTGATTGGATATTTTTCAATACCCTAGCATCGGGCATATAGTCAAAAGTTGCCTCTTTTTTACTCCAAATAAATAAAACTACTACGGCTCCCATTGCAAATCCAAATCCGTATAAAAAAAATCGTTTTCTTAAATCCATAAATAATTATAATATTAATAAATTGATATCAGTAAAAGGTAAATTAAACCAATCTGAGACAGATTTATTGGTTAAAATTCCGTGGTAAAAATACATTCCTTTTCTCAAACTCAAGTCAAATTTAAGTGCATTTTCAAATCCGCCATCATCTGCAATATTAAGCAAATAAGGACTGAAAATATTGCTGATAGAAATAGAGGCCGTTTTAGAATATCTGGATGGAATATTGGGTACACAATAATGAATTACACCGTGTTTGGTAAAAGTTTGTTCTGTATGAGAGGTTAAATCAGATGTTTCAAAACAACCACCTCTATCAATGCAAACATCAACAATAATAGCGCCATCTTTCATTTCTGCAACCATTTCTTCTGTAACTACAATTGGAGAACGCATTTTTCCTCTAACAGCTCCAATGGCAACATCACAGCGTTTTAATGCTTTTGCAAGCGTTTTTGGTTGTATGGTTGAGGTATAAATTAAGGCGCCCAATGCGTGTTGTATATTTCTTAATTTGGTGATAGAATTGTCAAAAATTTTAACGGTAGCGCCCAAACCCAAAGCGCTTCTGGCGGCAAATTCACCTACAGTTCCTGCGCCAATAATAACAACATCGGTAGGAGGAACGCCTCCAATATTTCCTAATAACAATCCTTTTCCATGGTGTACATTGCTCATCAATTCTGAAGCAATTAATATGGATGCAATGCCCGCAATTTCACTGAGTGATTTTACCACAGGATATTGTTGATGTTTATCTCTTATAAAATCAAAAGCTACAGCTGTTATCTTTTTGGCGGCAATTGCTTCAAAATAAGCGCTAGATTGCGTTTTAAGTTGCAGGGTAGAGAACAATAAAGCTTGAGGTTTCATCAGTGCAATTTCTTCTAGCGTTGGTGGCGCAACTTTTAAGATAATTTTACAGTTAAAAACTTCTTTTGTGTCTAATGTAATTTTGGCGCCTGCTTCTGCATATTCTTGATCAGAAAAGTTTGCGCCTTTTCCTGCATTAGCTTCAATTACAATACAATGTCCTTGTTTGCACAATGAATTTACAGCATCTGGGGTAAGGCATATTCTTTTTTCTTGTAGAAAAATTTCTTTGGGAATACCAATAAATAATTCACCTTTATGTTTTTTTACCTCTAGTTTTTCTTCTTGGGGCATCAATTCACTTTTGCTGAATGGAGAAACAGGATTAGCCATAATTTAATATTTCAATGGTTCGTTCTTGGTTGTTGGTAATTTCAATGTTGATTTCAACAATTTTTAAAGGTAGTAAATTTTTTACTTTTTCTGGCCATTCAATAAAACACCAAGCGCCACTGTCTAAATACTCTTCAATTCCCATATCCATGGCTTCGGTTTCTTGGTTAATTCTATAAAAATCAAAATGATAAACCAATGTATTTTGGTTAGATTGATATTGATTTACTAAAGAAAAAGTTGGTGAACTGGTAACATCATTGATGCCTAAATTCTTTACCAACTCTTTAATAAGGGTAGTTTTTCCAGCGCCCATTGCTCCGTTAAAAGTGATAATCTTGCTTTTAGAATGCGCTAAAATATTGGCTGCAATTTGTGGCAAATCATTTAAATGATAGTGTATTTTCATCAATCAAAATTATTTTGGTGCAAATATAGCACAAGGAATAATCATTTCTTCTAAAGAAATTCCGCCATGTTGATAGGTGTTTTTATAATAATTAACATAATGGTGGTAATTATTAGGATACGCAAAAAATAAATTTTCTTTGGCAAAAATAAAGGAACTATTCATAGATAGTGAAGGAAGTAAAATATCTTTCGGATTTTTTTCTGCATAAACATCGTTAGCTTCATAAGACAAACTTTTGCCGGTTTTATAGCGAAGATTTGAGCTAATTTCTTTATCTCCAATAACTTTAGTCGGATTTTTGCAATTAATGGTGCCGTGGTCTGTTGTAATTATTAATTTCATTCCCAGATTTTGTGCTTTCTGAATAATTTCTAAAAGTGGCGAGTTGTTAAACCAACTAAGTGTTAATGAACGGTATGCTTTATCATCACCAGCTAATTCTTTTATAACATCCATTTCAGTTTTTGCATGAGAAATCATATCTACAAAATTATACACAACAACTGTTAAATCATTGTCTTTAAATGATTTAAAATTATCTACGGTTTGTTTCCCAGCTTTTAAATTGGTAATTTTAATAAAATCGTGTTTAATTTTAAGTCCGCATCGCTTTAAATTTTCGATTAAAAATTCATCTTCATATAAATTTTTTAAACCTTCATCTACATCATTTTTCCAATATTGCGGATACTTATTTTCCATTTCTAAAGGCATTATTCCTGCAAATAAAGCATTCCGAGCATATTGTGTTGCCGTTGGCAAAATGCTGAAATACATAAATTCATCTTCTGTTTTATAAAACTGATTGATAACGGGTTCAATAATTCTAAATTGGTCATAACGCAAATTATCAATTACAATTAACAAGGTATTTTTTTCTTTTTGTACAATTGGAAAAACGACTTCTTTTAATAAATTATGTGATAAAATAGGTCTATCCTTAGCTGTTAACCAATCTTTATAGTTCTTTTTAATAAATTTAAAAAAATGATTATTGGCTTCTTGTTTTTGACCTTCAAGAATTTCTATCATTGATGAATCTGAAATATTTTCAAGCGCTAATTCCCAGTAAATTAATTTTTTATAAAGAATAATCCAATCTTCAAAACTATTTACCATTGATAATTCTAGGGCAATTTTTCTAAATTCTTTTTGATAATTAACCGTTGTTTTTTCTGAAATTAAGCGCGAATGGTCTAAGATTTTTTTGAGCGACAATAATATTTGATTAGGATTTACCGGTTTAATTAAAAAATCAGCAATTTTTGAACCAATGGCTTCTTCCATTATAAATTCTTCTTCACTTTTGGTAATCATGATGACGGGCAAATTGGGTCTTTTTTCTTTAATTTCTGTAAGCGTTTCCAAACCGCTTAATCCGGGCATATTTTCATCTAAAAAAACAATGTCAAAATCTTCTTCATCAATAATATCAACAGCATCGGTTCCGTTTGAACAAGTGGTTACTTTATACTGTTTTTTTTCTAAAAATAAAATGTGAGGTTTTAGCAAATCTATCTCATCATCAACCCAAAGTATCTGTATGTCTCTCATTGTTGTTATATTTGTATAGTTGAATTAAAAAAATTGTAAAGTGTCAAATTTAAATGTGAATAAGTTTAAGATATTAAACGACCCAATTTACGGATTTATTACGATTCCGAATAGTTTAATTTATGATTTAATAGAACACCCTTATTTTCAAAGGTTGCGCAGAATTTCACAAATGGGATTATCCTCATTGGTTTATCCGGGTGCACATCATTCCAGGTTTCATCATGCCATTGGATGCGTTTATTTAATGCAAAAAGCTGTTAGAATATTAAGGTTTAAAGGAATTGAAATTACAGACGATGAAGAAAATGCGCTTTATATTGCCATATTATTACATGATATTGGACACGGTGCTTTTTCGCATGCACTAGAAAAGAGTATTGTTTCAGAAATAAATCACGAAACTATTTCTTTGAAATTTATGGAAGCGCTGAATATTGAATTCAATTTACAGCTCAGTTTGGCAATTGCTATTTTTAAAGGAAATCATCCGAAGAAATTTTTGTATCAACTCATTTCTAGTCAGTTAGATATGGATAGATTGGATTATCTAAAGCGCGACAGTTTTTACTCGGGTGTTGCAGAAGGAAATATAAATTCAGACAGATTGATAACCATGTTAAATGTGCATGAAAATGAATTGGTTATTGAAGAAAAGGGAATTTATTCTGTAGAAAAATTTATTGTAGGAAGACGATTGATGTATTGGCAAGTTTATTTACACAAAACTGGTTTAGCAGCAGAATTATTGTTGGTTAACATTTTAAAAAGAGCCAAAGAATTGGCATTGAAAGGGGAGGTATTATTTGCAAGTAGTAATTTAAAATATTTTTTATATCAACCCATCAATGCGCATAATTTTGATGCTAAAACCCTTAAAATATTTGCACAATTAGATGATTATGATGTGCTTTCTGCCATAAAAGAATGGACACAACACCAAGATAAAATTTTATCTACACTTTCAAAAATGTTAATAAACAGGAAGTTGCCAAAAGTTATTTTGCAAAATCAGAAGTTTGGAAAAGTAGAAATTACGAAGATTAAGAAAAAAATATTAGAAAAATTAGACATCAATAAAAAAGAACTTTCTTATTTTGTTTTTGAAGGAAGTGTAACCAATCAGGCGTATAATTTAAAAGATAATGCTATCAAAATACTTTCTAAAAAAGGTAAAACGGTAGATTTAGCCATAGCATCAGACCAATTAAATTTGTTGGCTTTATCAAAACCAGTGATAAAATATTATATTTGCTACCCAAAGCAGTTAACTATATAAATGAATAGTTGTAAAAAACTTTTCATATTTTTGCACCGATGAAATTTACAGCCAAACAAATAGCAGAAGTTTTAAATGGCGAAATTGTAGGAGATTCCACAGTTGTTGTCGATAAACTATCTAAGATAGAAGAAGGAACCCAAGGTTCACTTACGTTTCTATCTAACCCAAAATACACGAATTATCTTTATACAACAAATGCATCTATTGTAATAATTGGAAAAGATTTTGAGCCAGAGAAAGCAGTTTTTAGTACACTCATAAAAGTAGAGGACGCTTATCAATCTTTTGCAAAATTGTTAGATTTTTACAATCAGGTAAAAAACAATAAAATCGGAATAGAAGAACCCAGTTTCATCAATCCAACAGCAAAAATTGGTAAAAACCCGTATATTGGTGCTTTTGTATATATCGATAAAAATGTTGTTTTAGGCGATAATGTAAAAGTATATCCAAACGTTTTTATAGGAGAAAATGTCATTGTTAAAGACAATACCACCATTTTTTCTGGTACAAAAATATATTCAGAAACAGTAATTGGTTCAAACTGCACAATACATTCTAACGCAGTAATAGGATCTGATGGTTTTGGATTTGCTCCATCCGAAGATGGATCATTTCAAAAAATACCTCAAATTGGCAATGTAATAATTGAAAATTTTGTTGATATTGGAGCCGGAACCTCCATAGATAGAGCTACATTAGGATCTACGATCATTAGAAAAGGAGTAAAATTGGATAATCTAATTCAGATAGCACATAATGTAGAAATTGGAGAAAACACTGTGATTGCAGCTCTTACAGCTATTGCTGGATCGGTAAAAATTGGAAAAAATTGTATGATTGGTGGTCAAGTAGGAATTGTAGGTCATATCACTATTGGAAATAATGTAAAAATTCAAGCTCAGTCTGGGGTAATACATGGTTTAAAAGATTATGATATAGTACAAGGAAGTCCAGCTATAGGGTATAATAACTATTTTAAATCCTATGTACATTTTAAAAATTTACCAATAATTGCCAGTTCCATAAAAAATATTGAAAAAGAACTTCAAGTATTAAAAGAAAAATTATGAGTAATTATCAAAAAACAATTGCAAAAGAAGTTTCAATCTCTGGGATTGGTTTACATACTGGAAATTTGGTGACCATGACTTTTAAACCAGCTCCGGTAAATTTTGGGTTCGCTTTTGAAAGAACTGATTTAGAAGGAAAACCAATTATAGAAGCTAAAGTTGAATATGTAACTACTACGCAAAGAGGTACTAATATTGAAAAAAATGGCGTTAGAATTCATACTTCAGAACATGTTTTGGCAGCAGCAGTAGGTTTAGATATTGATAATTTATTGATTCAAATTAATGCATCAGAACCTCCAATTATGGATGGTTCATCCAAATATTTTGTGGAAGCATTAGAAGAAGCAGGAGTTGTAGAACAAGATGTTGAACGCGATGTTTTTATAGTTAAAGAAGTTATTTCTTATAAAGATGAAGAAACCGGAAGTGAAATTATGATCATGCCTTCGGATGATTATGAAATTACAGCCATGGTTGATTTTGGTACCAAAATTTTAGGAACACAAAATGCCTCTATCAAATCTATCAAAGAATTTAAAAATGAAATTGCCAATGCGCGTACTTTTAGTTTTTTGCATGAATTAGAAATGTTACTCGATAATGATTTAATAAAAGGAGGCGATTTAAACAATGCAATTGTTTATGTTGATAAAGAAATTTCTCCTGAAATAATTGAAAAATTAAAAGTCGTTTTTAAAAAAGATAAAGTAAATGTAAGTGCAAACGGAATTTTAGATAATCTTACTTTACACTGGGCTAATGAAGCAGCACGTCATAAATTATTAGATGTAATTGGAGATTTAGCACTTATCGGAACAAGAATCCGTGGAAAAGTAATTGCCAATAAACCTGGTCATAAAATCAATACCTTATTTGCTAAAAAATTAGCAAATATTATAAAATGTGAAAAGCGCAATTATATTCCGAAATATAATTTATGCGATCCTCCATTGATGGATATCCAAAAAATTATGGAAATCCTGCCTCACAGACCTCCATTTTTATTGATTGATAGAATCCTTGAATTATCAGATAAACATGTAGTAGGAATGAAGAACATTACGATGAATGAATCTTATTTTATAGGACATTTTCCAGGAGCACCTGTAATGCCAGGAGTATTACAAATTGAAGCGATGGCGCAATGTGGAGGCGTATTGGTCTTAAATACGGTACCAGATCCGCAAAATTACTTAACTTATTTTATGAAAATGGACAATGTTAAGTTTAAACAAAAAGTTTTACCAGGTGATACACTTATCATAAAAGCAGAATTAATATCTCCTATTAGAAGGGGAATTTGTCATATGCAAGCATTTGGATATGCCAATAATAAATTAGTAGTAGAAGCACAATTAATGGCACAAATAGTTAGAATTAATGATTAATAAAAATTTATGAATCAACCTTTAGCATATATACATCCCGGAGCAAAAATTGCTCGAAACGTAGTAGTAGAACCCTTTACAACCATACATAATAATGTTACTATTGGCTCTGGAACTTGGATAGGATCTAATGTAACTATCATGGAAGGCGCTAGAATTGGCAGTAATTGTAGAATTTTTCCTGGAGCAGTAATTTCTGCCATTCCTCAAGATTTAAAATTTGAAGGAGAAGATACCCTCACCATAATTGGTGATAATACAACTGTTAGAGAATGTGTTACCATTAACAGAGGCACAAGCGCCACTGGAAAAACAACCATTGGATCTAATTGTATGATTATGGCAACATCGCACATTGCACATGATTGTGAAATAGGTGATAATGCAATTATTGTTAATGGTGTAGCTTTAGGCGGACATGTAAATGTTGGGAAATATGCCATTATTGGCGGATTGGCAGCAGTGCATCAGTTTATTCATATTGGAGATCATGCCATGATTTCTGGTGGTTCTTTAGTAAGAAAAGATGTTCCACCTTATACCAAGGCAGCAAAAGAACCACTTTCTTATGTTGGAATAAATTCTATCGGGCTTAGAAGAAGAGGTTTCTCTACCGAAAAAATTAGAGAAATTCAAAATATTTACAGAATTCTTTATCAGAAAAATTTTAACACCTCACAAGCACTCGAAAAAATTGAAGCAGAAATGGAGGCAACTTCAGAACGCGATGATATCATAACCTTTATCAGAAATTCTCAAAGAGGAATTATGAAAGGTTATTCAGGAAATTAAATAGTAGTATTCAATAAATATAAATTAGAATAAAATAAAATAAATGGCAAATACATCAGAAATTAGAAATGGCTTATGCATAAAGTTTAACAATGACACCTTTAAAGTGATAGAATTTTTACACGTTAAACCCGGTAAAGGTCCGGCATTTGTTAGAACAAAATTAAAGAGTTTAACTTCTGGTAAAGTGTTAGACAATACTTTTTCTGGTGGTCAGAAAATAGATGAAGTAAGAGTTGAAACCCGAAAATACCAATTTTTATACAATGAAGGTGAAAATTATTTCTTCATGAATACTGATGATTATAATCAAATTACCCTTTTAAAAGAAGTATTGGATGCTCCAGATTTATTAAAAGAAGGAGAAATGGTAACCATTATTATCAGAGCAGAAGATGAAGTTCCTCTTTCTGTAGATATGCCTGCGAGCGTTATTTTAAAAGTAATTGAAACAGAACCTGGACTTAAAGGAAACACTGCTACCAACGCTTCAAAACCAGCAATTGTTGAGACAGGAGCAAGAATAAATGTGCCTTTATTTATCAATGAAGGTGATAATATTAAAATAGAAACTGAAAAAGGAACTTATTTAGAAAGAGTTAAGTAATTTTTTTTTATATCTTTATATTTAAAAAAAAGATATGAAATTTACTAAACCCTTTACTTTAAAAGAAATTTCCAGTATCATTAATTGTAAATATGTTGGCTCTGATGATTTTCCAATCACAGGAATGAATGAAATTAATGTGGTAGAACCGGGTGATATCGTGTTTGTAGATCACCCAAAATACTATACCAAAGCATTAAAGTCTGCTGCTACTATTATTTTAATTAATAAAGAAGTAGAGTGTCCCGAAGGAAAAGCATTGTTACTAACCGATGATCCTTTTAGAGATTTTAACAAACTCGTTCATCACTTTAAACCATTTAAAAAAGCGGATGAGGTTATTGCTAAGTCGGCTCAAATTGGTGAGCATACAATTATTCAGCCCAATGTTTTTATTGGTAACAATGTAATTATTGGAAAACACTGTTTGATTCATCCCAATGTGGTTATTTATGATGATTGTGTCATAGGTAATTATGTAACAATCCATTCAGGAACAATAATAGGTTCTGATGCTTTTTACTACAAAAAAAGAACTGATTGTTTTGATAAATTAACATCATGCGGTACAGTTCTTATTGAAGACCAGGTAGAAATTGGGGCTTTATGTACCATAGATAGAGGTGTAACCGGAATTACAACCATCAAAAAAGGAACAAAAATAGACAACCAAGTTCAGGTTGGTCATGATACTGTTATTGGCGAATATTGTTTAATAGCTGCGCAAACCGGTATTTCTGCCTGTGTAGTTTTAGAAGATAGAGTTACTTTATGGGGGCAAGTAGGAACCAATAGTGGTATTAGAATAGGAACTGGTGCTGTTGTTTTTGGACAATCTGGAGTTACAAAATCTATTGCAGGTGGTAAATCCTATTTTGGATCTCCCATTGCAGAATCAAGAGAAAAATTTAAAGAAATTATAAGATCCAAACAAATTATAGTTAAGTCTAAAAATTAAAAAAAATACTTTTAAATACCCATATTAAAAGTGTAATTTTGCAGCGTTTTAATCATAAAATTAATTACACAATGAGCGTTTTAGTTAATAAAAATTCAAAAATAATAGTTCAAGGTTTTACAGGAAGTGAAGGTACCTTTCATGCAACTCAAATGATAGATTACGGTAGTAATGTTGTGGGTGGAATTACACCAGGAAAAGGTGGGCAAACACATTTAAGTAAACCCGTATTTAATACAGTTGCCGATGCAGTTGAATCTGTACAAGCCGATACTTCAATCATATTTGTACCACCAGCTTTTGCAGCAGATGCCATTATGGAAGCAGCAGCAGCCGGAATTAAAGTAATCATTTGTATTACCGAAGGTATTCCAGTTTCTGATATGGTAAAGGTTAAAGAATATATTGCCGATAAAGATTGTAGATTGATTGGACCCAATTGTCCGGGAGTTATTACAGCCGATGAAGCTAAAGTAGGTATTATGCCGGGCTTTATCTTTAAAAAAGGTAGAGTGGGTATTGTTTCAAAATCTGGAACGCTAACTTATGAAGCTGCAGACCAAGTTGTAAAACAAGGTTTTGGTATTTCAACAGCAATTGGTATTGGTGGTGACCCAATTATTGGAACCACTACCAAAGAAGCTGTAGAATTATTTATGAATGACCCGGAAACTGATATTATAGTGATGATTGGTGAAATTGGCGGACAATTAGAAGCGGATGCTGCACGTTGGATTAAAGCAGATGGAAATAGAAAACCAGTAGTCGGATTTATTGCTGGTCAAACTGCTCCTAAAGGTAGAACCATGGGACATGCCGGCGCAATTGTTGGCGGTGCAGATGATACCGCGCAAGCTAAAATGGAAATTTTACGCGAAAACGGAATTCATGTAGTAGAATCTCCAGCTAAAATAGGGGTAAAAGTAGCAGAAATTTTAAAGAAATAAGAAGTATATAATTTTTATAAACCACGCTTTTAGCGTGGTTTTTTAATTTTCAATTCTGTATATTTGAATAATATTAAATTAATAAAATGAAACGCCTGAAGATGTTCCTGAAATTGTAACGATTTTTAGGGATGACCATTAGAAAATAAATAAATTTAAACAAATGAAATTATTAGAGAATAAAATTGCATTAATTACAGGTGCCTCTCGTGGTATTGGCAAAGGAATTGCCGAAGTTTTTGCTAAAAATGGTGCAAATGTTGCTTTTACATACAATGCCTCTGCCGATGCAGCTGCCGCATTAGAAAATGAACTACAACAATATGGAATAAAAGCAAAAGGATATAAATCAGACGCTTCAAAATATGACCAAGCGCAACAATTGGTTGAAGAAGTGCTAAAAGATTTTGGCTCAATTGATATTTTAATCAACAATGCTGGCATCACCAAAGATAATTTACTAATGCGTATTTCTGAAGAAGATTTTGATAAAGTAATTGAAGTAAATTTAAAATCGGTTTTTAATTTAACCAAAGCAGTTATCAAACCCATGATGAAACAACGTTTTGGTTCTATCATCAACATGAGTTCTGTAGTTGGTGTAAAAGGAAATGCAGGTCAGACTAATTATGCTGCCTCCAAAGCCGGAATTTTGGGCTTTACTAAATCAGTTGCGCTAGAATTGGGTTCAAGAAATATACGTTGTAATGCCATTGCTCCAGGTTTTATAGAAACTGAAATGACCGATAAATTAGATGAAAATACGGTTAAAGGATGGAGAGATGCCATTCCTTTAAAAAGAGGCGGAACCCCAGAAGATGTTGCCAATGTATGTGTTTTTTTAGCATCAGAAATGAGCGCCTATGTTACAGGACAAACTATTAATGTTGATGGCGGAATGCTGACTTAAATTAATTAAAAGTTAACCCTTCGGCAAGCTCAGGGCAGGAAATTAAAAGTTAACCCTTCGGCTCCGCTCAGGGCAGGAAATTAAAAGTTAAAAGTTAAAAGTTAAAAATTAAAAATTAACATTTAGAAGTTAAGCCATCGATTGACTTAGAGTAGGAAATTTAAAATTTAAAATTTATAATCTAAAATTGATAATATGCTATTTGTAACAACGGAAACCATTGTAGGAAAAGAAATTATAGAATCTTTAGGAACTGTAAGAGGAAGTACAGTTAGAGCCCGTAATATTGGTTCTGATTTTTTTGCTGGATTAAAAAATATTGTAGGAGGAGAAATCTCTGAATATACAAAATTGTTAGCTGATGCACGTGAACAAGCGCTACAAAGAATGCTAGACGATGCAAAGAAAATGAGAGCCGATGCAGTAGTGAATGTAAGGTTTACTACTTCACAAGTAATGCAAGGTGCTGCAGAAATTATGGCCTATGGAACTGCTGTTAAATTAAAATAAGATGATACGATTTGTGCTTATAGGAATTCTCGTTTTAATAATTATTTATTTGATTGTTAAACGATTACAAGATAAAGATAAAGAAGATTTTGAAAATCGAAATAATTGACTTCGGCTCCGCTCAGTCACCGTCGCTCAGTCACCGTTATTCAATCACCGTCGCTCAGTCACCGTCGTTAAGTCATTGTAGTTTAGTAACCATCACTTAAGGCAAGTAATTAAACATTATAACATTTTAACATTTTAACATTATAACATTATAACATTATAACTTTCTAACTTTTAACATTTAAACTATAAAAAATGAACAATCAACAGATTCCTTTTCCTAAACAATTTTTAATACTCATTTTAGGGGGTATTGCATTAATTATCATAATGGCTACATCTACTATAACTATTGATTCTGGTAAAGCTGGAGTTTTATACAGAACTTTTGGTGGGGGAGTAGATACTGAATATTATTTTGATGAAGGATTTCACTTTGTTGCTCCCTGGAACAAAGTTTATATTTATGAAGTGCGTCAACAAGAATTATTTGAAAAAATGTCAGTTCTTTCCTTAAATGGATTGGAAATTAAATTAGATGCATCTATCTGGTATCAACCAATCGGTGCCGAATTAGGTTTGTTACACAGAACCAGAGGAGAAAATTATTTGGAGCGTGTTATTCAACCCGCAATTAGATCTGCTGCCAGAAGTGTTGTTGGACGATATACTCCAGAACAAATTTATTCATCTAAGCGTGATGCAATTCAAGCTGAGATATTTGAAGAAGCTAAGAAAATTCTTGACAAACAACATGTACAATTAAATGAAGTTTTAGTTAGAGATGTAACTTTACCTCAAACTATTAAAACAGCTATTGAAAATAAATTAGGCCAAGAGCAAGAGTCTTTAGAATATGTATTTAGATTGGAGAAAGCTACAAAAGAAGCAGAACGTCAAAGAATTGAAGCGCGAGGAAAATCGGATGCTAACCGTATTTTAAGTGAATCATTAAATGATAAAATATTAAAAGATAAAGGGATTGAAGCTACTTTACAGTTAGCAAAATCACCTAATTCTAAAGTAGTGGTTATAGGATCTGGAAAAGATGGAATGCCTCTTATATTAGGGAATAACTAACCAAAAAAAATCCAGCTTTTGCTGGATTTTTTTTACTTTTTATTTGCCAAATGCCTTTTTGCTTTTCTCAAGACAAGCTATACCGAAGGGTTATTTTTTATGATCATTTTCACTCTCATTTTTAATTTCCAGCCCTGAGCCTGTCGAAGGGTTAATTCTTTTTAGTAGTACCTTTTTTTACCGCTTTATAATTGTCATAACATTCTAAAATGGCTTCAATTATTTGTAAATCACTGGCTTTGGTTATAAAATACTCAGAATAATTACAGTTGCTTAGCAGCTCATTAAGCTCCT
>CAMTWE010000043.1:0-19841 GCA_947085395.1 uncultured Bacteroidota bacterium | reverse complement strand
CAAAAACCAAGTATTCCAAAAGGCACAAGAGATTTTTCACCAACAGAAGTGGCGAAACGCAATTATATCATACAAATAATTAAAAATGCTTTTGAAAATTTTGGATTTCAACCCATAGAAACGCCCTCTTTTGAAAACTCAGAAACCTTAATGGGTAAATATGGAGAAGAAGGGGACCGATTGATTTTCAAAATTTTAAACTCTGGTGATTATTTATCCAAAGTTTCAAATGAATTATTACACCAAAAAGACTCGAATAAATTAACCACTCAAATTTCTGAAAAAGCGCTTCGATATGATTTAACAGTACCTTTTGCGCGTTATGTAGTACAACATCAAAATGAAATTGAGTTTCCTTTTAAACGCTATCAAATTCAGCCCGTTTGGCGTGCAGATCGTCCGCAAAAAGGACGTTTTAGAGAATTTTATCAGTGTGATGCAGATGTGGTGGGCTCAAAATCACTTTGGCAAGAAGTAGAATTTGTACAATTGTATGATGCTGTTTTTCATCAACTTAATTTAAAAGATGTAACCATAAAACTCAACAATCGTAAAATTTTAGCGGGTATTGCAGCAGTAATAGGCGAAGCCGATAAATTGATAGATTTTACCATTGCGCTAGACAAACTTGATAAAATAGGCGAGGAGGGCGTTAAAAATGAAATGCTAGCCAAAGGAATTTCTGAAAATGCCATCGAAAAAGTGAGTCCGTTATTTCATCTTTCGGGCTCTAACTTAGAAAAATTACAACAGTTAAAAGAAATTTTAATTAATTCTGTTGATGGTTTAGCGGGAGTTCAAGAATTAGAATTTGTAATTTCAACTTTGGAAAATATTGGTTTATACAGTTCAAATCTTGAAATTGACGTTACTTTAGCGCGCGGTTTAAACTATTATACTGGCGCTATTATTGAAGTAATTCCGCCTAAAACTGTACAAATGGGCTCAATTGGAGGTGGCGGAAGGTATGATGATTTAACCGGAATTTTCGGATTGAAAGATATGAGCGGTATTGGTATTTCTTTTGGTTTAGACCGTATTTATTTAGTGTTAGAAGAACTTAATTTATTTACAGAAGTTGAACTGCCAAAACCAGAAATTTTATTTGCCAATTTTGGAGAAAAAGAAGCATTGTACGCTACTAAAACCATTAAAAAACTTCGGGCATTAAATGTAAAATCTGAATTATATCCAGAAGAAACTAAAATTAAAAAACAATTAAATTATGCCGATAAACGAAAGATTCCTTATGTGGTATTAATTGGTTCTACAGAGTTAGAAAACCAAACGTTTACAATCAAAAATATGATTACAGGAGATCAACAAAATGGTGATTTTCAGTTTTTAAGGCAACTTTTGAAACAATAATCTGTAAAATAAAAATATTTAAATCATAAAATTGTAATTTTGCAAGCCAAATTAAAATAAGATGTTAGAGGGAAATATAAGAAATATCAACGATTCGCATAATGATTCTGATGATGATCATCAATCTTCAACTGCAAAAACACCTTTAAGAGCAGATGCTTTTGATCTTTCTGATGAGGTTAAAATTCAGAAAATTCAGGAAAATGTTTATCAAATTCTACACACTTTAGGAATGGATTTGGAAGATGATAGTTTAAAAGGAACTCCGAAAAGAGTGGCTAAAATGTATGTAAAAGAAATTTTTGGGGGCTTAAATCAAAATTTAAAACCTAAATTATCAACTTTTGAAAACTCTTATAAATATGGTGAAATGTTGGTAGAGAAAAACATTGTTGTTTACTCAACTTGCGAGCATCATTTATTACCCATTATAGGTCGTGCGCATGTGGCGTATATTTCTAATGGTAAGGTTATTGGGTTGTCTAAAATGAACAGAATTGTTGATTTTTACGCAAAACGACCACAAGTTCAAGAGCGTTTAACAATGCAAATTGTGCAATCCTTACAAGAAGCTTTAGGAACAGAAGATGTAGCTTGCGTTATTGATGCCAAACATTTGTGTGTAAATTCTAGGGGAATTAGAGATGTTGAAAGCAGTACAGTAACTGCCGAATATGGTGGAAAATTTAAAGAAGAAAGTGTAAGACGAGAGTTTTTAGATTATATTCAGCTCAATACTTCATTTGAATAAAAACAAAAAATCCCGATTTAATCGGGATTTTTTTATAGTATATATTTTCTGATTTAATACCGAAGCAATAGCTGTTTAGTTCAATTTATTGGACTGTTACAGAGTCGCTTTCGGTAAGACCCCCTCTCCTTTGGAGAGGGTTGGGGTGAGGATTTTACTTTCGGTACTAATCTTCAACAACAATCCATTTTCCTTGTTCTAATAACGGAATAGCTTGTTTGTATTTCGCCGGACAATACAACAGCTATATATCCAAAAACCACAAAAAGTATCTTTTTATTAAAAAATCAATCGTAAACAAAAATAAAATTGAAAATTATTTTGTATAGTTATTTTTTTTTTTTTTTTTATATTTATCCAAAATTGGTATAATATTCTTAAAAATTGCTAAATTTTAATGAAAAATATTCCGTTTAATTTTGTTGATAATAAAAATTTGTAAAGGCCATTTTTAAGGAATAAGTATGTCTTGTTTTAGAAGATATAAACAAAATCCTCTGTTTAAATAATAAGTACAATTACGCTAAATAGATTGTTTAACTTAAAACCGTTCGTTATGAAATAACCAACCCATAAACAGAGGAAAGTGTTACAAAAGTAATACATTTCGCCGGCTTAACCAAATATTAAAATGAGCTATTACGCTCTATTTACAAATTTTAAATTTATAAAAATGAAAAATTTAATTTTTACGTTAGCTGTTCTTATATTTATGATTTCATGTAGTGAAGACAATGAAAATAATTCGATTAGTGAATCTTATAAAATTGAAAATAGATCACTTGAAGAGAAAATAGCATATACTCAAAAACACTTAATAGATATCGCTGAGGTTATTAATAAGTCTTTAAAAAATAATAAAATAAGTATGTTTGTTACCAATGAAAATAACAAAAAAGGAGTTGGTGAAGATAAATTTATATTAGTGAAAGATATTATTGTTTTTTCAAAGAAAACAAAATCATTAAGTGATGAAGATATTTTAAAATTACAAAATTCAATAGACGCATTCAAAGGAATTATTGGGAATAATTTACAACCACAAATCTATTTTCCAAAAAATATCAATATGGAAACATTAAGAGGGTTGTCAGACGAAATAATATATGTTCCATTTGTTATTGAGAATATTGAAGATGAATATGCGGGATTTGTGGAAAATGAAAGTGGAGAATTAGAAGAACTTGGTTATTTGATTGGCGAAGAGATTGCAAATACTGAAAATGTTGTAGTGATTTCACTTAACGAAGAAGATTTTACTCATCTTCCTACAACTTATGAACCAGTTAGTTCAAACACAAATATTCAAAAATATTCTGCATATATTGATTGGTTTAAAATAAAACAACATAAAGAAAGTTGGGCAGCTGGGGCATCTGAAATTAATATTAAAGCTATGTTTGAATACCATAATGGATATCATCCTTCAATAGGAAGTGCAGCTGTGAGTTGTGATAGGACATCTATTGGGCATACATCTGACTTTAGAATTACACAAGTTTCTAGAAATCAGGTAAATAATCAAACTACAATTTATGCAAATTATTTACTGCAATCCAATTGGTGGGAAAGTCCAGATTTTATTTATGGAGATAGCAAGCCCCCAAGATATTATTTTGTAATTTATGAATATGATGGTTGGCCAGCAACATGGCAAAGTCCTGAATATGAAACATTTCCAGCAATATTCGGATTCCCGTCTAGGATTGGCTATATGCAAAGTGTTAGATCAGAACAGTCAAGCTATATTACAGACAGGGTAGAGTCTAATGAGTATCAAAATATTTTAAAATATGTTGGTACATATAGCGCAAACAATGATGGGATTCAATTTAAAACCAAAATAGTTGCAAATTAATTATTTCAACCCGTTAAACTCTCTAAATCAATAATTTTATGAAACTCAGCACTTTAAAAAACCAAATTTTAATTTTATTTATTTTTCTAAATTTCTCTGCTTTTTCTCAAGAAGCAGCACTAAAAAAAGAGCGAAAAATCCATTTTTTAGTGGGTACAGAATATAGAATTACCCCATTTGATCAAGAAAAAACATTCAGTAATTATAGGGATCATGATGTATATTATAATTTGGATTACCAAATTACTGGCCCATCATTAAATCTTGGAATTGAATATGATTTTATGAAAAATTATAGTATTGGGTTTTCTCACTCTTTAAGTTATGGTCATATCTACTTCGACACGCGTACAATAATGGGTACTTATAATAACGAGTCAACCATAAATAAATCAGTCAATGGGCTTAAACAAGATTATAATTTCTATTTAAAGAGAAAATTTAATCTAAACAATGGTGACAAAATAGGATTAAAAGTAGGATATTCTCTTATGAATAGAGGAACTAGATATTCACAACGCGAAGTTACCGAATTTAGTGATGGATCTATAGGTGTTATATACAGAGATGATAAACATTTTAAATACAGTGCTTTTAATTTAGAAGCTAGTTATGAAGTAGAAAAATTTAATTTTGGATTTGGTGTTTATAGTATTGATGGTAATCACTCTTTTGGCAATGAAGCAATATTTTGGATGCCCTATATAAGGGTAACCTATACTATTTTCTAAATAAATATTCAACCCTAAATCATCTTTAATTTAGGGTTGATTTTTTAATTATCCCATCAATTTCAATCTTCCACAACAATCCATTTTCCTTGTTCTAAAAGCGGAATGGCTTGTTTGTATTTCATTGATTTATTTTCGCCAGTCAATACATTTTTAACTGTAACTTGTTCATTCCGACCAATTTTTCGCTCGGTTCTTACAAAAGTTTCTACAGCCTGAGTTTCTTGCGTATTGTGCGATTGCGTTCTCTCTTGATATTCTTCTTTTGAAAGTTGAACTTTTTCTCTTTTTTGTTCTTTGGCCTGTAAAACGTTAGAGGTGTTCTGATTTGGTAAACTGCCTTTAAACAAGAAAGAAAGCACTTCTTTATTGATCTTTTCAATCGCTTTGCTAAACAATTCAAATGATTCAAATTTATAAATCAACAACGGATCTTTTTGCTCATAAGAAGCATTTTGAACCGATTGTTTTAAATCATCCATTTGTCGAAGGTGATTTTTCCAAGATTCATCAATAATAGCCAAGGTTACATTTTTCTCAAAATCTTTGATTAAAACTTTACCATGCGTTTCATACGCTTCTTTTAAATTGGTTACAACTTGCAAAGTTTTAATACCATCAGTAAACGGAACAATAATGCGTTCGTATTGATTTCCTTGTTTTTCATACACATCTCTGATAACAGGATAGGAAGCAATGGCATTTTTTTCTAATCGGTCTTGATAATGTTTGTAAACAAAATCATAAAGTTCATTGATTAATTCATTTTCGGTTTTATGGATAAAATCTTCCTCTGAAAAAGGTGATGGTTGCGATGAAAATCGGATTAATTCAAACTCGAAATTTTTAAAATCTTTGATTTCTTTATTTTGGATGATGATAGCTTCGCAAGTATCATAAATCATATTAGCAACATCAACCTGAAGACGTTCTCCATAAAGTGCATGTCTTCTGCGTTTGTAAATTACTTCACGTTGCGCATTCATTACATCATCATATTCTAACAATCGCTTGCGAACTCCGTAGTTATTTTCTTCAACTTTTTTCTGAGCGCGTTCTATAGATTTGGTAATCATAGAATGCTGAATTACTTCACCATCTTGAATTCCCATTCTGTCCATCATTTTAGCGATGCGTTCAGAACCGAACAATCGCATTAAATTATCTTCCAAAGAAACATAAAATTGAGTTGAACCAACATCTCCTTGTCGGCCAGAACGACCTCTTAACTGACGGTCAACGCGTCTAGAATCATGGCGTTCGGTACCAATAATTGCCAAACCGCCCGCTTTTTTAACTTCTTCGGTAAGTTTAATATCCGTTCCACGACCCGCCATATTGGTAGCAATGGTTACAACTCCCGGTTTTCCTGCATCTGCAACAATATCGGCTTCTTTTTTGTGTAATTTGGCATTTAATACATTGTGTTGAATTTTGCGTAAATTCAACATTCTGCTCAATAATTCTGAAATTTCAACAGATGTTGTTCCCACCAAAACGGGTCTGCCTTCACTTACCAATTTAGCAATTTCATCAATTACGGCATTGTATTTTTCGCGTTTTGTTTTGTACACTAAATCTTCACTATCAATACGCAATAATGGTTTATTAGTAGGAATTTCAATAACATCCAATTTATAAATCTCCCAAAATTCGCCTGCTTCGGTAACCGCTGTTCCGGTCATACCTGCCAATTTACGGTACATTCTGAAATAATTTTGAAGTGTAATGGTAGCATAAGTTTGTGTTGCATCTTCAATTTTCACATTTTCTTTGGCTTCAATTGCTTGATGCAATCCATCAGAATATCTTCGCCCTTCCATGATACGACCCGTTTGCTCGTCAACAATTTTAACTGCTCCTTCCATCAACACATATTCAACATCTTTTTCAAATAAAGTATATGCTTTTAAAAGTTGATTAAGTGTGTGAATTCTTTCACTTTTGATGCTGAAATCTCGGTATAATTCATCCTTTTTGTTGGCTAATTCTATTGGAGGTAAATCAGAAGCATCTAATTGTCCTATTTCAACACCGATATCGGGTAGTACAAAAAAGTTTTTATCATGATCTCCACTCGATAAATGTGTAATTCCTTTATCGGTTAATTCAATCGAATTATTTTTTTCATCAATAACAAAATACAATTCAGCATCTACAAAAGGCATTTCTTTGTAATTGTCTTGCATATAATGTGCTTCTGTTTTTTGAAGCAATTGACGAATACCTTCTTGACTTAAAAATTTGATAAGTGCTTTATTTTTTGGTAATCCTCTGTAAACTCTTAATAATTTGATGCCTCCATCTTTGTGATTTCCTTCTTCAATTAGTTTTTTAGCTTCGGCTAAAACGCTGATTAAATAGGTATTCTGTAATAGAACAATTTTGTCAACTTTTGGTTTGAGTTCATTAAATTCATGGCGATCTCCTTGAGGTGTAGCACCAGAAATAATTAACGGAGTTCGAGCATCATCAATTAAAACAGAATCAACTTCATCTACAATGGCATAATTATGAGGACGTTGCACCAAATCATTGGGAGAATGTGACATATTATCACGTAAATAATCAAATCCAAATTCATTATTGGTACCGTAAGTTATATCGGCATTGTAAGCATTTCTTCTTTCTGCAGAATTGGGTTGATGATGGTCAATACAATCAACTCTCAATTGATGGAATTCAAAAATGGGACCCATCCAAGCGGCATCACGTTTGGCTAAATAATCATTTACCGTAACTACGTGAACTCCTTTTCCGGGAAGTGCATTTAAGTATAATGGAAGTGTTGCTACCAAGGTTTTTCCTTCACCAGTCATCATTTCAGCAATTTTACCATGGTGTAAAACGGCGCCTCCAATTAACTGAACATCGTAGTGAATCATATCCCAAGTTACAGGTTTACCTGCGGCATTCCAAGAATTGCTAAAGATGGCTTTTTCTCCTTCTAAAGTAACAAAATCGCGTTTTGCAGAAAGTTCTCTGTCAAAAGCAGAAGCTGTAACAACGATTGTTTTATTTTGAGTAAACCTTTTGGAGGTTTCTTTAACTACAGCAAATGCAATGGGCTGAATTTCGTTTAGGGTTTTTTGAGTTTGAGCGTACATTTCATTTTCTAAACGATCAATTTCATTGTAAATTTCTTCTTTTTTAGAAACTTCGGCCGTTTTTGCGTCTTCTGTAAGTGTTTCAATTTGCGTTAAAAACACTTTGTTGTTTTCATTTATGATTTGACGAAATTCTAGTGTTTTATGGCGAAGCTCATCATTGGTTAATGATGCTATTTCTTGTTCAAAAGTATGTACACGATCTACAATTGGTTGTAGTTCTTTTAAATCTTTTTTCTTTTTATCGCCAAGAAATAATTTTAGTATAGAATTTATAAAATTCATAGTTATAGTCTGTTTTACAAAGGTTCAAATTTAAACAAAAAAAAAGCCCCATTGGAGACTTTTTTAATTCTTTTTTATTTACAGTATTTAGTATTCATCTTCATTCCACAGATAATCTTCATCTGTTGGATAATCGGACCAAATTTCTGTAATAGATTCATAGATTTCATCTTCATCTTCAAGTTCTTGCAGATTTTCTGCAACTTCAAGTGGTGCTCCAGTTCTGATAGCGTAATCTATCAATTCGTCTTTTGTTGCTGGCCAAGGGGCATCTGCTAAATAAGATGCCAATTCTAACGTCCAATACATATTTTAATAGGTTAAAATTTCTGCAAAAATAAAAATATAATTGAGATAGTCAAGTTATTTGAAAAATTATTTTAATGTTAATGAACTTATTTATTTTTTGGTTCCCATTTTATTTCAGAAACACCCATGTCTTGGGTCAATTTCCGTGCCAAGACAAAGAAATAATCGGACAAACGGTTTAGGTAGATGATTATTTTTTCTGATACGCTAGATTCTTCGTTTAATGCAACTATAATTCGTTCAGCTCTGCGACAAACGGTTCTGCAAATATGACAAATTGACACAGATGGATGACCGCCTGGTAAAATAAAATGGGTTAAATCGGGTAAATTTTTATTAAATTGATCCATTTCATTTTCTAAATGATGAACATCATCTGCAGTTATATTTAAATTTGAATAAGGGTTTTTATCTGATTTAAATTTTTCATTTTCTGGATCTAAAGCCAATAAAGTTCCAATTGAAAATAAATGATTTTGAATACCTAAAAGTGTATTTTTTGCATTTATATCGATAGGTTGGTCTCTTAAAAATCCGATATAGGAATTTAATTCATCAATGGTTCCGTATGCTTCAATGCGAAAATGAGATTTTAAAACTCTTTTTCCGCCAATAAGCGATGTTTTACCTTTATCGCCAGTTTTGGTGTAGATTTTCATGGTTTAAAGTTTGTAAAGTTTGTAAAGTTCGTAAAGTTCGTAAAGTTCGTAAAGTTCGTAAAGTTCGTAAAGTTAAAAAGTTTATAAAGTTTAAAAAGTTTCAAAAATTGAAGTTTTATAATTTTTCATTTTTCATTTTTACTTCTCATTTCTCAATACTCTATACTCAATACTAAATTCTAATTATAAAATGTTCTTTTTCTTGCTCTTTTCTAAAGAAAATGATTCCCCATTGGCAAGTATCAATACTTACAGTTACCTGTTCATTTTTTCTGATGATTTCCCATGTTTCCTCCATTTCTTTTGACCAATGAATATCATCAAAGATAATGATAGAATCATTATGAATTGATTTTAAACACTCTTTAAAATAGGAAATAGTAGGTTCTTTTTGATGATTTCCATCAATATAAATGAAATCAAAGGTTTTATTTTGAAGTGAAGCAGGAAGAGTTTCTTTGAAATCTCCAATTTTTATAATTGGCTCAACTCCAAATTTATGAAGTTGGTTGCTAGCAATTATAGCCGTTTCTGGACAACCTTCAAGGGTTTCGATACTGGCTTTTGAATTTCCTAAATGTAAACAATAGGTTGATAAACCTAAAGAAGTTCCTAACTCTAAAATGTTTTCAGACTTAAAATAGTGAACAATTCTTATTAAGAAATTGGCTTTTTTATTAGAAATTCCGGCATTTTTTGCAATATCACTTACTTTTCGTGTATTTCCTTTAAAATATTTAGAACCAGCACCAAAATCGGTGACCTCAATTTTTTCATCCATCCATAAAAGTTCATTTTTGTAATTTAAAAAAGCATTTTTTAGCTCAGGAGCTGTATCCGTATAAAAACATTTTGTAAGCAAATTATATACAAAGGGAGAATGAACACCGTGTTGATTGGTTGATTTTAACAAAAAAGTAAAATATGATTTAATCTTTTGAAACACCTTTAATTTTAGCACGAATTTAATAGAAAAATTGTTGAAATATATCATTTACCTTTATATTTGTGAACAAGTTACACTATCTATGAAAAAATTATTGTTTTCTTTTGTTTTATTGAGTTTGTTAAGTTCTTGTTTATCAAGAAAAGAAATAACATATTTTCAAGGAAATCCAATTCTTAAAACTGAAATTTATAAGTTAGAAAATCAGCCCTATCGTTTACAAATTAACGATATAGTTTATTTGGATATCAAAGCAGAGGATGAAAATTTAGTTGCACTTTTTAAAGCTGATAGAAGTGGAAGTGGTGGCGATTCTAATGCTGGATATACCGTTGACAGACATGGAAACATCAGAATTCCCTATTTAGGTGAAGTTAATGTTTTGGGATATACAGAAAAAGAGGCCAGAGAAAAAATTGAACAATCTTTAAGCACTTATTTTAAAAATTCAAAAGCCCTATTTGTAAGCTTAAAATTAGCCGGAATTAAATATACCATTACTGGTGAAGTGGGGTCGCCAGGTACAAAATTTTTAATGCAAAATCAGGTTTCTATTGTTGAAGCGCTTGCCAATGCTGGTGAAATTAAAGATATGGGAAATAGAAAAGAAGTAATTATTATTAGAAAAACCTTGGATGGCGTTCAAAAATATTCGGTAGATTTAACCGATATTGCTATTTTTAATTCAGAACATTTTTATATACAACCCAATGATGTAATTTATGTGAGTCCGTTACCACAAAAAACTTGGGGTACTGGTACCAATGGTTTACAAACATTTACTACCATGGTTTCTATTTTATCATTTATTGCAAGTTCTGTAATTTTAATTAAAAATTTGTAAGCTTTATGAACCAAAAAAGTAAAGAAGTCAATAAAATTTCAGATCCAATTACCGATATAAGACACTATATTTTTAAAATATTTTCTAATTGGATTTGGTTCCTTATTACCATTCCTATTGCAATGGCAATTGCATATTATATCAATATTTCTACCCAACGAATATATGGTTTAGAAACCGTAATTACTGTAAAAGAAAAGCAAAATCCGCTTTTTTCTGGCGGTACCAATATTGCGTTTAACTGGGGTGGAGTAAGTGATAAAGTTGAAAATATTAGAAGAACTTTAAACGCTCGATCTCACAATGAAAAAGTAGTTAGAAAATTACAATTTTATATTGATTATTTACATGAAGGTAGATTTAGAATGGAAGATGTTTACGGAAAAACACCTTTTATTATTCAGTTAGATGAAAATCAACCACAATTACAAAACACTTTAATTAAAATTGATTTTATTGATGATAAAAACTATAAATTATCGATTTTATTTCCAGAAAAAATCAAACAAAAAATTTATAATTACCAACTAAATATTACCGATTTTTATCAGCCAGAAAAGGATGAATTTACTGTTAATGCACAATTAGGCGTAAAACTTAATTTGCCTTTTTTAAATCTTTCATTAGTTCCAAATCCAGGTTTTGAAGGAAAACCCGCTACTTATTTTATTAAGTTTAATACAGTTGATGAAGTAGTTTCTAGGTATCAAGGTATTAGAACAACGGCTATTTCTGGTACTTCATTGATTGAAATTTCTTTAATGGGACCCAATAAAAACAGATTGGTGGATTATCTCAATATGACCGTTGTTGTTTTAGCAGAAGATGAATTGAAAGATAAAACCAATTTTGCGCATAGTACCCGTGATTTTATTGATATGCAATTCTCAACAGCTTCGGATAGTTTAAAAAGTTTAGAAAAAAATATAGGTAATTTTAAAGAACAAAATGCTATCTATGATTTATCTGCCGAAGGGCAATCTATTTTCTCTGAAACAAAAAGCTTAGATAAATTAAACCAGCAATTTAATGACAGATTGCAATATTTTAACAACTTAGAAAAATATATACTTACTTCTAAAGATTTTACAAAAATTCCTGCGCCTGCAATTATCAATATGGAAGATGCTTCTATATCAAATGCAGTTACTAAATTGACAGAATTATCGATAAAAAAAGAACAATTAACTAAAAATGTTACTGCTACACATCCATCATATATTGCTGTAAATCAGGAAATAGAAACCACTAAAAATGTGTTGTTAGAAAATTTGACTTCTTTAAAAAATACCACACAAATTAATGTAAATAACATCAATAAAAGAATCGGAACTTTTGGTTCTAAGTTAGCATCACTTCCAAAAAAAGAACAAAGATTATTAAATTATCAACGTAAATATGAACTTACAGAAGGTAATTATATTTTCTTAATGCAAAAGCGCTATGAAGCCAGTATTGCCATAGCCGCAAGTGTTTCTGATATTACAGTTTTAGATCAAGCAAAAGATACGGGGCAAGGTTCTTCTATTCCGCGTACTTCTTTTAATTTTCTGATAGCGCTGTTGTTAGGAACTTTAATTCCGATATTTTTAATTGTAGCCATTGACTTGATTGATTCTAGAATTTATACGGTTGAAGAAATAGAATCGCTGACACTAATTCCGGTAATTGGTGTTATCGGTGTGAATACAGAGAAAACAAATTTATCAGTTTTTACCAATCCGAAATCATCCATAGCCGAGTCTTTTAGGGCTTTGAGATCTAATCTTCAATTTTTATTTGATAGAGAAAAGTTTCAAGATTCTAAAGTAATTTTAGTTACTTCTTCTGTTAGTGGAGAAGGAAAAACCTTTATATCAATGAATATGGCAACTGTTATTGCTTTAGGTGGCAAAAAAACGGTCTTGGTTGGATTGGATTTAAGAAAACCTAAAATTCATAAAGAATTTAATTTGTTGAATGAAAAAGGGGTTTCCAGTTATTTAATTGGACAGGATAATCTAACCGATATCATCCAAAAATCATCTATAGAAAATTTAGATATTATTACATCGGGTCCGGTGCCGCCCAATCCATCAGAATTAATTTTGAAACCTGCTACGGTTGAGTTGATTCGGTTTTTAAAGGAAAAATATGATTATGTCATTATTGATTCTCCACCAATTGGATTGGTTTCTGATGCTATAGATTTATTAAAATTTTCTGATACAACACTTTATGTATTGCGTCATGGATATACAAAACGCGAAATGCTAAAAATCATCAACAATAAATATTATAAACAAGAAATTAGTAATGTTAGTTTTATTTTAAATGAATTTAAACTCAAATCAAAATATGGCTACAGTTACGGTTACGGTTATGGCTATGGTTATGGCTACGGATATGGAAAATATGAGGATGACCAAAAATCAAAAAAAACAATATTTAAAAATATATTTAAAAAAAAGTAAATGCAGTTAATTAAAGATAGAGCCATAAAATTTGCAGTGGTGGGATGTGGGCATATTGGCAAACGCCATGCCGAAATGATTGATAGAAACACTGAAACTGAATTAGTTGCGCTGATTGACATTAAACCAAAAGAGGCGTTAAACTTAGAGTTATTTCAAACACCATTTTTTAACAATTTAGAAGATTTTTTGAAAAGTGAAATAGAAGTTGACGTGATAACCATTGCAACTCCCAACGGTTTTCATGCCTCACAAGCCATTCAATGTTTAGAAACTAAACATCATGTGGTAATAGAAAAACCCATCGCTTTAACAAAAAATGATGCAGAAAAAGTGATGTTTAAAGCATTAAATGTATCAAAACAAGTATTTGCAGTAATGCAAAATCGTTATTCGCCACCATCAGTTTGGGTTAAAAATTTAATTGATGACCATATTTTAGGCGATATTTATACCGTTCATTTCAATTGTTTTTGGAATCGTGATGAGCGTTATTACACTAAAAAAAATTGGCATGGCGATAAAAAATTAGACGGAGGAACACTGTTTACGCAATTTTCTCATTTTATTGATATTATGTATTGGCTTTTTGGCGATATCAAAAATATCAACGCAATAATAAAAGATTTTAACCACCAAACATTGACAGATTTTGAAGATTCTGGCATCGTTTCTTTTGAATTTGTAAATGGAGGAATTGGAAGTTTAAACTTTTCGACCTCGGTTTGGGATAAAAATTTAGAAAGTTCTATGACCATTATTGCAGAAAAAGGTGCTTTAAAAATTGGCGGACAATACATGAATGAAGTTGAATATTGTCATATAAAAAATTATGAAATGCCCAGTTTAGAACCTACAAATCCGGGAAATGATTATGGTGCCTACAAAGGTTCTGCTCAAAATCATCATTTTGTAATTCAAAATGTGGTGGATGTTTTACACGGCAAAAAAACAATTGCAACCAATGTTTTAGAAGGAATGAAAGTGGTTGATATTATTGAGCGTATTTATCAAAGCAATACAAATGAATTTAAATAATCAAAAAATAAGCAAAAGAATTTTTGATATAATCATCGCATTAATAGGAATCGTAATTTTTATGATTCCTATTGTTGTTTTTGTAATCATTGCAAGCATATCAACTAAATCATTTGGAATATTTGTTCAAAAGAGAATTGGGCAATTTCAAAAACCTTTTTATATTTATAAAATTAGAAGTATGAAAAGCAACCAAGATAACAATACTTTTACGGCTGCTGATGATGTGCGAATTACAAAATTTGGCCAGTTTTTAAGAAACTATAAATTAGATGAATTACCACAATTATTCAATGTTTTATTAGGGTCTATGAGTATTGTTGGACCAAGACCCGATGTAAAAGCAATGTTGTTAAAGCATACCGAAGCTCAAAAAATAATTTTTGAAATGAAACCCGGATTGATTTGCAATTCTACCCTAGAATTTATTGATGAAGAAAAATTGCTATCGGCTAATGCAAATCCAGTTCAATTTTATATCACAGAAATTTGGCCTCAAAAAGTGATGTTAAATATGCAATACGTTCAAAATTGGCGTTTTACATCCGATTTAAAAATAATAGTTCAATTTATGCAACTGTTTTTCAATAAATTAAAAGAACTGTTATTGAGATAAATTTGATAAGTACATTAGAAAAATCATCTTTAACTTTTTTTTTCAATTTTTCATTTTTCATTTTTAATTGTCAATTGTCAATTGTCAATTGTCAATTGTTTTTAATCGCTTTTCCGTTCAAAATTACCGTATCAATATGATTGCTTCCAAAAGCATAAGCCATAAAAGCATAGTTAGGAATTTCTTTGGTAATAATTATACTTGCTTTTTTGCCAATTGTAATGCTACCATGGGTTTTTTCTAGTCCCATTGCGTACGCTCCGTTAATAGTTGCCGCATTAATTGCCTCTTCTGGCGTCATTTTCATTTTGATACAAGCCGTAGAAATTACAAAATTCATATTTCCAGATGGAGTAGAGCCCGGATTGTAATCAGTTGCTAAAGCCAGTGGTAATCCGGCAGCAATCATTTTACGAGCTGGCGTATAAGGAATTCCCAAATAAAAAGAACATGATGGCAGCGCAATTGGCATGGTAGTAGTATTTTTAAGGGCAATAATATCTTCATCAGTCATAACTTCTAAATGATCTACCGATAAAGCATGGTGTTTTACACCCGCTTGAATACCCCCAATAGAAGTAAATTGGTTGACATGAATTTTCGGAATCAAATCATATTTTGCGCCAGCTTCCATTATTTTTTCAGTTTCTTGGGTGGTAAAATAACCAGTTTCACAAAAAACATCGATAAAATCTGCTAATTTTTCTGCTGCAATTACAGGAAGCATTTCATCAATAATTAAATTGATATAGGTATTTTTATCATTTTTGAAATTGGCAGGAACTGCATGAGCGCCCAAAAAAGTTGCTTTTATAGCGATGGGATAATTGTCTTTTAATTTTTTTATTACACGCAGCATTTTAAGTTCACTTTCAACATTTAATCCGTAACCCGATTTTATTTCAACGGCTCCGGTTCCTAACTGCATCAATTCTTCCAATCTTTTACGCGATTCTTCATATAAATTATCTTCAGAAGTTTGGTTTAGTTTTTCGGCAGAATTTAGAATTCCACCACCGCGTTTTGCAATTTCTTCATAGCTCAATCCGTTAATTTTATCTACAAATTCTTGCACCCTGTTTCCAGCATATACAATATGGGTATGTGCATCGCACCAAGTTGGTAAAACGGTTTTACCTTGAGCATCAATAACATCATCAAAAAATAAATCAGGGCAATTTCCCATCAATCCAAAATCATGAATCAAATCATCTTTGATAATTAAATAGGCATTTTTAAGTGATGGAAGTTGCTTCATTTCTTCGCCTTTTACGTAGGAAATGGCTGATTTTCTAATCTGCAAAAGTTCTTTTATATTTTTGATAAGTAGCATCATAAATCATAATTTTATTGCTGTAAAGATATTTAAAAAGTGTATATTATTGAATATTCATATAATAAACTTTTTTATTATTGATTTCGTTTTTTTATTTAAAATATTTAGGTTAAAATTTCTAATTGATTAAATTATGAAGTAATTTTGTGAAAATTTTTGAATATGAACAAAGCCATTTTTATAGCTACCAGTGAACCCAACAGCGGAAAATCTATTGTAGCAATCGGATTGATGAGCTTATTGCTCGGAAAAACAGCCAAAGTGGGTTATTTTAGACCCATAATAAATGATGTTGAAGAAGGGAAAAAAGACAACCATGTAGAAACTATTTTGTCTCATTTTAATCTTGATATGGATTATGAAGAAGCTTATGCATTTACCAGAAGTAAAATTATCAAGAAAAAAAACAAAGGAAAAGTTGGTGAAATTATCGATGTAATTATTGAGAAATTCAAAAATCTTGAAGAAAGATTTGATTTTGTCTTAGTTGAAGGAACCGATTTTGCCGGAGAAGGTACCGTAATAGAATTAGATTTAAACGTTTTAATTGCTAAAAACCTTGGAATACCAACTTTAATTGTTGAAAGTGGTGTTGGAAAAACTTTAGACGGATTTTTAGAAAATCTGTATTTGGCTTACGATTCATTTAAAGAAAAAGATGTTGAAGTTTTAGGCGTTTTTGCCAACAAAGTACAACATGTTAATATAGAGTTAGTACGCACAAGTTTGATAAATTATCTTCCAGAAAATGTATTGGTAAATGTAATTCCGTTAATAGAAACCTTAGATCGCCCAACAATGCGCGAAATTATGGATGAATTAAACGGAAAAGTTTTGTTTGGCGAAGAATTTTTAAACAATCAAACTGGAAATAAAGCGGTAGGAGCGATGCAATTGCATAATTATCTCAAACATATTGAAGAAAATGTATTGGTAATTACTCCTGGCGATAGAGCCGATATTATTTTAGGCGCACTACAAGCTCATATTTCTTTAAATTATCCAAGCATTTCTGGTATTGTTTTAACAGGTAGTATTATTCCAGAAGAATCTATAATGAAGTTAATTAGAGGTTTACCTCAAGTAGTGCCCATCATCGCTGTTGATGAAGGAACTTATAGTGTAACCAATAAAATTGGAAACATCAAATCTAAAATATACGCAGCAAATACGCCAAAAATTGGTACATCTATCAATGTATTTGATAATTATGTTGCCGTAGAAAAATTAGCCAATCGGCTAATAACCTTTATTCCAGAAGGAATTACACCTAGAATGTTTCAGTACAATTTGTTAAAACGAGCCAAACTTAATAAAAAACACATTGTTTTACCAGAAGGAAATGATGATAGAATTTTGTTAGCTGCAGAGCGTTTGTTAGAATTGGATGTGGTTGATTTAACCATTTTAGGAAATAGAAAAGAGGTAGAATTAAAAGCCATTGAGTTAGGTTTACATTTGATACTTAAAAAAGCAACGATTATAAATCCTGCAAAATCTGAATTATATGAGGAGTATGTTCAAACTTTATATGAATTACGCAAACATAAAAATGTAAATATGGAAATGGCACGTGATTTAATGACCGATGTTTCTTATTTCGGAACAATGATGGTTCATTTAGGGCATGCCGACGGAATGGTTTCCGGTGCTGTTCATACCACCCAACATACCATAAAACCAGCATTACAATTTATCAAAACAAAACCTAATACTACTTTGGTATCCTCCATATTTTTTATGTGTTTAGAAGATCGTGTTTCTGTTTTTGGTGATTGCGCCATCAACCCAAATCCGACTGCTGCAGAATTAGCTGAAATTGCTATTTCATCGGCAGATTCTAGTTTAGCTTTTGGTATTGAACCAAAAATTGCAATGCTTTCATATTCTTCTGGCACTTCTGGTCAAGGTGAAGAAGTTGAAAAAGTAAGAGAAGCCACCGAAATAGTAAAAAAATTACGTCCTGAATTAAAAATTGAAGGACCAATTCAATACGATGCCGCTGTTGATATGCGTGTGGGACAAAGTAAAATGCCAAATTCTGATGTAGCCGGACAAGCATCCGTATTAATTTTTCCAGATTTAAATACCGGAAATAATACCTATAAAGCTGTTCAAAGAGAAACTGGTGCTTTGGCAATTGGACCCATGTTACAAGGTCTAAACAAACCCGTAAACGATTTAAGCAGAGGTTGCACAGTAGAAGATATTTACAATACCGTTATTATTACTGCTATACAAGCACAAGGACTATAAAAACAAAACAAATAAAATATCAATGAAAATTTTAATCATCAATTCTGGTAGTTCCTCTATCAAATATCAATTAATAGAAATGCCTTTAACCTCCGTTTTATGTAGCGGAATGATAGAGCGTATCGGATTAAACAATGCTAAATTACATTATAAAACAGACAATCATAAAGTTACTGAAGATGCTGAAATTCCAAATCACAAAGTTGGCTTAGAAAAAATAGCCAAAATTTTGATGAATGATGAAATAGGTGTAATTAAATCAACTTCAGAAATTGATGCGGTAGGTCATAGAGTAGTTCATGGTGCCAGTAGTTTTTCAAAAACTACTTTTATCAATCAAGAAGTAAAAGATAAAATTAAAGAATTATTCTTTTTAGCGCCTTTACACAATCCGCCCAATTTTGAAGGGATTGAAGTTGCAGAAGAAATTTTTCCAGATGCCAAACAAATTGCGGTTTTTGATACCGCTTTTCATCAAACAATGCCAACTGTTGCCTATAAATATGCCATTCCAAATAAATTTTTGGATGAAGATAAAATTCGCGTTTACGGATTTCATGGTACCAGTCATAAATATGTATCAGAAAAAGCCATTGAATATTTAAAATTAAAAACCTCTAAATTAATAACCGTTCATTTAGGAAATGGAAGTAGTATTACCGCTATCAAAGATGGTAAAAGTGTTGATCATTCCTTAGGATTTGGGCCTATGAATGGTTTAATTATGGGTACCAGAAGTGGCGATATTGATCAATCTATTATCATGTACATGGTTAATAATTTAGGATATTCTTTAAGTGATGTAAATAATATGTTGCAAAAAGAGAGTGGTATGTTAGGTTTAACAGGTTTTAGTGATTTGCGCGATATTGAAGAAAGAGCTGAAAATGGCGATGTAAATTGTCAGTTAGCCCTAGATATGTACGCTTACAGAGTTAAGAAATACATTGGCTCTTATACCGCAGTTATGAACGGATTGGATGCTATAATTTTTACCGCTGGCGTTGGCGAAAATTCCTTTATTTTAAGAAGTTTGATATGTAAAGAAATGGATTACTTAGGGATTTCTATTGATGAAAATAAGAATCATATTAAAGCGCGTGTATTAACCGAAATTCAAGACGAAAAATCCAACGTTAAGGTGTTGATAATTCCGACCAATGAAGAAGCAGAAATAGCCAAACAATCGTATGAATTGTTGATGAAATAAAGTGGATTAAGAAATAAAAAAAAGCTCATTAAATTTAGTGATAAATTTAATGAGCTTTTTTTATAGATACTTAT
>CAMTWE010000042.1:0-8695 GCA_947085395.1 uncultured Bacteroidota bacterium | reverse complement strand
AGAACAATATGATGAAGCAGAAGCTCGGAAAATTAGCAAGAAAATTGCAAAAAATCAGTTTGGTTTTGATGATTTTTTAACCCAGATTCAGCAAATTAAGAAAATGGGAAATATGAAAGATTTGATGGGCATGATTCCCGGTGCCGGAAAAATGATGAAAGATGTTGATATTGACGACAACGCTTTTAAAAATATTGAAGCTATTATCCATTCCATGACTCCAGCTGAACGCAGTACTCCAACGCTGATTGATGGTCGTAGAAAAACGAGAATTGCCAAAGGATCAGGCACTACTGTTCAAGATGTCAATCAATTGATGAAACAATTTGACCAGATGAGTAAAATGATGAAAATGATGCAAGGCGGCGGCGGAAAACAAATGATGCAAATGATGAAAGGAATGGGGCGGTAATTTAGTGATGAGTGAAAAGTGAACAGTGAACAGTGAAAAGTTAAAAGTTAAAAGTTAAAAGTTAAAAGTGAAAAACTAAATAATAAATACTAGATACTAGATACTAGATACTAAATACTAAAAAAATGATATTACTAGACGGTAAATTAACCTCTGAACAAATAAAAGAAGAATTAGGAATTGAAGTTGCTAAAATTAAAGCTGAAGGAAAAAGAGCGCCACATTTAGCGGCTGTGCTGGTAGGAAATGATGGCGCAAGTTTAACTTATGTAAACAGCAAAGTAAAATCATGTGAAAAAATTGGGTTTGGATCAACTTTAATTCAATTAGCAGCAACTGTTTCTGAAATCGAACTGCTAAAAGTGATTGATGGATTAAACAACAATCCTGAGATTGACGGATTTATCGTTCAACTTCCATTGCCAAAACATATTGACGATCAAAAAGTATTGATGGCTATCAATCCAGATAAAGATGTGGACGGATTTCATCCAACCAATTTTGGTAGAATGGCATTGGAACTTCCCGCTTTTATTCCGGCAACTCCATACGGAATTTTAGAATTATTAGAGCGTTACAAAATTGAAACATCGGGTAAAAATATAGTAGTTATCGGCAGAAGTCATATTGTTGGCAGACCGATGAGTATTTTATTGAGTCAGAAAAGAACAGTAGGCGATGCAACCGTTACCATTGCACATAGTAAAACCAAAAATTTAACAGCGCTTACCCAACAAGCCGATATTATTGTGGCCGCTTTAGGAATTGCAGAATTTTTAAAAGGAGACATGGTTAAAGAAGGCGTTGTTATTATTGATGTTGGAATAACCCGAGTTACCGATACCACCAAAAAAAGTGGCTTTCGTTTAGCGGGTGATGTTCATTTTGAAAGTGTTGCTCCAAAATCATCTTATATTACTCCGGTTCCTGGAGGTGTTGGTCCAATGACCATTGCCATGTTGATGAAAAATACACTTTTAGCATACAAACGAAGATAATTTTATATATTTATCGAATTAAATAAAATTTAGTTTGATAAATATATGAGTTCGCCGCTGTTTTATGATAATTATTCATTTCATTTTGGAAGTTTAGAACATCTTTTTGTCATCTTATTTTTTACAATCGGTGGTTTTTCACTCATTTATTACAGCAAAATTTATCTAAATAAAAAATCGCAAGAGCGTATTGGAACGCTGTTTGCTTTTTCTTTAGCCATATCAGTTATCATTTGGTCACTGACAAAAATTTATTTAGGCACATTTAATTTACAAACAGATTTACCTTTAAATCTCTGTAATTTATTGGCTTTAACTGCTCCGATTTTAACCAAAACAAAGAAAAATATTTATTATGAAATCTTCTTTTTCTGGGTTTTTGCAGGCACTTTACAAGCAGTAATTACACCCTCATTAGAGCAGGGATTTCCGCATTTTGAGTTTTTTAAGTATTGGTTTATCCACGCCGGATTGGTAGTTTTTATGCTTTATATCACTTTTATTTATCCATTTAAACTGACCTTTAAAAGTGTATTAAAATCATTTTACACCATTCAACTATATTTGGTTGTGATGCTGCTTGCCAATTATTTTTTGGGTTCTAATTATTTCTATTTAAATGCAAAACCAACCACCCCATCATTGTTAGATTTTTTTGGTGATTGGCCTAACTATATTATTGTGGCAGAAATAATCATGATTCCGTTTTTTACTTTGTTTTATTTGCCTTTTTATTTTGCAAGAAAGAAAGTGTTTTTAAGAAACTAATCTTCTCTATTCACTAAATCTGGAGAAAAAGCAGGAAAGCAAACCGAGATATATTCAACGGCTTCCTCAAACGGATTGGCATATTGCACCCTTGTTCCTTTATTAATTCTGATAGATTCACCAGCTTCCAAAATAATTATTTCAGCATCTATCATAAATTGTTTTTTTCCTTTAATAATCAACGTATATTCATCAAAATCAGGCATTTGAAACGGTTCTATCCAATGCGGTGGCGCAACCATTTTTGCAATACTAATAGGAGCTTTAATGCTTGCCAATCCGAAATGCTCTTCAATTAATTTACCATCGGTGGTTGGCACAACAAACGGATTTGCCTGTATTTCATATTTCTTCATAATTTCTATTAATTTTTGCGATTTTATAACTAACTTTAGTAAAGATATCAAACTTCCCTTAATTTAAATTTGTAAGTCATGAAAATCATATTTTTGGGCGGTGCCGAAACCGTTACTGGATCTAAAACACTCATAGAAATCAATGATTTTAAAATATTAATTGATTGCGGATTGTTTCAAGGTTTGAAAGAATTGCGTTTAAAAAATTGGGATCAATTTCCTGTAAACCCTGCAGATATTGATGCCGTTTTATTAACACATGCACATTTAGATCATTGTGGATACATTCCTGTTTTGGTAAAAAATGGATTTAATGGCATCATTTATTGCACGCCGCCTACTTTAGAATTGACCAAAATTATTTTATTAGACAGCGCTAAAATCCAAGAAGAAGAATCCATCCATAGCAATAAATACGCATACACCAAACACAATCCAGCCAAACCACTTTATACGGTTGCTGAAGCAGAAAATAGTTTTAAACACTTTAAAACGTTGGAGTATAAAACCAGATTTCCGTTATTTAAAGATGTTTTTTTTGAATTTCATAACAGCGGTCACATCTTAGGAAGTGCCACTATTAAACTTGATGTTGGATTGGAAACCATTGTTTTTTCGGGTGATTTGGGAAGAAAAGTTCCGCTAATTTTAAATGAAATGACTTATTTAACCAAAGCAGATTATGTAGTAATGGAATCTACTTATGGAAATAAAGAACATCCAGAGGTAGATGTAAAAGAAAAACTTCTTGAAATAATTGAACATACTTATCAAAAGGGAGGAAGTTTAATGATTCCTACTTTTTCAATTGAGCGCGCACAAGAACTCATATATTTGTTTAAAGAACTGCAAAAAGAAAAAAAATTACCGCCCATGCCAATTTATTTAGACAGTCCGATGGGTATGAATGCAACGCAAGTTTATTTTGATTATATCAATTACTTAAAATTAACGCAACAAGATTTATCAGAAATGATTAAAACTGTTCAGCTTATCAAAAGTGTTGAAATTTCTAAAGCAGTTATCAAAGATAAAAAACAAAAAATTGTAATGGCCGGAAGCGGTATGGTTACTGGCGGACGCATACTTCATCATCTTAAAAAAAATATTGGAGATGCTAGAAATACCATACTCTTAGTAGGTTTCCAAGCAGAAGGAACTCGTGGTAGAGCATTGTTAGAAGGTGAAAAAGAAATTAAATTTATGGGAGAATACCACCAAGTAAAAGCCGAAGTACGATGTATCAATGCTTTATCTGGTCATGCAGATCAAAGCGATTTGTTAGATTGGTTAAATCATTTTGAGGTGGTTCCGAAAGAAATTTATTTAAATCACGGTGAAACCCATCAAAGTAATTCACTTTGCACCAAAATAAAAGCTACTCTACAAACCAATTGTAAAGTGGCTAAAATGAATACTTTATATGATTTATATTGATTTACTATATCAAAAAAAATTATTTAAAATTTTATCATCAACTTTTTTATCATGGATTTTCATTCCATCTGCATAAATTTTATGCAATTAATTCATCATGCAATTAAAAATACTGCTATAAAAAAGGAAAATGTATCTTTGCAAAATGATAGACACTCCATCTCAAATATTGATTGCACAAGGAAAACTTTTACCATTAATGGAAGAATTTTACACCATTCAGGGTGAAGGATTTCATACCGGAAAAGCCGCTTATTTTATCAGAGTTGGCGGTTGTGATGTTGGCTGTCATTGGTGTGATGTAAAAGAAAGTTGGGATGCCAATTTGCATCCGCCCACTTTAAGCACTGCTATTGTAGAAAATGTTAAGAAATATGCCAAAACGGTAGTGGTAACTGGCGGTGAACCACTGATGTGGAATATGGATTTTTTAACCGATGAATTGAAAAAAGCAAGCATCAAAACACATATTGAAACTTCGGGTGCTTATCCGTTAAGTGGTTCTTGGGATTGGATTTGCCTTTCACCTAAAAAAACAAAATTGCCTTTATCACCAATTTTTAAAGTGGCAAACGAACTTAAAATCATCATTCAAAATAAACATGATTTTAAATTTGCGGAAGATCAAGCGCTTAAAGTAACTGAAAATTGTGAGTTATTTTTACAACCAGAATGGAGTAAAAGAGATTTGATGACGCCCTTAATTGTTGATTATGTGATGCAAAATCCGCAATGGAAAATATCCTTACAAACACATAAATACCTCAATATTCCTTAATTTTCTTGGAGTTTTTCTTGAACAATTTGGTATATTTTTTTGAATTGTTCTTCTTTGGTCATTTCAGAATTGTCAATTTCAATAGCATCATCGGCAATGATTAAAGGTGAATCCTCTCGATTTGAATCGATATAATCTCTAGATTTTACATTTTCTAAAATCTCTTGATAAGAAACATTTTCTCCTTTATTGATTAATTCTTGGAAACGCCTATTGGCACGTTTATCTGCTGAAGCATTTAAAAATAATTTAAGCTCCGCATTAGGAAAAACAACGGTACCAATATCTCTTCCATCCATCACTACACCTTTTTCTGCACCCATTTTTTGTTGTTGTTCCACTAATTTCTTGCGAACTTCAGATATGGTGGAAACATTACTCACATAATTAGAAACCTCTAAAGTTCTAATTTGTTGTTCCACATTTTCATCATTTAAATACATTTCTGCATATTGCGAAATTGGATTGTACACAAATTTGAGCTGAATTTCATCGAGTTTGGCAATTAATTCATCAATTTTAAAAAACCCATCGCCAATTATATTATTTTTCATGGCAAAATAAGCAACTGCTCTATACATTGCACCTGTATCTACATAAATATAATTCAAAACCTGTGCTAAATGTTTAGCAATGGTGCTTTTACCGGTAGAAGAAAAGCCATCGATAGCAATTGTAATTTTTTTCAAGTTGTATTATTAGATTTGAGTATTCAGTATTGAGTATTGAGAAATTTAATAAAAAACCATCAATTATTGATTATTTAAGTACAAATTTAAGCTAAAAGTATGAGTATTTGTTACTGGATGATACTTAGAAAATGCATAATCTATTTTTATTTTATTCATTTTTATACCAAAACCGGCAGTTAAACCAGCAAATGTTCTGGTATTCAGCAAACTTAGTTCTTTTGATTTTCTAAAATTATAACCCATTCTGAGATTAAATTTTTTATCAGGAAAAAGTTCTGCTCCTACAATAAAATGTCTAAAAGTATTGTTTAAAAATGAAACTTTTTCAACTGTTGCGTTTCCATTAAAATCAACAGTTGTATTTGATGGATTGCTATTTGCAATTTTCCATTGTTGTATATTATCGATGGTTAAATGCCATTTTAAAGGCACATTTTCTAGTTTATAAGATGCTCCAATGAGTATTTCGAACGGTAATTTTTCGGTTTTTTCATCAAAAGCGATGAATTGATTTCCGAAATTTCTGATGGATAATGCTAAAGATAATGGCTTTGTTTCGGAAAAATATAAGAATCCGATATCTAATGCAGCAGCAAAAGAATTGTATTGTTCAATTTTTGAATGGATGATTTTTAAGTTAGAACCCACATAAAAATCAGTTTTAGGAAAATTATAAGCATAACCTACAGCTAAACTTAAATCATAAGCTTTAAATGTTCCGGTTTCTAGACCTTCTTCGTTTGCAGCGATAAATTTTCCATAATCTACATAGGTTAAATTGGTATGAAAAATCCCTATTCTTCTATCTACATAATGAGCGTAAGAAGTTGAATAGTAATTGATATCACTTAAAAAATTGAGGTAATTAAAATTAATTTGACCAGTCATTTCTTCATTTATAGTTGCCGGATTCCAAATGGGCTGATTGATATCTTTTATCAAGGTAAGATTTTTTCCACCCAAAGCAGTTTGATGTGCAGATGTTGTGACATTTAGAAAATTAAACACAGATTCGCCACCAAATTGAGCAAAAATGGAAAATCCTTTAAACAACAAAATGAATACTATTTTTTTCATATCTATTGCAAAGTAAATAGTTTTTATTAATTTTTTGCTAATCATTGTATCATTTTAAATAAAAAAACCATCCCGCACATGGGATGGTTTTTAAGAATACTATTTTTATTGTGTTATCTTAAATTAAATTTTTTAATATTATTCCATTTTTAGTACCACAATTTCACTGCGTCTGTTTAGCTGATGTTCTGCTTCAGTACAATTTGCTTTATCAACACAATTATTGACTAAAACTGTTTCTCCATATCCTAAACCATTAATTCTGGTAGCGCTAATTCCTTTTTTAAGCACATAATCAATGGTAGATTTTGCACGTCTTTGAGATAGTTTTTCATTGTATTGATGGCTGCCACGAGAATCTGTATAAGATTTAACTTCAATAATCATATTTGGATATTTATTCATCAAATCAACTAAATTATCCAACACAATTTTTGCGTCTTTTCTAATATTTGATTTATCAAAATCAAAATAAACATTGTCTATTTGAACAATAATTGATTCAGGTATTAATTTAATTTCAAACTGATGTTCTAAAGCAAATTCTGTGGTGGTGCTAAAGTTTTTCTCGTTTGATTTGTATTTTTCTTTGGATGCGGTAATATTAAACTTGGTATCGCAGGTAATTTTTGGCATTCTAAATTCACCCAAAGAATTTGTTCTAAAATTAAGGGTTTCATTATTTGATCTGTTGAAAACTGAAACATCTGCGTTTTGTATTACTAAATTGGTTTTCAAATCTCTAACTGTACCAACCAATGATTGATAACAGGCAATTTCTTTTAATGAATAGATATCATCATCGCCTATTCCGCCTATTCTGTTGGAAGAAATATAGCCCTGATTATTATTTTCATTGATTACAAAGGCAAAATCATCTAAATTGCTATTGATAGGTTTTCCTAAATTAACCGGTGTTTTACTTAGATCTTTTAGCGATGTTTTAAAAACGTCTAAAGCACCGAATCCCCAATGTCCGTTGGATGAAAAATATAAATTTTCTTTGGTTGCAAATGGGAATAATTCATTTCCTTCGGTATTGATGGCGATTCCTAAATTAACGGGTTTGCTAAAACTTCCATCAGCTTTAATATCAGTCACATATAAGTCTGTGGCGCCATATCCGCCGGGCATATCAGAAGCAAAATATAATTTTTTACCATCAGCGCTAAGGGCTGGATGTCCTACAGAATAATTATCGTCATTAAAAGGTAAAGAAGAAACATTGCTCCACTCACCATTTACAAATTGTGCTTTAAATATTTTTAAATTACTGATACCGCTTTTATTTTTTAACAATTTATCATTATCCACATTATTTCTGGTAAAGTACATCGTTAATCCATCGGGCGTAAAAGTAACTGTTCCATCGTGGAATTTGGCATTTAGATTTTTTGAAAAAGGTTTAGCTTCAGATTTAATTGAGCCATCAGCTCCTACTTCAACTTTGAATAAATCTAAGTAAGGTTGATTTGTTCTTTTATACAAATCAACATCTGCTCCTTTTTTAACTGAGGTAAAAACAATTTCATTTTTAAAAATAGCGGCGCCAAAATCAGAATAGGGCGTATTGAAAGGTGTTAATCCAATTTTATACCGTTCTGGTTTTTTTAACAATTCTTCAATTTCTTTGGATTGCAGCTGGTAGCTAATTACTCTATGGTCATTTGGATTGGTAACTCTAAATTTTTCAAACCAAATTTGTGCTTCCTCATTTTTATTTACAGCTTTCAAAACCTGAATATATTTGAAATAATATTCAGATTTTATGTTACCTTCATGTGCATCCAAGAGTTTTTTAAACCATGGCTCTGCACTTTGCATTTGAGAGTTATTATAATAGGAATCAGCAAGCATTTGTAGTAATTCTTTACTTTCACCTTCTTTTTTAATTACTTCTTCTAATTGGGCTGCTGCTTTAGCGTATTCCATCTTATTAAAATGTAACTCCGCTGTTTTCTTGCTGGTTTGAGAAAACAAACTAACAGAAAACATCATAATTATAATCAATACTAATTGTTTCATAGTTATAGGGATTAAAAGAATCTAGGTGATTTAATGATACTTGTTTTTTTGATAAATTCATATTTAAGCATGAATTCATGGGTTCCGTTGTTATAGTGTCTTAAATTTGAGGTAGTAGCATCATAAGCATAGCCAATATTTAAATTCTCATT
>CAMTWE010000041.1:0-17544 GCA_947085395.1 uncultured Bacteroidota bacterium | reverse complement strand
TGGCATTTTTCCGTTTTCACCATAAGGACCAAAATCTTTTGTTTGGTATAGTTCTATCAATTTTTTAGGCACCTCAAACTCATAATCATTGGGAATATATTTTTCCATAATTCCGTCTAAATAACTCACCGGATTGTAATAAACCGCATCTTTTGGTTGGTAACCACTCACTTTTCCGTAAGTAATTCTGAGGGTACTATTGGCATCAGGAAAGATTCTTTCATTAGGAAACAATTCTAATAACGCTTTCATATACACTTTTTGAACTGTGGCAATTTGCTCACTGATGCGCACAAATCTTGGATTGATATTGGTGTAAAAATCAGTTGTGAGTTCTTTTCCCAACAAATATCCTTTGTCTTTGTTGATTTTCTTGATAAATTCTGCCGGCGTTCCGGAAATTAAATGATCAACGCCTTCAAAACTGGTCAGTTTCGATTTTTTATAAATATCATCTGTCAACTTTTTAAAATCAGCATTGGAAAGCGATTTTGACAAATACATTCTCGGAATATTGTTGGCATAAATTTCTATCAAACGTTCAAAAACCGCTTTATCAACTGTTGCATTGTAATTTTTATAAAAAACCTCTAAACGATTTTTTAATTTTTCGCGTGCTTCTTCAAATGCCAATGTTCCTTTTTTCTCATAAGTTTGTTCTAATTGATAAATCATAACAGCTGCAGAAAGCAACTCAACATTTCTATTTACAACTTCACTCCAATAATCAAAAGCCAAAGAAACATCTTCAATTTCTTTGTATAATTTTTCGAATTCGGGCAATAAATTTCCATACTTATTTTGCAAACCTTGTGCAACCACTAATTTATCAAAATCTGATTCTAATTTCTTTTTGATTTGCACCGCTCCAGATTTATTAATTCCTTGACTTTCGCCTATCCATTTTTTCCAATGATTGGCTACAGAAGCATATTTTGAAGCATATTGAATTTTTATGTGTTGGTCTTTTCGCATATAAGAATCAACAATTTTTAAAGCGGCATCGCGCACTTCAATTTTTGCTGGATTTAATTTATTGGCAATTTGATCTACCGCAATTGCAGGTAAATACTCATTGGTTCTGCCCGGAAAACCAAAAACCATGGTAAAATCACCTTCTGCAACTCCGTCTAAAGAAATGGGTAAAAAATGCTTTGGAATGTAAGGAACATTGTCTTTTGAATAAGTTGCGGGTTTATTGTCTTTGGATGCATAAATTCTAAACAAGGCAAAATCACCGGTATGACGTGGCCACATCCAATTATCAGTATCGGAACCAAATTTACCGATGGATGATGGCGGTGCGCCCACTAAACGGATATCCTTAAAAACTTCAGTTACATATAATAAATATTGATTTCCATGAAAAATAGACCTAACAAAAACATCTTGCCATGATTCTTTCACCACTTCTTTTTGGATTTTTTCCAAATTTTGAGAAATTTTTGCCAATTTTTGTTGTTCGTTCATGGCATCATTAGTACCTTCAAATGCTTTGTTTGTAATGTCATCAATACGTACAATAAGCGTAGCAATCATTCCAGGATTTGGCAATTCATCGGCATCAGTTTTTGCCCAAAAACCATCATTTAAATAATCATTTTTTACCGTAGAATGTTGTTGAATAGCACCATAACCACAGTGATGATTGGTTAACAATAAAGCGCGAGAAGAAATTAATTCGCTGGTACAACTGCCGTTAAAATGAACAATGGCATCTTTTAAACTGGAATTATTGATGTTATAAATGTCTGAGGCAGTCATTTTCATGCCCAAACTTTGCATTTCTTTTTCATTTTTTCCTGCTAACATAGACGGAATCCACATTCCTCCTTGTTGTGCAGTAACTTGAAATACAATAAAAAAAGTAAGTAATCTTAATAGTTTCATCTGTTTTATTTTTATAAATTTTAAATAGCTAAATTATTACCGACAAATATACTTAGGATAGCAATAATTAACTATAAACTATTGTTTTTTTTATATTTTAGCCAAAAATCTTATCAATGGAAAAATTACCTTTAATTTATGATGATGCTGTTGTTTTTGGACTTCTAATGTTAATATTGGGATTTATATTCTACACCTCTAACTCAAAAAACAAATATTGGTCAAAATTTTATAAAGTGATGCCAGCTTTACTAATGGCTTATTTATTACCCTCTATTTTAAGTACTTTTGGCGTAATTTCTGATGCACATTCTAATTTATATTTTGTTGCAAGTAGATTTTTACTTCCCGCCGCTTTGGTTTTAATGACCATGAGCATCGATTTAAAAGCGATGTTTAATTTAGGTCCCAAAGCACTCATCATGTTTTTTGCAGGAACTGTTGGTATAATTATTGGCGGCCCTATAGCCATTTTATTAATTTCATTTTTTTCGCCCGAAACAGTTGGTGGCGCAGGACCCGATGCCGTTTGGAGAGGTTTAGCAACCATTGCAGGAAGTTGGATTGGCGGTGGCCCCAACCAGGCAGCTATGTTAGAAATTTACCAATACAATCCGAAAAATTATGGCGGTATGGTATTGGTTGATATTATCATCGGCAATTTATGGATGGCCATTCTTTTAATGGGAGTTAGCAGAACTGAAAAAATTGACAAATGGCTCAAAGCTGATACTTCATCCATAGAAGAATTAAAAAAGAAAGTTTCCTCTTTTGCAGATAAAGTAACTAGAATTCCGACTTTAAATGATTTAATCATACTTTTATCAATTGCATTTACCTCGGTTGGAATTGCGCATTTTGGTGCCAGTAATATTTCCAAATTATTAGTAGAAAATTTTGAAATTATAAGCGATAAAACCTCTTCATTTTCCTCGCTCAGTTCTCAGTTTTTTTGGATGATTACCATTGCAACTATCATAGGAATAATACTTTCTTACACCAAATTAAAATCTTATGAAGGCGCCGGAGCCAGTAAAATTGGCAGTGTTTTTATTTATATTTTGGTGGCAACAATTGGTGTAAAAATGGATTTATCTAAAGTTATTGAAACCCCAGGATTGTTAATTATTGGCGCTGTTTGGATGACAATACACGTTATATTTTTAATTGTAGTTGCTAAATTAATTAAAGCTCCATTTTTCTTTTTAGCCGTTGGAAGTCAGGCCAATGTTGGCGGTGCAGCTTCTGCTCCAATAGTTGCGGCAGCTTTTCATCCATCATTAGCAACAGTTGGGGTTTTATTAGCAGTTTTTGGTTACGCCATAGGAACTTACGGCGCCATGCTAACAGCCGAGTTAATGAGAATTGTATCTCCTTAAAAATTGGTTTATTCGCTTAAAAAAATCCATATTTGCAATACTTAAACAAACATCAACATGAAACATATTTTTATCACTTTAATAAGCTTAATACTCCTTTTTTCTTGTTCCTCTGAAAATGAAAATCAGATGATTGTAAAAGGAACTATTGACGGATTTAAAAAAGGAACCGTTTATTTGCAAAAAATACAAGATTCATTATTAATTTCGGTTGATTCTACCAATTTAAGTGGTGTCAATAATTTTGAGTTAAAAACGAATGTTGAAAGTCCAGAAATATTTTATTTATCCATCAATAATACCACAGAAAAAATTGAATTTTTTGGAGAAGCTGGCAATGTGATTATTAACTCTAGATTAGACCGTTTTGGAACGGCTTTTAAAATTTCTGGTGGAAAAAACCAACAATATATGGAGGAACATCAAAAAATGATTAGCCAATTTAACAATCGACAATTGGTGTTAATTGAACGAAATTTTAAAGCCAATAAAGCAAAAAATCAATTATTAGCTGCTCAAATTGAAAAAGAATACAATGATTTATTGAAACGTCGCTACTTATATACTACCAATTTTGCAGTTCAAAAGGCCGATTATGAAATTGCACCATTTTTAGCGCTTTCACAACTTAACAATGCCAATGTAAAATTATTAGACACCATTCAAAACTCAATGTCAGACAAAGTAAAACAATCAAAATACGGATTGCAACTCAATAAATTTGTAACAAATATTAAAAAAGAAGTTTTAAAGTAATAATGTTAAAATGTTGTAAAGTTTAAAAGGTAAAATCAATCCAGTATTTTTCTGTACATTACCAAAGTAAACACACCACTAACCTCTTGCTAAATTGGAATTAACGCTCTCAAGAGGGGAATTTTTAAATTTTCATTATCAAAAATAGTAATTTTGGTTTGTCAAAATACTGATTATTGAACCTGCTGTTTAATGTTCACTGAAAACTGCAACTGAAAACTGCAACTGAAAACTGCTTACTCTTTTTCCTTTATCTAAATTCTTTCAGCTGGTTAATTTTTTGATTTCAGTCTAACACCCCACTCAAATTCATAAGAAGATACTTCCTCTCCTTTTTCATTAACACCAACCGATTTCATTTTGATGGTTTTACCTTCCCCAGTTTTAATGGTTTCATCTAAGGCATTTTGAATTAAATCTCCATCCAAACAAGTAAAAGTAATTTTACCGGTGGCTTTTTTAGAAAAATTCCCTGTATGATTGGTAACCAACATTGAAATGGGTTTGTTACTTTCTCTAATTTTTTTGATAACCAATGCGCCCGTAGCTAATTCTGCTGCCATTGATTGTACTGCAAAATACATCGAATTAAACGGATTTTGGTTAATCCACCGATGCTTTACAGTAACTATTGCTTTTTGGTTGTCAATTGCTTTTAATCGCACGCCGCATAAAAAAGCAGAAGGCAATTTAAACATCAAAAACCGATTGAAGTTTTTAGCTGATAATTCCATATTTATTCAAATTTTAGGCAATATAGTTAAATATTTAAGCATATTAAAAATAATTTAAGTGTTAAATATATGTTAAATTATAGTACTTTGTATTGCATAATACTTTCTTTTAACCATATATTTGCATAAGATTATAATGAAATACTGTTAATTATGACAACAACTAACGAAAAAAACAATGCATTTTTAATTCATTTATCAGCTTTTTCTGGGTATTTTATTCCACTTGGAAGCATTTTAATTCCACTAATTGTATGGAATCTTAAAAAAGATGAAAGTGAATTTGTAAACCATCACGGAAAAGAAGCGGTTAATTTTAACTTGAGTTTCTTATTGTATTATACCATTTTATTTATTTCCCTTTTTCCTATATTCTTTATCAACATCTTTAATATGGCATTTAAGATGGAACATTTGGAACAGATGGAACAAATGAATCAATTATTTTCAACTGGCGGATGGTTTTCAATTTTTGGAATCATCTTATTGTTTGGGAGCATGATGCTATTTAAATTTATTGTGATTATTATAGCAGCAATAAAAGCACAACAAGGAGAAATTTATAACTATCCTTTACGAATTAGATTTATCAAATAAAAATTTAAAAACCCTCAAAATGAACATTGAAAACACCAAAGCGCAAATGCGAAAAGGAGTCTTAGAATATTGCATTTTATCAGTTTTACAACATGAAGATGCTTATACTAATGAAATTCTTTCCCTACTTAAAGACGCTAAAATGTTGGTGGTAGAAGGAACCGTTTATCCGCTTTTAACACGTTTAAAAAACGACGGATTGCTCTATTACCGTTGGGAAGAATCAACTTCTGGACCCCCACGAAAATATTACGGACTTACAGAAACCGGTAAAATATTTCTGAAAGAATTAGACCAAACTTGGAAAGAATTACACGAAGCAGTTACCCTTATCACTAACAAAAAATCAACATAAAATGAATAAGACCATCAATATCAATTTAGGAGGCATCTATTTTCATATAGATGAAATAGCATATGAAAAATTAAGACGCTATTTAGATGCCATAAACGCTTCACTAAGTAACGATCCTTTTGGAAAGGACGAAATTATTGCTGATATAGAAGCGCGAATTAGTGAGTTATTATCAGAAAAAATAAAAGAAGAAAGACAGGTTATAAATGAACAACACATTGATGAAATAATCAAAGTGATGGGACAACCAGAAGATTATGTTTTTGATGAAGAACTTTTTAATGATAAAAAACCGACTTATCAAACATCGCATACTTCAAAAAAATTATTTAGAGATTCTGACGATAAAGTTTTAGGAGGTGTTTCAGCTGGTTTAGGACATTATTTTGGAATTGATGTTATCTGGATTCGCATACTTTGGTTAATACTAGCATTTGGATTTGGATTCGGATTTTTAGCTTATTTAATTTTTTGGATTCTAGTTCCAGAAGCTAAAACCACTGCAGAAAAACTACAAATGAGAGGCGAAGCAGTAACTTTAAGCAATATAGAACGCAAAATAAAAGAAGAATTTAAAGATGTAAGTGAGAAAATAAAAGGGGCAAATTATGATAAAGTTAAAACAGGATCCCAAGAAATTATAGATACTTTAGGAAAAATTTTGGCAACGGTATTTATGGTCATTGGCAAGTTTATAGGCATCTTAATTATTATCATTGCAACGGCTATTATTTTTAGTTTAATTGCAGGAGGATTTTCTTTGGGTACTTTTGAAATACTCGGATTTGGACCTGATTTTGCGTCCTATCCCCCATTTTTCTTTAAATCAACTTTGCCTGTTTGGCTATTAATCATTTTTATTTTAACCGCCATTGCGGTTCCTTTTATTTTCCTTTTTATGTTAGGTGTCAAAATCATATCCAATAGCGCTAAAACCATGGGAAAAACTTTTAAATTAACTTTACTAGGTTTGTGGTTAGTCTCTATTTTAGGATTAATTTTTTCCGGAATTGAATACTCAACACATACTGCATATAATGGTTCTCATACTATTAATCAAGATTTACCACACATAATTTCTGATACTTTAAAAATTAAAATGGTAGGAAATGATCAATTTACAGATTCAAAATCACTACGAAAAAGACATGGTTTTGAAGTAGTTGTTGATAATGGTGTAGAAAAATTATATTCCTCAAAAATTAAACTAGATTTTGAAAAAAGTGATTCCGATCTAACATTTGTAAAAATTAGAAAAGAAGCCGAAGGAAATACTAGAAAAAACGCCAATGAATTTGCGGAAAAAATGGAATATAAATTTAATTTGGTAGATGGAAAATTACAATTAGACGGTTATTTTTTGTCTGATTTAGAAAATATTTACCAAGATCAAGAAGTGAAAATTACCGTATTTTTACCGCTAAATTCTATCATTTATTTAGATAAAACAACTAAAACATTTTTAAATAATGTTGAAAATACTGATGATATTTATGATGATGATATGGTAAAACATTACTATCAAATGACTAATGAAGGATTGAAATGTTTAGACTGTAGCGAGCTCATCAAAAACATCAATGAAAAAGATCAGGTAAATCTAAAAATTGACGCAGACGGAATTGACATCAAAGTAAATGAAAATGCTAAAAAATCTCGTTTAAAAGTGGGTGACAACAAAATGATTCCTCAAAAAAATTGGGAACTTACAATATAGAAAACGAAAATAGATAGAAATTAAAAAAATCTAATTAACTAATATTCTAATTTTTATCTCATTTTATTTTTAAATAATAAAAAATAGTTACATTATTTTAACCTTATCAAATATCAAATAATATGAAATAGCCATGTTTGCAAAAACACAAACTTTGATGAAAATATTTTAATCAAACTGGCGTATTCCATATGACAAATAAAAAACAAATAAAATATTCACATATGAAAACAACAGCTAAAATATTATTCTTTTTATTGATTATTTTTTCAACAACTTCTTGTGTTTTAAAAGGAACGAGAGGGAACAAGCAAGTTACTACCAAAGAGCGTATTGCAAATAGTAGTTTTGAAGGCATTAAAGTTAGTCAGGGCATCAACTTAATTTTAACCCAAGGAAATGAGGAAGAAATTACGGTAGAAACCGATGAAAACTTACAAGATATTTTAATTACCAAAGTAAATAACAACCAAATTTTAGAAGTTTATTTTGATGAAAACGTTAGAAAAGCAACGGTAAAAAATGTGTATGTAACTGCAAAAAAAATAAACAATTTAAGAAGTTCGAGCGGGAGTTCCATAATTTCAGAAAATGCAATTCGCTCAGAATCGGTTCAATTAAAATCGAGTAGCGGATCGAGCATTCGGGTAGAAATTATAGCAACCGAAATTAACAGTATTGCATCTAGCGGCTCTAGTATTAAAATAATCGGGAAAACAAACAATTTTACAGCCAAAGCATCAAGCGGATCAACTATCAACGCCAATCGTTTAGAAGCATCCGAAGTAACAGCAAAAGCATCGAGTGGTTCTAGCATGGAGGTTTATGCTAGCAATATACTAAATGCAACAGCCAGTAGCGGTGGCAGTATCAATTTTGATGGAAATCCAAAAAATCAAATTAAAAACACCTCATCTGGCGGAAGTGTTTACAAAAATTAATTTTATTAAAAACACGAATTCTCAAGAACCATCCCGCATGTGGGGATGGTTTTTTTTTATACATTTATAGCTAATTATAAAGACACCCTTATGAAACTTAAAAATCAATTTTTACTAATCCTCTTTTTATCAATTTCTATAAGTGTTAGCGCACAAGGAAAATTAAAAGGAAATAAAGTTATTTTCACTCAAAGTAGGGATATTGCAGAATTTACATCGATGGAAATAAAGGGCGATATTGAGGTCTATCTTTTCCAAGGAACTACTCCATTTGTTACGGTAGAAACCGATGAAAATTTGCAAAATTCTGTACAAGCAAAAATGGAAGGCGAAACTTTAAAAATTTATCTATCAGACAAAATTTCTAAAAGCACCAAATTAAAGATGTATGTTACAGTAACTGACAAACTCAATAAAATTACGGCGTTTAACAATGCTAATATTTATGCAGATACAAGAATTATTTTAAAATCACTCACCATCAATGCTTATGATAAATCAAATTTTGACATGAAAATTGATGCTGATAATTTTGTAATCAATGGATTTAAAAAATCAAATTTAAAATTCAATGTTTTTTCTAAGAACTTAAAATCATCAATTAGTGAATCTTGCAAGTTAAAACTAGATGGTGAAATAGATTCTTTATCAACCGAAATAAAAAACAATAGTGTATTAATTGCTAAAGGAAAAGGAAAAAATTTAGACATTATAGCAACAAAAAATGCTACTTTTAAGGGCGATGATTTTAAAGTTGAAAATGCCAAAATTAATGCCAATTCTAGAACAGACATCACTGTAAATGTAAAGGATAGCATTAAAATAAATGCTGAAAAAAATGCTTCTATCTCCATTTATAATGAACCCGCTATTGAAATAGAAAAATTAGAAGGAAAGGCAAGAATTTATAAAAAGAAGCCATTTAAGCTTTTTTAAAAATAAAAAAATCCCACAAATGTGGGATTTTTTAGTCTATTATCATTTTAATTATGCAAAGAACCTAAATATCTTTCAGCATCTAAAGCTGCCATACAACCTGTTCCGGCGGCAGTTACGGCTTGTCGGTAATCTTTATCCTGCACATCACCAGCTGCAAAAACGCCCGGTAAATTGGTTTTGGTTGTTTTTCCTTCGGTAATTAAATAACCCACAGAATCCATTGTTAACTGATTTTTAAAAATATCGGTATTGGGTTTATGGCCAATGGCGATAAACACCCCAGTTACAGGAATCACTTCTTTTTCTTTGGTAATATTGTTAACAACTCTAACACCTTCTACAACTTTATCACCCAAAATTTCATCAATTTCGGTATTAAATTTTACCACCAAATTTTTAGTATTAAAAACCCTATTTTGCATCGCTTTTGAAGCTCTCATTTCATCTCTTCTCACCAACATGGTAACTTTTGTACATAAATTAGCCAAATAAGTAGCTTCTTCTGCAGCAGTATCACCGGCGCCAACTACAATAACATCCTGACCTTTATAGAAAAATCCGTCACAGGTTGCACAAGCAGAAACACCTCCACCTTTTAATCGTTCTTCACTTTCTATTCCTAAATAAGTTGCAGTTGCACCCGTTGCAATAATAACGGTATTGGCTTCAATTAAGTGAGATTCATCAACTGTAATTTTATGAATTCCACCAATTTCTTTGCTAAACTCCACTTTAGTTACCAATCCAAAACGCACTTCAGTTCCGAAACGTTCTGCCTGATTTTTTAAATCTTCCATCATGGCAGTTCCATCAACTCCGTTAGGGTAACCAGGAAAATTATCGACTTCGGTAGTAGTTGTTAACTGTCCGCCCATTTGCATTCCTGTGTACATCACAGGATTTAAATCAGCTCTTGCTGCGTAAATGGCTGCTGTATAACCAGCAGGACCAGATCCTATTATAAGACATTTTATTTTTTCAACTATATTTGACATAAATATTAATTTTTATACAAATTTAGTGCTTTTAAATTCATTGTTCTCATTGGAATATCATTTTTTATAATATCAATATCATTTAAAATAATTCTGATATTATAGTTATCTGAATTGTTTAATTTTAACCACTTAATAACAATTATGATTTATAATACATTTAATTCAATTGATAAATCAAAAAAAATATTGGATGAAAATGAAGGTGTTTTGTTTTTCTTTTCTACAACTAAATGCTCATTAGGAGAAGCATTAGAACCCAAAATATTTGAATTAATTCAGCATAATTTTCCAAAAATTTCCTTTTATTTTATTGATATGTTACAGTTACCGTTCGTTGCTGCACATTACGGAGTTTTTGTAGAACCTACCATTTTAATTTTTTTTGATGGAAAAGAGAGCATCAGAAAAAGCCGGAATATTGGCGTTGAAGAACTCTCAACTTCAATATCGCGTCTTTATAAAATAATTTTTGAATAATCATTTGCGAAGCATTAAAGAAGTACTATATTTGCAATCCTATTTTTAGGGTGTAGTCCCGCATGAGCGGGATAAATTGTAGCCCGATTATTGTGTCCAAAGCTACTGGAAAATAAAAATAAAAAATAAACACCTTCGGGGTGTAGCGTAGCCCGGTTATCGCGCCTGCTTTGGGAGCAGGAGGTCGCAGGTTCGAATCCTGCCACCCCGACAAAATAATTAAGTCTTCAGTTTTGAGGATTTTTTTTATTAAAAATCCAACGTAAAATTATCACATTCATAATTTAACAGCAAAGCTTAGTCTAACCAACCTTCCAAAAATTATCAATATAAATTAGTTGGCTAGCGTTCTGCATTTGTAGAATAATCTTCAAATTACAATTTAAAACCTCCTAACAACTCAATAAAAGAAGGTTTAATTAATGCGTACTTTTTTTGTTTTTATTAACATTCACTCACTATTTTTCCTAAATTTGTAAAGTATTTAAAAAACAACTTATGCTTATAATTGGAATCGCTGGTGGAACTGGTAGTGGAAAAACAACAGTGGTAAATCAAATCCTTCATGAACTACCACCCGATGAAGTTTGTGTTATCTCTCAAGACTCTTATTATAAAGAAACCGTAGATCTTTCGTATGAAGATCGCACCAAAATTAATTTTGATCATCCAAATGCTATTGATTTTGATTTGTTGGTAGAGCATGTAGCTGAACTTAAAAAAGGAAATGTAATTGAGCAACCGGTTTATTCATTTATAACACACAACAGAACCAAAGACACCCATAAAACACATCCAAAAAATGTTATTATTGTAGAGGGAATTTTAATTTTTAACAGTAAAGCACTACGCGATTTGTTTGATATTAAGATCTTTGTTCATGCCGATGCCGATGAAAGATTGATACGCAGAGTTAGACGCGACATTGAAGAACGCGGCAGGGATATTAATGAAGTTTTGGGAAGATATCAAAGTACTTTAAAACCTATGCATCAGCAGTTTATAGAACCTACTAAAACCTATGCAGACATTATCATCCCAAATGATAGATACAATACTGTAGCTATTGATATTGTTAGAACCGTAATTAGTAATAAACTTTAATAATTATGACTTTCAAGCAGCTCAAAGAAAAAAGAATATTTAGATTTTTAACCAATAAATATTTCTTAATTACCATTGGTTTTGCTGTTTGGATGCTTTTTTTTGATCAAAATTCTTTAGAAACACACCAAATGTTAGATAAAGAAATTGAAAAACTTAAATCTAATGGAGCTTTTTATTCTAAAGAAATTGAACAAGATAAAAAAATTATTAAAGATTTAAAAAATCCGAAAAAACTAGAAAAATTTGCGCGTGAAGAATACAAGATGAAGAAAGAAAATGAAGAACTTTTTTTAATTGAATATGACACCATAAAACAATAGCTATGAAAAATTTTCTATTTGATGAATTCGAAGTTGTAAGCGCATCACAATGGAAACAAAAAATCCAATTTGATTTAAACGGCGCCGATTATAACAATACTTTACTTACCCAAACTTTAGACGGAATAACCATTAAACCCTTTTATCATGCCGATGAAATAGAAAGTGTAGAGGTTCCAACTATGCATGAATCCTACAAAATTTGTCAAACTATTTTTGTTTCTGATGAAAAAAAAGCCAATACAATAGCTTTAGATTCTTTAAAAAGAGGTGCACAATCTATCCAATTTATTGTTATCGAAAAATTTAACGCAACACTTTTACTCCAACATATTTTTGATGAATTTCCTGCAACTGAAATTCATTTTGATTTTAAATTTTTAGAGGAAGCATTTTTATCAAATCTTATCCAACAATTAAAAGGTAAAAATATTTTCTACAATCTAGACCTTATTGGCAACTTAGCAGAAACTGGTAATTGGTTTATCAATTTAAAAAAAGACCATGAAATTATTGAAAATATTTTCAAAAAAATTGAAAAAAATCAATATTTATTAAGCGTAAACTGCTGTATTTATCAAAATGCAGGAGCCAACAATATCCAACAAATTGCTTATGCTTTAGCACAAGCCAATGAATATTTAAATCATTTTGGAAGTTCAGTTGCGTCTCAAATTCAATTTCATTTTTCTGTAGGAAGTAATTATTTCTTCGAAATATCAAAATTGAGAGCTTTTCGGTATTTATGGAAACTATTGTTAAACGAATATAATGTTGAGGCAACACCAAAAATATTTGCAATTCCAACCTTACGCAACAAAACTATTTATGATTACAACACCAATATGTTGCGTACTACAACCGAGTGTATGAGTGCTATTTTGGGTGGCGTTACCACTATTTCTAACGTTTCTTATGACAGAATTTTCAGCAAACGCAATGAATTTGGTGAACGAATTGCCCGAAATCAATTGTTGATTTTAAAAGAAGAAAGTTATTTCAAGGATACCGCCCAAATGGCAAACAATTCTTATTTTATTGAAACTATCACCAAACAAATGGCAGAAAAATCATTGGCAATTTTTAAAGAAATTGAACAAGGTGGCGGATTTCTAAAACAACTAAAAGAAGGAATCATCTATAGAAAAATAACTGAAAACGCTCAAAAAGAACAAGCACTTTTTGATGAAAATAAACTGATTATTTTGGGAAGTAACAAATATCCCAATCCATCAGATCAAATGAAATCAGCTATTGAAATATATCCTTTTGTGAGAAAAAAAGTGAGAAAAACACTAATTTCTCCTATTATTCAAACCCGATTAACCGAGCAATATGAACAAAATCGTTTAAATCATGAAGCGTAAGGATTTTTCTAAACTGCAAGTCAAGACCATTGACAAAGTTACTTCATCGCTTCAACATGAAAATTTTGTTGCCGGAATTCCGCCCTTTTTAAGAGGTCCCTATTCCACCATGTATGTGAATAAACCCTGGACAATTCGCCAGTACGCTGGATTTTCAACCGCCGAAGAAAGCAACGCTTTTTATCGAAGAAATTTAGCTGCCGGTCAAAAAGGTTTATCTATTGCTTTTGATTTAGCAACGCATCGCGGTTATGATTCAGACCACGAGCGAGTTCAGGGCGATGTCGGAAAAGCAGGTGTTGCCATTGATTCTGTTGAAGATATGAAATTGCTTTTTGATCAAATTCCGTTGGATGAAATGTCGGTTTCAATGACCATGAATGGTGCAGTTTTGCCTATCATGGCTTTTTATATTGTGGCGGCAGAAGAACAAGGAGTTGCCCAACAATTACTTTCCGGAACTATTCAAAATGATATATTAAAGGAGTTTATGGTGCGCAACACTTATATTTATCCGCCTACGCCATCGATGAAAATCATCGCCGATATTTTTGAATATACCACCCAAAAAATGCCGAAATTTAATTCCATTTCCATCTCCGGATATCATATGCAAGAAGCAGGTGCAACACCAGAAATTGAATTGGCTTATACCTTGGCAAACGGAATTGAATATCTAAGAACCGGTATCAAAGCCGGATTGGATATCGATCATTTTGCGCCTCGACTTTCCTTTTTTTGGGCGATTGGGATGCATCATTTTTTAGAAATTGCAAAACTAAGAGCAGGTAGAATGCTTTGGGCAAAATTGGTCAAACAATTCAATCCGAAGAAACCACAATCCATGTCATTACGAACGCATTGCCAAACCAGTGGTTGGAGTTTAACAGAACAAGATCCTTTTAACAATGTAGCCCGAACCACCATTGAAGCCATGGCAGCAACTTTGGGTGGAACACAAAGCTTACACACCAATGCGTTGGATGAAGCCATTGCATTACCTACTGATTTTTCGGCTCGCATTGCACGCAATACTCAAATTTACATACAAGCAGAAACTAATATTACAAAAACGGTTGACCCTTGGGCTGGCTCAACTTATGTAGAACAATTAACAGAAGAAATTGCCTTAAAAGCTTGGGAACTTATTCAAGAAGTTGAACAAATTGGAGGCATGACAAAAGCAATTGAAGCCGGAATTCCTAAAATGCGTATTGAAGAAGCATCTGCAGTTAAACAAGCAAAAATTGACAGCGAACAAGATATTATAGTTGGGGTAAATGCCTATCAATTAAAAGAAGAAGATCATTTAAGTATTTTAGAAGTTGATAATGATGCAGTACGTTTAAGTCAGATAAATAGATTGACCTCCATCAAATCAAACAGAAATAACGAAAAAGTTAAGGAAACTTTATCAAATTTAACGCATTGTGCGCAAACAAGTGAAGGAAATTTATTAGATTTGGCTGTCAAAGCAGCAAAAGAAAGAGCCACTTTAGGCGAAATTTCTGATGCTTTAGAAATTGCTTTTGGACGATATCATGCGCAAATAAAATCTATTTCAGGAGTGTATTCAAGAACCATTAAAAACAATAAGGAATTCAATAAAGCCATTGAATTAGCCAACCAATTTGCAACAATGGAAGGCAGAAGACCTCGTATTTTAGTGGCAAAAATGGGGCAAGATGGTCATGACCGAGGTGCAAAAGTAGTAGCTACCAGTTTTGCCGATTTAGGTTTTGATGTTGATATTGGCCCACTTTTCCAAACACCCAAAGAAGTTGCGAAACAAGCCGTTGAAAATGATGTGCATATTCTAGGAATTTCGTCTTTAGCAGCCGGACATAAAACATTGATGCCACTTGTGATTGAGGAACTCAAAAACTACGGAAGAAGTGATATTTTAGTGGTTGTTGGTGGTGTAATTCCGAGTCAAGATTATGATTTTTTACTTGCGGCTGGCGTTAACGGAATTTTTGGACCCGGAACTAAAATTACGACTGCAGCTATCAATATTTTAGAAAAGTTAATTGATGGAAATTAGTAGCTGGTATCAAGTAGCTGGTAGCTGGTACCAAGTATCAAGTAGCTAGTATTTGGCATTTAGATAAATGAAATAATTGTGGTTAATCATTCCATAAAAAAACAGAATCATAACAATTCTTTAATATTAGTTTTAAAACATATCATTACTTTTACCAAAAAAATTCATGAGTTTATTTTTAATTGCTTTGGCCGCTATTTTTTCTGTTATCAATCCGTTGGGAACAGTGCCAATTTTTGTTGGCTTGACAAAAGAAAAAACCAAAAAACAAATCAATAAAATCGCCTTTTCAACGGCAGTAAATGTGTTTATTATCTTGTTTGTTTCTTTCTTTTTAGGAAAATTTATATTGGTATTTTTTGGCATCAGTTTAAGTTCTTTAAAAATTGCCGGTGGATTGATTATTGCCACCTCTGGTTTTGCCTTGTTAACAGGAAAATTTAATCAACACAAAGGGATGAGCGAAAAAATGAGCTCGGAGGCAATGCAACAAGATGATGTTTCTTTAACCCCACTTGCCATACCAATGTTAGCCGGCCCAGGAACTATTTCTTTATTAATCACCTATCATCAAGAATATACACAGGTTTTAGAAAGAGGAATTTTAACAGGCGCCATTTTGGTTATTTCTGTTTTAATCTACTTCATTTTACGCAGCTCACAAATAATTGTAAAAGCGTTGGGTTCATCGGGCATCAATGCATTGTCAAGAATTATCGGATTTATTGTAATTGCCATTGGTGTTGAGTATATTTTATCGACCGTTATTTTATTGCTGAAATAAGTTAAATGTATTTTTAAATTGATGTATTTTTTTAAAGATACCCTCTTTTTCACATCTCATCCTTTAATTTCTACAATTCGGTAATAATTAATTTTTAAGGTAAAAGTTTTTGAACAATTTTGGACTTTCAAAACCAATCTTATGAAAATAATTTTTACAGTAATTCTTTTATTTTTTGGATTCCAAGGTTTTTCTCAATCTGTAATTTCAGGAAAAGTTATCGATGAAAAAGGAGTTGGCATTTCTGGCGCGAATGTTTATTTAGAAGGAACTTATGACGGAAGCTCAACCGATGAAAATGGCAATTTTACTTTTAAAACAACTGGAACCGGAACTAAAATATTGGCAGTTAGTTTTATGTCTTTTGAAACCTATAAAAAAGAAATTGATGTAAGTCGATTCCAAAATCAATCCATAAAACTTAAAGAAAATGTCAATACTTTGGATGCTGTTGTGCTCACTGCCGGAACCTTTGAAGCTGGAGAAAAAGCAAGGGTCTCCGTTTTAAAACCTTTGGATATCGTCACAACTGCGGGATCTGCTGGAGATATTATTGGGGCATTAATTACTTTACCAGGGACTCAAACAGTGGGTGAAAGTGGTCGTTTATTTGTTCGTGGTGGCGAAGCAGATGAAACTCAAACATTTGTGGACGGACTTAGAGTGGCTCAACCGTATGGAGCAACGGCTAATAATTTACCAACCCGGGGTCGATTTTCACCATTTTTGTTTAGCGGAATTTCGTTTTCAACGGGAGGATACAGTGCTGAATATGGGGAAGCGCTTTCAAGCGTGTTAACTTTAAATACCATAGATGAGGCCGTACAGGAACAAACCGATATTTCATTGATGACTGTGGGTTTAGGCGTTGGAAATACTCAAAAATGGAATAATAATTCGTTAACTTTTAATGCTGCTTACATCAATTTGGAACCTTATCAACAATTGATTCCGCAATCGGTGGATTGGAACAATCCTTATCAATCACTAGCTGGCGAAATGGTTTATCGCCATCAATTTAAAAATGGATTATTAAAAGTTTATACTGCTTTTGATGGATCCCAATTTGATATCAATCAAGAAGATATTAATCAACCAGAAAAAGTTCGTTTCAATTTGCAAAACGATAATTTTTATGG